>NZ_CP151767.2:1800000-2100000 GCF_038443705.2 Yoonia sp. SS1-5 | reverse complement strand
GCTGCTGTCCGCGCCGGTCAGCTTTCTCGAGATCGTGGCCGGGTATGTGGGGGCAGCGGCCACCAAGGCGATGTTTATCGGCGTGGTCATTTTGATCACATCCTTCTTTTTTGTGGATATCAGCATCGCGCATCCGCTGGCGATGATCGCGTTCCTGACGCTGACTTGCGTCAGCTTCGCGTTGCTTGGGTTTATCATCGGGATTTGGGCAGGGAATTTCGAACAGCTGCAGTTGATCCCGCTGCTGGTGATCACCCCGCTGGTGTTTCTGGGCGGCTCTTTCTACTCGATCGCGATGCTGCCGCCGGTGTGGCAGAACATCACCCTGTTCAATCCCGTCGTCTATCTGATCAGCGGATTTCGCTGGTCTTTCTTTGGGACCGCAGATGTCAGCATCGGTTTATCACTGTTCGCGATTGCGCTGTTCACAGGCATCTGTCTGGCCTTCATCTGGTGGATTTTCCGGACGGGATGGCGGATCAGGCAATGACTTGTGCATCCCTTCAGACACCCTAAGTAGAGCGGCATGAAGTATATCCCATTTACAAAGTCCGATCCCTTCGTCGCCGTGATCCGGTTGCAGGGTGCGATCACAAATGGCGGCCGGGGGTTGGACAACCCCACGCTTGCCCCTGTCATCGAAAAAGCGTTCTCGAAGGGCAAGCCAGCCGCTGTCGCGCTGGAAATCAACTGCCCGGGTGGATCGCCTGTGCAATCATCCCTGATCGCCGCCCGTATTCGCCGGCTTGCGGATGAAAAGAAAATCCCGGTCTTTGCATTTGTCGAGGATGTCGCGGCCTCGGGTGGTTATTGGCTGGCCTGTGCCGCAGACGAGATTTTTGTCGATAGCTGTTCCATCACCGGATCCATTGGCGTGATCAGTGCTGGTTTTGGCGCGCATGAAGCGCTGGGCAATTACGGGATCGAGCGTCGCGTGCACACGGCCGGCAAATCCAAATCCATGCTGGATCCTTTCAAGCCGCTCAAACCCGAAGATGTGGACAAGTTGAAAGGCTGGTTAGAGGACCTGCACGAGACATTTATCAACTACGTGAAATCGCGGCGCGGCACCAAGCTGTCGGATAACCCTGATCTTTTCTCGGGCGAGGTCTATATCGGCCAAAAAGGGCTGGATGAGGGGCTGGTCGATGGCATCGGGCATCTGGCGCCTGTGATGAAGGACCGTTTCGGCGACAAAGTGCAGTTCAAGCGCTATGGCGCCAAACGGTCGATCCTTTCTCGCTTTGGGACCCAGATTGTCGGCGATACGATTGCGGGGATCGAGGAACGGGCGGCTTTCGCCCGGTTCGGCCTATGATCCTCAAGGCGATCTTTATCTTTCTGGCCTTCATGGGGGTCCTTGGATTGTTCGGCAAGTGGCGGTTTCCGGGGCAGGATCGTTTGGCGCAGGCCAAATGCCCGAAATGCCAACGTTACCGGATCGGCAAGGGACCATGTGTTTGTGAAAAGGGGCGGACATGAAAGCACTGGTGACAGGTGCAGGGGCCCGGCTTGGGCAGGCTATGGCCCTTTGCCTTGGGCAGCGCGGATATGACGTTGCGGTGCATTATGCCGGATCGGCAGCGGGCGCATCGGACACGGTGGCGCAGTTGCAGGCGATGGGGCGCAAGGCAGTTGCCTTGCAAGCGGACCTGTTATCAGAGGATGCAACCCAGGCCCTGATCGGGCGGGCGGCAGACGCGATTGGCGGGCCGCTGACCTGCCTGGTCAACAATGCCTCGATCTTTGAGCATGACGACATCAACACGGCGACCCGTAAAAGCTGGGACAGACATCTGGAATCAAACCTGCGCGCACCGTTTGTCCTGACCCAGACCTTTGCGGCGCAGGCCCCAGACCCGATCAATGACGATATGGGCGAACCTGTCGCACAGGCACTGGTGGTGAACATGCTTGATCAACGTGTGCACAAGCTGACGCCGGAATTCATGAGCTATACCATCGCCAAGATGGGACTATGGGCAATGACCCGGACCGCGGCACAGGCGTTGGCACCCCGTGTGCGTGTCAATGGGATCGGTCCCGGACCCACCCTGCAGGGGCATAACCAAAGCGCTGCGCATTTCGCGCGACAGCGTGAGGCTACTGTTTTACGGCGCGGCGCAAACCCGTCAGACATTACCGCCGCGTTGGCATACCTACTGGAGGCACGGGCCGTCACCGGGCAGATGATCGCCGTGGATGGGGGGCAGCATCTGGGTTGGGAAACCCCCGATGTTCTGGGTGTAGAGTGAGTCTGGCCGCAAGTTACGCACCGGGCCATGTCAACCTTCACAAAATCTTTACAAATAGCCTGTTTTTCAATGCTTTAATCATCTGGTAATAAAAATATACTTTCTTTTCAGTGGGTTAAAAAAGTGCCTAAAAAACAGGCAATCCGACGAAGTCAGCCGAAAATAAGGAAAATTTCTGATTTTCGCAGAATAACTCACCGAGTTATCCACAGAAACAGTGGATGCCTTTTCTCTTGTCCCTGCTGCTTTACCATTGCAGCCAAATAAGAATCACGGGACCGTGAACATGACTGTGCAACCTAAGGATCAAGCCGCAACCGGATACGAGTGTATACGTAGGTACCTCCGTAGTCTGGATAGCTCACCCGGTGTCTACCGGATGCTTGATGCAGAAAGCCGCGTTCTTTATGTCGGCAAGGCGCGCAACCTCAAGGCGCGTGTCAGCAATTATAGCCGGCCCGGTCAGCACAGTGCCCGGATCACGCGGATGATCCGCGAAACCGCGTCGATGATGTTCCTGACAACGCGGACAGAAACCGAAGCCCTGTTGCTTGAACAAAACCTGATCAAGCAGCTGAAGCCACGCTATAATGTGCTGCTGCGGGACGACAAAAGCTTTCCCAATATTCTGGTCGCCAAGGACCATGCTTTCCCGCAGATCAAAAAGCACCGTGGTGCCAAGAAACAAAAGGGGGACTATTACGGCCCGTTTGCCGGGGCGGGTGCTGTCAATCGCACGCTCAATCAGCTTCAGCGTGTGTTCCTTTTGCGCAATTGCTCGGACTCGGATTTTGAAACCCGTAGTCGGCCGTGCCTGCAATATCAGATCAAACGCTGCTCTGGCCCCTGCTGCGGACTGATCAGCGAAGACGATTATGCAGGGTCGGTCCGTGATGCCGAACAATTCCTGCAGGGCCGGACCAAGGGCATTCAGGAAGCACTTGCCAAACAGATGCAGGATGCCAGTGCGGCGCTGGAATTCGAGCGCGCCGCCGCCTTGCGCGACCGCATCAAGGCCCTGACCCAAGTGCAATCAGCGCAGGGTATCAACCCGCAATCCACGACCGAGGCGGATGTGATCGCCCTGCACACCGATGGCGGTCAGGCCTGTGTGCAGGTCTTCTTTATTCGGGCGAACCAGAACTGGGGTAATCATGACTATTACCCACGCATCAGCGGGGACGAAGACCTGTCCGAGGTGATGGAGGCCTTTGTCGGTCAGTTCTATTCCAACCGCGAACCACCCCGCATGCTGATCCTGTCGCATGGTCTGGATAATGACGATCTGATGGCGGATGCCCTCGCTGAAAAGGCCGGCCGCAAGGTCGAGATCACGGTCCCGCAGCGCGGCGAAAAGGCTGAACTGGTGCAATCAGCCTTGCGCAACGCCCGTGAAAGCCTGGCGCGCAAGATGTCCGAAACCGCCACACAGGCAAGACTGCTTAAAGGTGTGGCCGAGGCGTTTGAGATGGATAAGGTGCCGGACCGGATCGAGGTTTACGACAACTCGCATATTCAGGGTGCGCATGCGGTTGGGGCCATGATCGTGGCTGGCCCTGACGGGTTCGACAAAAACCAGTACCGCAAGTTCAACATCAAGGATACCAAACTGACCCCCGGTGATGATTTCGGAATGATGAAAGAGGTCCTGACCCGCCGGTTCCAAAGACTTTTGAAGGAAGATCCGGACCGGACCCAAGGCACCTGGCCGGATCTGCTATTGATTGACGGCGGCGCAGGGCAGGTAAGCGCGGTGCGCGAGATCATGGATGATCTGGGTGTCAGTGATATTCCCATGGTTGGCGTGGCCAAAGGCGAAGATCGTGATGCGGGCAAGGAAGAATTCCACCGAACCGGCAAACCCGTGATGGCACTGCGTCACAATGATCCGGTGCTTTATTTCATTCAGCGCATGCGGGACGAGGTCCACCGCTTTGCCATCGGCACCCATCGCGCCAAGCGGTCCAAGGCCATCGGCGCAACCCCGCTTGATGATATCCCCGGCGTGGGCGCCACGCGGAAACGCGCCCTGCTGGCCCATTTCGGATCCGCCAAGGCCGTTGCGCGCGCAAATCTGGCGGATTTAAAGGCAGTTGATGGCGTATCTGCAAATATGGCGCAGACGATCTACGACTACTTTCACGAAAACGGGTGATCCCGACGGATGCAGCACAGTGACCCTGTGATGACGGCCCCTCTGGTATCGTCGTCTTACCCACGCTACCACTGGCATATGCAATTGAACCTACCAAATATCCTGACGATCCTGCGCCTTCTGGCGGCCCCCGGCGTGGTGATCATGTTTCTGTACTTCACCCGGCCATGGGCGGACTGGTTCGCCCTGATCCTGTTTGTTGCCGCGGCCCTGACCGACTTTCTCGATGGGTATCTCGCACGGCTTTGGAAACAGGAAAGCAAGCTGGGGGCGATGATGGACCCGATTGCCGACAAGGCGATGGTGATCATTGCGCTGGTGGTCATCACGGGCTTTTCGGGGATGAACCCGTGGATCTTGTTGCCCGCGACGGTGATTATCTTTCGCGAGGTCTTTGTATCCGGCCTGCGCGAGTTTCTGGGCGAAACCGCAGGTACGCTGAAGGTTACGGTTCTGGCCAAATGGAAAACGACCGCCCAAATGGTCGGGATTGCGCTGCTTTTCGCGACAGGCGCGTTTGAGCATTATTTCGGTATGCAATCGCTGGCGATGACATCGGAAATGGTGCAGGCGGCCATTGACGGCACCGGCCCGGATGAACTGGGGCTTTGGTGGAAATACCAGGGTATGGTCGTCAGCTGGTGGGGTGGGATCACGGTTCTGTGGGTGGCGGGCGTATTGACGCTGATGACCGGCTGGGACTATTTCCGCAAATCGCTGCCCTATCTGAAGGATGTTGGATAATGAATGTGATGTATTTTGCATGGGTCCGCGAGCGGATCGGTATCCCGCAGGAAGAAGTCACCACCGAGGCGGCGACCGTCAATGACCTTGTGGCTGAACTAAGATCACGTGAAGACCGCTATGCTGCGGCGTTTGCAGACATTTCCGCCTTGCGCGTGGCGCTGGATCAAGAGCTGTCGGATTTTGACGCACCCCTTAAGGACGTGCGCGAGGTTGCGTTTTTCCCGCCAATGACGGGCGGCTGAATGCAGGTCAGGGTACAGTCAGAACGGTTTGATGCCGGTGCCGAGCTGAACAGCTTTGCAGATGGGCGCACCGATATCGGCGCGGTGGTCAGCTTTACCGGCGTGGTCCGCGATACTGATCAGACTTTGCAGGAAATGCAGATCGAGCATTATCCGGGCATGACCCAATCGGCGATCAGCAAAATTGCGCAACAGGCGATGCAGCGGTGGGAACTGGCCGATTGTCTGGTCATTCATCGCTATGGCGCATTGAAACCGGGCGCGCCCATCATGATGGTTGCCACCGCCGCGGCCCACAGGGCAGCTGCGTTTGCGGCGGCTGACTTTCTGATGGACTATCTGAAATCCCGCGCCCCGTTCTGGAAAAAAGAAATCACTCAGCAAGGGGCGCAATGGGTGGCGGCAAAAGACGAAGACGAAGATGCGCTGCAACGTTGGGCAGCCGACTAGGGCCACGGCCTCGGGCCGCCCCCGCCACGCATCAGCGTGGAAGAGGCGACACTACGCGATCCATTTAGGGCAGCAGCACCTTGTCGATCACGTGAATCACGCCGTTTGAGGCAATGATGTCAGCCGTGGTCACATTGGACTGCTCGACCTTGACGCCGTTTCTGCCGTCAATATGCACGTTTTCACCGTTGACGGTCGCAACGCTTAGCCGCTGACCGGCCAACTGGTCTGACGTGACCGCGCCTGGAACGACGTGGTAGGTCAGAATGGCGGTCAGCTGATCCTTGTTCTCGGGCAGCAGGAGGTTATCAACTGTACCGGCAGGCAAGGCCGCAAATGCTGCGTCGGTTGGTGCGAAAACGGTGAACGGGCCATCGCCCTTCAACGTCTCAACAAGGCCTGCGGCGGTGACAGCCGCAACCAGCGTGTTGAAGTTGCCGTTAGAGGCCGCGATGTCCACGATATCCGGTTCTTTTTCCATCATGGGTGTGCAGGCCGCGACGATGGCAACACCGGTGGCCAAGATGGCGGTTTTCAATGCAAGACGACGATTCATAAAGGGTGTCCTTTCCTGTCCCTGTTAACGTCATTGTTACGCGCCGGTGACGGGACTGGTTTGCGATCTAACAATGTGTTGAACCGCCCCTGCCGGACTGATCCATTTTGCTACAATGCACGTAGCGCGCCGGGGTTAGCTATCGGTGCAATGCCGTCTGAACGACCGTTTGAGCATATCAAGTTCGCTGCGCAGCAGGCTGATTTCGGCGCGCAGATCCTCGGCGGCGGCTGCGCCGCTTAACACGGAAAAGCTGGCCACGGTTGCGTTCTGCGCATCACTGATCACGATTGTCTGCACCCCGTCACTGATCACCGTTGCTGG
The DNA here is from genome assembly GCF_038443705.2 of Yoonia sp. SS1-5. NCBI lineage: Bacteria > Pseudomonadati > Pseudomonadota > Alphaproteobacteria > Rhodobacterales > Paracoccaceae > Yoonia > Yoonia rhodophyticola. The sequence goes on along the minus strand of NZ_CP151767.2, from coordinate 2,093,271 downwards.
CAGGCTTAGCCTGATGTGCCAGGTATCTGTCGGCGCGTCATGGGTCAGCTGCAACCCATCAAGCGTCACGCCATCATGTGTGGCCTGCAACTTGGGCGTGTCGGGCCCGGTGCCGGAAAGCTCTGCCTCCCATACCCCGCCGAACAGGCGTGTATTGTTAAGCTCCCAGTTGTTCATTCTGCGGATCCTGCCCCTTGCAAAGTTATCATAGGGCCGCCCGTGGGTGGCGACAAATGGTCAGATCACGCAGGGTCGTCTTGGTCATCGACGGGGCGTCGAACATCAGATCTATCCACATGTGGCTGGTGCGTTTCTCGTTCAACTGGCTATAGGCAAGATCAAAAGAGATATCACATTCGCCATCCTGATCGGGCAAGGGCAGCAGAATCTGATCGGTGTTAGGGCCGCTCTTGACGTTGAGACGCGCCTGAATGGTGATCGGCGCCTCACGTTCGATGACGGTGGATAGCTGGATCAGATGGCGCTTTTCCAGGCCGTCGCAGACATCGGGCGGCAAATCGACAACCAGCGACAGGAAGCTGCCTTCGAAATGCAGCACCTCCAGGCTGACCCCGAATGCCGCCAGATCGTGGTCGCGGGTATTCCGGATCTGCCGCAAGGCGATCTCTTGCGCGGGACAATCGTGAAAGATTGCCAGTTCCGTCCCCAATCTGGATTTGTTCAGCGCCGGTGCGACCCCTTGTTCCGGCAGTGGCCCACGCCAAAGTTGTGGCCGCCATGACCAATCGGTTCCGCTGGGCCGGGCGAATGTGTTTGATCCGATCCGGGGCAGTGCAAGCCGGTTGTCAGCCACATGCAGCAATTCCTGCAACGGGCCACGCAATTGTCGGGCCTGCTGCCGATAGGCGCGCAATGTGGACAATTCAGCATCACCCGCGATCTGAGACGCATGGTTCCACCGCCGCAACGCCCGCCGGTGCAGCAATCGTCCCATGATGCCGTGCGGCTTCATCGCCATTTACGCAGACCTTCTGTCAGCCGTGTTTGCGACAGAATGTCAAATAAGGGTAAAGAATGAAACAATTCAGGTGTCAGATGTTTCAGCCGTCTCACCAGTGGTCGAGGGCAAGAGCCCATTCAGCACCAGATCCAATAGCCAGGCACCGGTGCCGTCGCGCAGGGGTGCAGTCGCCAGCCCTCTGACGGCCACTGTCACCAACCGTCCGTCGATATCGGTAAAGGCCCGCCATTCCTCGGCCCCCAATCCCGCGATGGGTGGGGCGCCTGCATCGGTGAATTGCACGGTGACAGCGTTTTCGCCGGTTTCCGCTGCGATGACCTTGATCTGATCGGGTTTGCCATCCTTGCTAAGCAGGACAGCGCCCGCTTCTGAATTCAGCAGACCGACTAGAGCGTCCTCTGATCCGATGACAGCCCCGCTGGTTGCTGGACCAACCTGCACGGTGGCGACCCCAAGTGCGTCAGGTGCCTTGTCATCGGCCCCCAGTGACGCACATGAGGCGATCAACGCAAACCCATCCGCAGGCTGGCTGGCGGCAGGGTCAACACAATAGCCCGCCGGGGCGTTTGCATTGACCGCGCCATCAAGTAGGGCCAGCGATTTTACAGGCGCCTCGAACGGCGCACATGAGACGATGGCCAAAACAGCGGCCGAACAAAAACTGAACCGTATCAAATCAAAGATCCATATAGATGTGCTTTTCGCCCTTCGCGCCCGGATGCGTCACAGCACCCAAACGCGCGCCGCCCACAAGCTGCGCGTATTTCCACAGCGCGCCGGAGGCATAGATCGTTTCCCGTGGCCCTTTCCAGTTGGCTTTGCGGGTCGCCAGTTCTTCGTCGCTCAGATCGACGCTCAACTCGCCCGTGATCGCGTTCAGCGTGATGACGTCGCCATTGACCAGAAGGCCGATGGGACCGCCATGTGCGGCCTCTGGTCCCACATGGCCCACGCAGAACCCGCGTGTGGCACCCGAAAAACGACCATCGGTGATCAAGGCCACCTTTTTGCCCATCCCTTGCCCGGACAAAGCTGCCGTGGTCGCCAGCATTTCGCGCATGCCTGGCCCACCGGATGGGCCTTCGTTACGGATGACGATGACTTCGCCTTCTTCGTATTGGCGGGCTTTGACGGCTTCAAATGCGTCTTCTTCGCACTCGAATACCCGTGCCGGACCGGTAAAGGTCTGTTCCGCCTCGGTCATGCCAGCGACTTTCACAATCGCACCTTCCGGGGCCAGGTTGCCTTTCAGCCCGACAACGCCGCCCGTTGCGGTGATTGGTGTTTCAACCGGGTAGATGACGGTGCCGTCGGCATCGCCTCTGATCATGTCCAGCTCTTCCCCCATGGTGCGCCCCGATGCGGTCATGCAGTCTTCGTGGATCAGCCCTGCTTTGCGCAGTTCCTTCATGACCACAGGAACGCCGCCCGCCTCGTAGAGGTCCTTGGCCACATATTGGCCACCGGGCTTGAGGTCGACGAAATAGGGCGTGTCGCGGAAGATATCGCAGACGTCGAAGAGGTCGAAATCAACCCCGGCTTCGGCCGCAATCGCAGGCAAGTGCAGACCCGCATTTGTGGACCCGCCAGTGCAGGCCACGATCCGCGCCGCATTTTCCAGCGACTTGCGCGTGACGATATCGCGGGCGCGGATGTTTTTTTCGATCAGGTTCATGACCGCTTCGCCCGAGGCGATGCCATATTGGTCGCGGCTTTCGTAAGGGGCGGGTGCACCGGATGAATTCATCAGCGCAAGACCGATGGCTTCGGACACGCAGGCCATGGTGTTGGCGGTGAACTGGCCGCCGCAGGCACCGGCCGATGGGCAGGCGACCCGTTCCAGCACTTCCAATTCGGCGTCGGACATATTGCCCGCCTGATGTTTGCCGACCGCTTCGAAGACGTCCTGCACGGTGACGTCCTTGCCATCCAACCGGCCGGGCAGGATTGACCCGCCATAGATAAAGACGGATGGCGTGTTCAGACGCACCATCGCCATCATCATGCCGGGCAGGGATTTGTCGCAACCCGCAAGGCCGACGATGGCATCGTAGCAATGGCCGCGCATGGTCAGTTCCACGGTGTCGGCAATCGCTTCGCGCGACGCCAGCGAGGACCGCATCCCTTCATGACCCATCGCAATGCCGTCGGTGACCGTGATCGTGGTGAACTCGCGCGGTGTGCCGGACCCTTTCTTGACGCCCAGCTTGACGGCCTGCGCCTGCCGGTTCAGCGAGATGTTGCAGGGGGCAGCCTCGTTCCAGCAGGTGGCAACACCGACCCATGGCTGTTTGATCGCCTCTTCATCCAGACCCATCGCGTAGAAATAGGACCGGTGCGGCGCGCGCGCGGGCCCTTCGGTCACGTGGCGGCTGGGTAGGTTGGATTTGTCTGGCTTGCCCTTCAGCATTGGTTCTCTCCCCGGAAACTGTTGAAAAGGGTCTAAATAGCGGGGTCGCCTGACGCAAGATGCAAACGGGCGGTTGCGATGGTGACATTGGGCGGCCTAGTGTCGGCCATGACTGATCCATATGCCAACCACATCCAATTCTTCCGCGCAGCCTGGGGCCGGACAGAGCTTTGGCGTCTGGCGCTTATGGTGATCGGGTTCGAGGTCGTATTCTTCATGGGGCCCGTGATCGTGGCTGGTGCTATGCCCACCGATACGGCCCGCAACGCCTATTTTGACGGGCTGACCCCGCTGGCGACACTGGCGCAATTTGCAACCTTTGGCGTGACGGCCCTGGGCTTTGTGCTGCTGTTGCGCGTCGTGCATGACCGCGGGTTCTGGTCGCTGGTCGGTGCGCCTGACCGTGCCATCGTGGATCTTTGGAACGTGACACTGGGGGTCGGCGCCGTTCTGCTGGTTCTTGAGGTCTTGCCCCCCTGGATTGCCTTTTCCGAACTGGCCGAGGCCCGCAACCTTCTGGGCTGGCTTTTATGGTTGCCCTTTGCGTTGGTGGTGCTGTTGATACAGGTCACCACGGAAGAGATTTATTTTCGGGGCTACCTGCAGCAGCAACTGGCCTGTCTGACAAATATGCCGGTTGTGTGGATGGGCATTCCGTCAATTCTGTTCGGGGCGGCCCATTTCTACAACGGGTATGGGTTTGCGGACGGGGTGCTGTGGGGGATTTGGGCCACGATGCTTGGATTGGCCTGCGCAGACCTGACCGCCCGGACCGGGACATTGGGGGCGGCCATCGGGTTGCATCTGGCCAACAACATCTTTGCTGTCTTGATCGTGGGCATGCAAAACTGGCCCTCGTCCGGGCTTGCGCTGTTCCTCTACCCTTACGACGACCCGGCGCAATATGACTGGAGTGCAGCCAGACTGGCCGAACCGGCGGCGATCCTCGAATTGGTCAGCCTAACCCTGACGGTGCTGGTCATGTGGCTGGCCGCAAGGATCGCCCTGCGCCGTTAGGATCGGGCTATTCCGTGATGGGTAGCGCGTCTGACGCGTCTTCCTCCAACGGGATGAAATCGCCCTCATTCTCGAAATCCGATAGCGTGTCTGTCTCGGCCGGGATCGCCTCTTCCTGGGGAAAGGGCGGGACGGTCGGCGTGGTATCGGATTTGCCGAAGTAAAACCCTAGGATCGTCCCCAGGATCGCAATCATCGAGGTCAGGATTTCCTTTGAGCGCTCAAAGCGCAGGCCCTTGTCATCGGACGAGGTGACATTGGCTGTCACGATGATCAGCGCAAGCGCGATGACGCCCAGCGTAAAGACAAACGTGATCAATCCGCGTGCGGTATCAACATCCGCCAGACGGGTCAGCAGCGGGGCCTCTTTGGGCTCCGGATGGCCCCAATAGGTCAGAAGGGTGGGTTCGAAAATCGCGCCGAACAGGATCAGAATGACAGCGCCCATGAACAGGAATACACCCAGACCGAAGGCGTTGACGCCAATCGAAAACCTGCCCTTGGATTGGGTCCGCTCGTATCTGTCGAAGGCGAGCGATACCTGCCGGACAAGTTCCAGCTGCTTTTGTTCATCGGCCTGCGGATCGGCTTTGATCAGATCCCATGCATCCGATACCGCCCCCACATATTGCCATTTGTCGGGGGCTTCGCTGGCATAGGTTTGCAGCACCTTGAAACCGGTTTGCTTGCTGTCGGTCAGCCATTCAAAAAAGCTTTGCTTCATAAAAACACCTATTGGAAAATTGGCTAATGCGGCCAGCCTAGCACAGCGTGCGGCAGAGGCCAAAAGGAACACGGGCCCGCCGTCGCAATTGCATTTCCGAACACCCCGGCATATCTGAGGCTTGTTAACGCAGAAGGCCGCGCCATGAACTGGATCACCAACTACGTCCGCCCGACCATCAACTCGTTGTTTTCGCGCAGGGAAGTGCCCGAGAACCTTTGGACCAAGTGCGATGATTGCGGCACGATGCTGTTTCATCGCGAGTTGGCTGACAATCTGAACGTTTGCACCAATTGCGACCATCACATGCCAATCGGTGCGCGTGATCGCCTGCGGTCTGTCTTTGACGGCGGCGTATTCATCGAGGTCGATGTGCCTGACCCCGTGGCCGACCCGCTGCAATTCCGCGATCAGAAGAAATACACCGACCGGATCAAGGATGCCCGCCGCAAGACGGGCGAAAAAGATGCCATGCTGGTGGCCGAGGGCGAAGTTGGGCGCACAGGCGTCGTGATCGCGGTGCAGGATTTTTCGTTCATGGGCGGGTCCATGTCGATGTATGTCGGCAACGCCATCGTCGCCGCGGCCGAGCGTGCGATTTCGCTTGGCCGTCCGCTGATTCTGTTTTCTGCCGCCGGCGGTGCGCGGATGCAGGAAGGTATCATGGGCCTGATGCAGATGCCCCGCACCACAATCGCGGTACAGATGCTCAAAGAGGCGGGGTTGCCCTATATTGTCGTGCTGACCCATCCAACGACGGGGGGTGTCACCGCCTCTTACGCGATGCTGGGTGATGTACAGATCGCCGAACCCAACGCCTTGATCGGCTTTGCAGGCGCGCGTGTCATTGAGCAGACCATCGGGGAAAAGCTGCCCGAAGGGTTCCAGCGGGCGGAATATCTGTTGGATCACGGCATGCTGGACCGGGTCACCAAGCGAACGGATCTGAAAGACGAACTGGTCACCATTGTCCGCCTGCTGATGAAACAACCTGCACCGGTCAAAGGTGATCTGCCCGCGCCGGAAATCGTCTCGGAAGCTGCCGAGGAACTGGACGCCGCCGCCGCCGCAGAAGAGGCGAAGTGACCACAGCTTCGGATGTCATTCTTGAACGGATGATGGCGCTGCATCCAAAGGTCATTGACCTGACGCTTGATCGTGTCTGGCGCTTGCTGGATGCGATGGATAACCCGCAGGACAAACTGCCCCCGGTCATCCATATCGCAGGCACCAATGGCAAAGGATCGACCCAGGCGATGATCCGCGCGGGGCTGGAGGCCGGCGGCGCAAATGTGCATGCCTACACGTCACCGCATCTGGCCCGGTTTCATGAACGCATACGCCTTTCGGGCGCGTTGATCGCCGAGGACGCGCTTTCTGACGTGCTGGACCGGTGTTATCAGGCGAACGGGACCGACCCGATCACCTACTTCGAGATCACAACAGTCGCCGCCCTTGTTGCATTTGCCGAAAGTCGCGCAGACTGGACCTTGCTTGAGGTCGGTTTAGGGGGCAGGCTGGACGCCACGAATGTTATTGCGGTGCCTGCGTTGACGATTATTACCCCTGTAGATTTGGACCATCAGCAGTTTTTGGGCGACACACTCGCGCAGATTGCGGGCGAAAAGGCCGGGATCATTAAACGCGGGGTCACCTGTGTCGTCGGACCGCAGCATGATGATGCAATCGCCGTGATCGAGGGGGTTGCAGCCCGCATGAACGCCCCGCTTCTGGCCTATGGTCAGCACTGGCATGTGGCGCGGGAACGCGACCGCATGATTTACCAGGATGAGACCGGGCTGCTGGATCTTCCGCTGCCCAACCTGCCCGGCCCGCATCAGGTCTATAATGCAGGTGCAGCAATTGCGGCTTTGCGTCACCTGAACTGTGGCGAGGCCGCATGCGAGGCGGCGGTCAGTCAGGCGGATTGGCCTGCGCGGATGCAGCGTCTGACGGCGGGCCCGCTGGTTGATTTGGCCGGGGGCGCGGAATTGTGGCTGGATGGGGGGCATAACCCCGCCGCCGGGCGTGCGCTGGCCAAAACGTTGGGAGAACAATCGGCGCGTCCGACCCATCTGATCTGCGGGATGTTGAACACCAAGGATATCGGCGGCTATCTGCGCCCGCTGGCGGAGGTGGCAGAAAGCCTTGTCGCCGTATCAATCCCCGGCGAAGCCAATACATTGCCCGCCGCAGAAACAGAGGCGAATGCGCGCGCCGTCGGGTTGGACGCCCGGTCCGCGCCGTCGGTTGCAGATGCGATCAGGTCCATCACGGATGTTGCACCACATGCCCGCATCCTGATCTGCGGCTCGCTCTATCTGGCCGGGCATGTCATCCGCGAGAACACCGCATGATCCGGCCCCTGTCGATTGCATTGGGGCTGTGCGCCGGTCCAACCCAGGCCGCAAATTTCTATTTTTGCTGGCTGGGCGATAACGGGTATTCCATGACCGGCGAAATGACCGTCAATGAAACGGCCCTGAACAAGCCCATTGTGACGGCGCGTGATGTCACGCAATTTGCCATCGCGGGATTTCGCGATGGTCAGCAGATTGGCAACTGGGATCTGGCCACCAAACAGGCTGGCGATACCTGGGTCCTACATTTTGACCCGGCGACCAACAGTTTCCTGACCGGTGACGCCCTGCCATCGGGGTTTTCACAAGGCTGGAACGCGGATGGAACAGCCGAGGATTGCGGCGCCGGGCGTTTCGGGTTCAATTCTGGCAATCAGGCACAGGATTTCTGCCTGGATGGGGTCTGGATCGAGGAAAGCGGCGTTGATCCGCAGACCACGTTTCTTGTCAGTCCGGTGCCGGTTGATCCGCAATGCCGGGTCTATGTGCCGACAAGTTAGGGCGATTCGCGAATCAGTCTATTGACGCCGAATCACTTCGTGGGCTAGATTCGTTTTCAACCAGAAGCGCATCACAAAAGGCGCAACGGATCGAGCTTGGCAGGGCAGTGGGGCGGGCTTTCGGGCCTGTCTTTCTGTTTTTCAGCAGGATGGCATTTGCCGCACGCAGATTGTGGCAGCGACAATCAAAGGCCCGCATCGCGGGCCTTTGGCTATTCTGGCCCTATAGCGTTTGACGAAATACCTGATACATCGAGCATCACGTAACGCGTTGAAATCTTTGATTTCAGGCAGCGTTAGGTGATTCAGGTTTTTCGCATAACGCTTTAGCGCGTTGCCCCAAATGTCCCGATGACATCGTCGCTGGGCAAGTCCACGACGAATGTTCCGGCCGCCTGATCGCCGCTGCTGCCATAGATCGTACCATTCAGCGCGCCACCCAGGGCGGTGCCGCCCGTGATATCACCGTTGAACCGGCCATTGCTGACCGTCCCACCTGTGACGCTGAACGTGTTGCTGGCACTTGCCGGATCGACCCCTGTAAGCGTGGCATCAAACGTGTTGGTGGCAAAACCCATCTCCAGACGGATACGGCCATTTGCGATGGTGGTCTGGTTAATGCCCAACGCACCGCCGTTATAGACAACGGTGCCGCTGGGCAGGCGGCTGGACAGCGTTTCATTGCCATCGACAAACACCCCCAGACGCGGGGCACCAAGCGATGGCGCTGGTCGATCTTCTGTCACGATATACAGAACATCCCTGGTCGTGGGCCCGCTTGGCAGTGATGTCAGGATCACCGCGCCTTCGCCCAGTGGGCCTTCAAATCCGTCACCATCGAGGTTCAGCAGGGATGTACTTTCGCCATCGACCTCGAGGGTAATGGACGAGGCAGAGTTGAACCGCACCGTCCCGGTTGCGGTTTCAGCCGACCCAAAACGCGCCGTCGCCCCCGTGCCACCGAAAGTCCCACCAATCAGGTCGCTTTCGCGAAAGTTGCTGTTCGGAATCTCAAGGCCAATGCCGGGGGTTTCTTCGGCGGGCAGGCAGGCCGTGGTCAGACCCAGTGCCAAAAGGAGAAATGGTTTTTTCATATGCAGCATATCCTGAACAGTTCGGACAGTTGATGCCCGGGGACCATGGCAAAAAGCAGGCCATTGCGTGGTATTTCCCCTGGCGGGGCTCCTGACCCTAGCTTTGCCCCCAGCCGTCCGACTGCATTTCCCGCAAGCGGCTGGCGGTGCGTTCGAATTCAAACGTTCCTTCGCCTTCGACATAAAGCATCTCGGGCTTGGCAGCGGCCGAGCAGATCAGCCGCACCTTGGCCTCGTATAGCGTGTCGATCAGGGTGACGAACCGTTTTGCTTCGTTGAAATTGTTGCGGGACAGGGTGGGGATCTCATCAAGGATCAGAACCCGCACCGCGTCTGCCAATGCCAGATAATCTGCCGCCCCAAGGTACTTGCCGCACAGATCGTAGAATTTTGCGCGGGCCACGCCGTTATGAAATAGCGGCAAGGTGACCTCGCGCCCTTTGACATGCAGCGTGAGGGTCTCGGATTTTCCCCCGGAAAGCCGTTCCCAGATATCGTCGATTGCCATGCGGGCGGCTGCATCAATTGGGGTGAAATAGCTTTGTGCGCCGGCCAGCCGATCCTGTCGGTAATCCGTATCGCTTGCCAGTTCGTGAATGACCATGTGGTCTTTGAGCAGCCCGATAAACGGCACGAACAATTGCCGGTTCAGCCCGTCCTTATACAGGTCGTCAGGCGGCCGGTTTGATGTCGTCACAACGGTGACGCCCGCCTTGAAAAGCGCCTCGAACAACCGCCCGACAAGCATCGCGTCGGTAATGTCGGTGATCTGCATCTCATCAAAGGCAAGGAACCGGACGTCATCTGCCAGCTTTGCGGCCACCGGTGCAATGGCATCATCCACGCCGCGCTTGCGTGCTTGCGTCATTTCCGCATGCACCCATTGCATGAACGCATGGAAATGGCGGCGCTGCTTGGGGGCATCGACATGATCATAAAGCAGATCCATCAGCATGGATTTGCCGCGGCCGACCCCGCCCCACATATAAAGGCCCGGAATTGGGGGTGGCGCCTTGCGGAATAGCCCTGATTTGACCGGTTGTGCCAATGCGGCCCGTACCCGTTCAAGCTCGGGCAACACCGCCAATTGGGCGGGGTCTTCTGTCAGGGTGCCTGCATCAATGGCGGCCTGATATGCCTGTTGTATCGTCATCACCGTGGGATAGCCTGCGCCACGACGCTTGAAAAGTCAGGAACATGCTTTGGCCCAACGCGCCTGTGACCAGCCGTAGGCGCGTTTATGGCTGGACAGCCGCGTCATTTGCGGGCGAACCTGATACTGGGAGGACATGAACATGCAGCCAGATGCCGACGCGATCAGCCATCCGATCAGTGCCGGGTTAACAACCCAGCTGAAGGATATCGAAAAGACACTGCCGCTGCGCGTCTTGTCAAAGGCCGATTGGACGCACTGGATCACGAAAGGCTACGTGATTGTCCGTCAGGCCGTTCCGGTGGCGCAGGCCAAGGCGCTTGCGGATGTCCTTTGGGCGTTTGACGAAAAGGACCCCGCTGATCCGTCAACCTGGTACGCCCCCGAGCGGCGCCCGCATGTGCGCAAGGAACTGAACAATGCAGGCATGGTCGAAATCTATCACCATCAGGCCTTGTGGGATAATCGGCAAACCCCGCGTGTCTATGATGCTTTCGTGGATATCTGGGACCGCGAGGACCTGTGGGTCACGATTGACCGGGCCAACCTCAATCCCCCCAAAAAGGGGGCGACCACCAAGGATGGATTCATTCATTGGGACGTGAATACCAGCCTTGATCCGCCCCCGATCGGTGTACAGGGGGTGCTGAGCCTTGATGTGCAGGACAGCGAAACAGGCGGCTTTCAATGCGCGCCCTATCTTTTTGAGCATTTTGACGAATGGGTTGCGACGCAACCTGCGGATCGCAACCCGCTTTTGCCCGATATGACAGGCATTGCGCGCGAAGATATCTCGCTTGATCCGGGTGATCTGATGATCTTCAACTCTTTGCTGGCGCACGGGGTCAGGCCGAATATCTCCAAGGATCGGGTGCGTCTGGCCCAATATATCTCGATGCATCCGGCTGAGCCCGAGAATACCCGCGAAAAGTCGGAACGCATCCGGCTGTGGCAGGAGGTCGAGCCGCCCAATCGCCCGGATTTTCCCGGTGATCCCCGTGGTTGGGAAAAGCAACATGTGCGCCCGGCGGCGCTGTCACCGCTGGGGCGGCGCCTGTTGGGCGTGGATGACTGGGCCTGATCCGAGGGTCCTGACCCTAGATCGCGCTGCTGTGGCTTTTGGTGGCTGATCTGAACGTATCGAGCGCATTGGCGAATATGCGGATCAGGGGCGTGCTTTCCGGCCTGACCCGTAACACGCCCGCATCCATGCAAACATGGTCGCTGAAATTGCGTTTCAGCACATCCAGCGCCGTCTCTATCTGGGGGCGAGCTTTCGGATTGCCGCGGATCAGGGCCGCGCCGTCGATTTCGAAGTTGCACATCAGCCCTTCGATCATGGCAGCAGTGATCCGATCATGATCCGTCAGCGCATAGCCGCGCATGCCTGCCAATTCGCCACCCAGTATATGTTTCACATAGGCAGAAGTTGCTGCAGCGTTCTGGACATAGCCCTGAGGAAAACGCGAAATCGCAGAGGCACCAAGACCCAGCAAAGCCGCGGCGCCGTCATCGGTATAGCCCTGAAAGTTCCGGCGCAGATTGCCTGAGCCTGCGGCAATCGCAAGGCCGTCAGTCGGGCGGGCAAAATGGTCGATCCCAATTGGCTGGAATCCATCAGCCTCGAACAGGCGTTTGGCCAGCTGGGCAAAGCTGAAACGTGTCTCTGCATCCGGCAGGGTGGCGGCGTCAATCATCACCTGTCGCTTGGACATCCAGGGCACATGCGCATAGCCATAAAGCGCCAGCCGATCAGGTTCGAGCGCGAGCACCTTTAGCGCGGTTTCCGTCATGCTGCCTGCGGTCTGGAATGGCAGCCCGTAAAGCAGGTCCATATTCAGGCTGCGCACCCCCGCATCACGCAGCACCGTCACAACACGCGAGGTTTGTTCAAAGCTTTGCGGTCGCCCGATGGCCGCCTGCACCTGGGGGTCGAAATCCTGCACGCCGATGCTGGCCCTGTTCATCCCATGATCGGCCAGTGTTTGCAGCAATGCGTCCGACGCCTCGGTCGGGTCAATCTCAACCGACAACTCGAAACCCGGCGCGCGGGGAAAACTGTTCAGGATATGATCAAGCAGTCTGTCCATCGTCGCGGGGCCAAGAATCGTTGGCGTGCCGCCGCCCAAATGCAGGCGTGATATGGCGATGTTCGGGTGTAATCTGGTGCGGAGGATCGAAACCTCTGTCATCAGGTTTTCGATATAGGCATCCACGGGGCGCAGGCTTTTGGTGCCTTGCGTCCGGCAGGCGCAGAACCAGCAAAGCCGTTTGCAGAAGGGGATATGAAGGTAAAGCGACACCGCCGATCCGTCCGGGATGGCGGCCAGCCAGTCGCCCTGATGGCGCCGCCCGGTCGCCCGGCCGAAATGATTGGCGGGCGGATAGCTTGTGTAGCGGGGCACCTGTGTGTCAAACAGCCCTGACCGGCGCAGTTGTTCAGAATGATCCATAGGGCTAGTATACAACGCACGGGTTCAGGCGGTTTGATATAAATCAAGAACGATGCAGCAAAGTATTCTCAAAAACATGGCCTGCGCGTCATGTCCGATCAAACATCGCGCTGTATGTTCGCGCTGTGATGCGGATGAACTTGCGCTTTTGGAAAGTATCAAGACCTACAAATCCTTTTCCGCCAACGACCAGATCCTGTGGCGGGGCGAAGAGCTGCATTATGTGGCGTCGGTGGTCGAAGGCGTGGCCACGCTGGGCAAAAGCCTTGAGGACGGGCGCACTCAGATGGTCGGGCTTTTGCTTCCCTCGGACTTTATCGGGCATCCGGGCCGGACCCATATTGAATTTGACGTCGTCGCTGCCAGCGATGTCACCTTGTGCTGTTTTGAGCGCGAACCCTTTCGGAAGCTGATCAACGATGTGCCACATCTTGCACAGCGCATGGTCGAGATCGCCCTGGATGAGCTGGACGCGGCCCGTGACTGGATGGTGCTGCTGGGCCGGAAAACGGCCGGTGAAAAGATCGCCACCTTTATCGAAATGGTCACCCGCCGCCAGCATCTTGATCGGGCGGACGGGCAGCAGACAGACCTTGTTCTGCCGTTGCTGCGCAGTGAGATCGCCAACTACCTTGGCCTGACGCTCGAAACTGTCAGCCGTCAGTTGACGATCCTGAAATCCGAAAGTGTGCTGGAATTTGTGGACAAACGCCATTTCCGCATTCTCGATATGGCGCGGCTGCATGATGCAACAGGTGATGATGCGGACGGGGGCATATTGGCCTGATCGCGGCATGTGTCGGAAACAGGCCGCAATTGCAGTGAGGGAATTGACAATCCGTCCAAACCGGCGCGACATCGGGCCATGGATCGTCACGCCCCCCTGATCACACCCGTTCTTGTTGCGGGCTGTCTCATTATCATGACCGGCTTTGCTATTCGGGCATCTTTTGGTGTGTTCCAAATTCCAATCGCGACAGAGTTCGGGTGGCTTCGTTCGGATTTCAGCCTTGCCATCGCGATCCAGAACCTTGCCTGGGGCATTGGTCAGCCGATTTTCGGGGCGATTGCCGAAAAAATTGGTGACCGGCGGGCGATTGTCATCGGTGCGCTTTTCTATGCAGCCGGTCTGCTGCTATCTGCTGGCGCGACCACGCCGATTGCGCATCAGTTCTATGAAATTCTGGTTGGGTTCGGGATTGCGGGGACAGGCTTCGGCGTCATCCTTGCGGTTGTGGGGCGTGCCGCCTCGGATGAAAACCGGTCAATGGCCCTGGCGATTGCGACGGCGGCCGGATCCGCGGGGCAGGTTTTCGGGGCGCCGCTGGCCGAGTATCTGCTGACTTTCCTGACCTGGCAAATGACCTTTGTGGCTTTTGCGGGGTTGATCCTGTCGACCCTGCTGGTTCTGCCGATGATGCGTTCGCCTGCGCAAGCCAGCAAGGCAGAGTTGGAAGAAAGCATGGGGACGATCCTGATGCGTGCCTTCAAGGATCCGTCTTACACGCTGATCTTCCTTGGTTTCTTTTCCTGTGGGTATCAGCTTGCGTTCATCACGGCGCATTTCCCGGCGCTTGTCACCGAGATGTGTGGCCCCATCGCGCAAGACAGCATGCTGGCGGGGCTTGGGATTACAACGACGAGCGCGCTTGGCGCCGTTGCCATATCCCTGATCGGTCTGGCCAATATTGGCGGGACACTGGCCGCGGGCTGGGCGGGGAAGCGTTACTCGAAAAAGTATCTTTTGGCAGGGATATATACCGGGCGAACGATTATCGCGGCGGCGTTCATATTGGCGCCAATTACCCCGTTCAGCGTGCTGTTGTTTTCTGTCGCAATGGGCAGCCTGTGGCTGGCGACCGTGCCACTGACATCAGGATTGGTCGCGCATCTTTACGGGTTGCGCTATATGGGCACGCTTTATGGCATCGTGTTCTTCTCACACCAACTGGGGTCATTCCTTGGGGTTTGGCTGGGCGGCGCACTTTATGATGCCTATGGCACCTATACCCATGGCTGGTGGGTCGGCGTCGGTATTGGGGCGTTTAGCGCCTTGATTCATTTGCCAATACAGGAACGCCGCCGGGTCGCCGCCCCGGCTTGAGCCGCAATCTACTCAAATTTTATGAAGAGTCTAATTTTGCCGGCAGGCAGGATTAAGCAACATTTTACAGGCGACCCGTACCACGTTCCCATGAGTTTTGGAGGACGAAGCGAATGGCGTTATTAAAGACTATTCTAGGCTTTGCCGAACCGATCGGCTTGGCAATCTTGTTGGTATACGCCTACGGCTTTGTTCGCCGGTCGGTGGGATCATATCGGCAGGTCTGCATGATGATGGGGCTTGTCTTTGGCCTGACGTCGCTGGCGGGCATGATGTCCCCCGTCGAAATGTCCGAAGGCATCTTTGTGGACATGCGCAACCTGTTCATCGGGGTTGCGGCCGCGTTCTTTGGTGTGATTGCGGGCGTTATCACCTTGGTCATGGCTGCCACGGCGCGCTTTTACATGGGCGGGATCGGTGTTTTGCCAGGGATTATGGGGATGGGTGTCGCGGTTGTCGCGGGGCTGACATGGAAGGTCTGGGTGCGCCCGCGCCTCACCGGCAAGGCCATGCCTTACCTTGTCTTGGGATTGATGATTTCGGCGCATCTGGCGGTTGCCTTTGTCCTGCCAGCGGCGATGCGTAACAAATTCCTGATCGAACTCGCACCGATCCTGCTGGTCGCAAATCTGGTCGGCGCGTTGCTGCTGGGCAAGTTGATCCGCCGCGAGGAAATCCTTGCGGATGAGACCATACGTTTGCTTTCCGCAGCACAACGGGACCATTTGACCGGGCTGCTGAACCGAGAGGCTGCACTGACCAGATACGAGGCGTTGTCCATCAGCGCCCGTCCAGACACAGGGCTGGCAATGCTATGTATCGACGTCGACAGCTTCAAAGCCATCAACGACACGCATGGTCACCTACGTGGTGATCAGGTCTTGGTCGAGATTGCGGAACGGATGAATGCGCTTCTGCGCCCCACAGATATGTTCGCCCGGATGAGTGGTGATGAGTTTCTCATTGTCGTGACAGATCTGACCAGGGAACAAGCCAGCGCTATCGCCGACCGTTGCCAGAAATCCGTTTCCGAGACGCCAGCCATGTGTGACGGCGCCCAGATTGATCTTTCGGTTAGTATCGGTTGCACATGGGCTGAAGAGAAACCGGCCTTTGCAGAACTGCGCGATTGTGCAGATCAGGCCCTGTACAACGCAAAGGAGCGGGGCCGAAACTGCGTTGCCCATCGTGCCCTACCGGTGACGCAAGGTTTGTCCGTGGCGCGCCCGGCCGTTGCCTGACCCTATTCCCGCAGGGTCTGGCGCAACGCCTCGATCAATTGATCAGCATGTGTATAGGGCAGGCCGTGTTCGGCCCCGTCCACAACTTCCTGACGGGCGCCACGGTTCCACTGTGCAAGCCGCCCCAACGCAGAGATCGGGATAACTTCATCCCGCTCGGCCCAAATGGCCACAACCGGTACGTCTTCGCGTCCAAGCTTGCGATGTTCTGCCTCTTGGATTTCTGACAGGATGCCGCGCCGGCTCGACAGGATGCCGGGCAGATATCCCCGCCGCTGCACCTCTGCCTGTTGCGCGATCAGAACTTTTTGCACCGCCTGCCGCCGGGCGTTTTTTGGAATTGTGGCCAGGAACCGCCGCTTGGCGACCATCCCGTGAAGCCAGTCGCCCAGCAATGGTGTCTTGCGGCAGAAGCTGGAAAAGCCGCTTTCGGTTGTCAGCACCCCGGCGCCGGCCAACATGATGACCCGCTTGATCTGATAGGTATTTTCAGCGGCATATGCTGTGGCGATTGATGCGCCCATGGAATAACCCACCAGTGTCAACTCGTCCTCGACACCCTGATGCGCAAGCAAATCCGATAATTGACGCAGGAAATAGGCGCGGTCCTGTGACCCCGGAACTGCATCGGACAGCCCGCGGCCATAAAGATCATACATCAGAACCCTGTACCCCATGGAGCCGAGGCCTTCTGCCACGTCTTCCATCGCGATGGATGATGTGGCCAGACCATGGATGAACACGGCAACGGGTCCGCGGGTCGGGCCGACCCATCTGAAATGTGTCACACCTTGTGAGAGCTGGGCAAAATCACCCTCGGCACCGTGTCGGGCGGTTGCGCCAATGACAGGTCGCATCCGTTCGATGACAAAAGGCGTTGCTGCAATCAGCAACAGCCCGACAATTAAAATCCAGTACCACATAAAAACCAATCCAAACCAACAGCGCCTCAACCCGAGGCGGCAATGAAAAATATCACCAGTTATTCAGTATGTACCTGCTTGTGATCAGATCAAGATGCGCACCACCACCATTTTTGAAGAGTGTGATGTCTTTGTCGTTGTCGCGACGGAAGTGCGGCAAGTCATAAAAGTCGGCCACGATATCCGCCGGGGTGATCACGCCCGCCGCGATGGGGATTTTCAATTCGCCGATATGGTCGATTGTCGTTTCGCGGCTGTCGACAAAAATGTTTGCCTTTTCAATCGCTTCGTCGTCGACTTCGCGCATATCTGGCCGGTAGGCGCCGATCAGATCAATATGCTGGCCGGGCTGCAGCCAACTGCCCTTAAGCACAGGCGTGGTCGACATTGTCGCCGAGGTTACGATATCGGCCTGCTCAACGGCGGCTTGCAAATCGGACGCGACGTCAACTTCTGGATAGATAGCCTTGAACGCCGCCGCGCCGGCCGCGGACCGATTCCAGATTGTAAAGCGGGCCTGCGGAAATCCGGCGCTATAGGCTTGATAAAGCGAGCGGCCGACAGTGCCTGCGCCCACAATCAGGATGCGGGCGCTGTCGGGGCGGGCAAGCCGCAAAGCTGCCAGCAGGCTGTCCCCGGCCGTTTTCCATTTGGTGACCAGATGAAAATCAAGGATCGCCTCCAATGTGCCATCCTTGCCGGAAAACAGGTTCACCGCCCCGCCAATGGCGGACTTGCCCGCCGCCACATTGCCCGGAAAGATCGTCGCGCATTTCACGGCAAGCCCCATCCCCTCGATCCAGGCGGATCGGTTCAACAGCGTGTTCTCACCCTGATAAAGAAATGTATCGGCGACTTCTGCCCGTGGCAGGTCATGCCCGGCAGCCAGCGCCTGGGTCAGCCCGATCCAGTCAAGCCCGGCCTCGCCTTTGTCATAGGGGATCATGATCGTCATGGCGTACCCTTTTTCGAAATTCGCTCGCTTTACCTTAGCCCCGGTGATGCGACTGTAAACTAGGCGGCCCGGGCCTCGCGCCAGATGATGAACAGGCCTGCACCAAGGATCAGCGTCATCCCAAAGTAATCCAGCGCATCCGGAAACTCGGCAAAAACAATCATGCCCCAGATCACTGACATCGGAAGGGCGAGGTATTCAAATGGCGCCACAAACGACGCAGCCGCCACCCGGTAGGCCTGACTGATCAGATAGCCCCCAATTCCGATCCCGACGCCAATCAGCACAAACAGCAGATAGTCAGCCTGCAGCGGCCAGCTCCATGCCCTGAGAAGGAAGGCAAGCGAGGCGTTGGACTGATCCCCAAACCGGCCATCGCCGACGACCAGCCCCATGCCGAGGCAAATGACAATGAACATCACCTGAATATAGAACGCCATCGTCGCCGCAGATTCGGTGCTGCCGATCCGCCGGGTTATGATGTGTATCGCGGCATAGCAGAAGGCCGCTATCAGCGGCAGAAAAGACGCGAGCTGAAACGCCTCTGTCCCGGGGCGCATCATGACCAGCGCCCCGACAAACCCGATGGCGACGGCGGCCCAACGTTTGGCCCCGACCACTTCATCAAGAAAGATGACCGAAAAGATCGTGATCACTAGTGGGCTGACAAAGAAGATCGCGACGGCATCGGCAAGCGGCATGGCGGCCAGCCCAAGAAAGAACGTCATGTTTGCACATACGACACAGAGGCCGCGTAGCAGGTGCATCCGCAATCGGGATGTTTTGGCGATAGCCCAGCCATTTGTCAGCGGTGCGATCACTGCCACCACGATGATCAATGCAATGACCGACCGGATCAGCACAACCTGATGCAAGGCATATCCGCCGCTGAGAAATTTGATCGCCACATCGTTCATGGAAAAGAACAGAACGGATATTGCAGCGCAAAGCGCACCCAGTTGCGCGGGCGACAGCCGGGCGATCACGGCCGCGCTGCGGCGCGCACTGTGCGTTCCAGCGCGTCAAGAAATCGGGCCCGATCAGCCTTTGCAAAGGGACGTCCGCCGCCCTGACGAAATGGATCAGCCGCCCGCATATCGGCCATCAGGTCCCGGGTCGCCAGAACGTTGCCGATGTTTTTCTGGGTCAGTGCCTCGCCGTTATGCTTCAGCACCAGCGCACCGTTTTCGATACATTTGGCGGCAAGGGGAATGTCGCCGGTGATGACGACATCGCCGTTGGTTGCCCGATCTGCGATCCAGATATCCGCAACGTCCGGCCCATCCGAGACGACAACGGTCTCGACCAGCGGGTTGGCCGATGGCCGGATCCCGCCATTCGAGACAATGAACATTTTCAGTTTGTGCCGTGTGCCGACGCGTTCAACCTCTACCTTGACCGGGCAGGCATCTGCGTCGACGTAAATCACTGATAGAGCGCCTCGGCGTGGAAGGTGATGTGGTCTTCCATGAAGGTGGAAATAAAGAAATAGGAATGGTCATAACCCTTTTGCAGCCGAAGTGTGCCCTCTTGCCGGCGTCCCGCCATTGCATTCGCCAAATGCTCTGTCCCCAGCAGATCGCCGAATTGGTCATCGGTTCCGGTATCAATCAGCGCCGGCCCGTCAAAGCCCCCCTTTTGCATCAGCAGCGTTGCATCATGCCCCTGCCACAGCGCGTGATCGGACCCCAGATAGGCGGTGAATTGTTTGCGCCCCCAGTCGCTGGCCGTCGGATGGCAGATTGGCGCAAAGGCCGACACCGACCGGAAGCGTCCGGGCAATGACATCGCAATGGTCAGCGCCCCGTGTCCGCCCATCGAATGCCCCGTGATGGATTGGCTGCCCATATCCAGCGCAAATTGCGAGGCAAGCAGATCGGGCAGTTCGGCGGTGACATAGTCCCACATCTGAAAATGTGGCGCCCACGGCCCCTGGGTCGCGTTGACGTAGAAACCCGCCCCTTGCCCCAGATCAAACGCGTCGTCATCCGCCACATCCGCCCCGCGCGGTGATGTATCGGGAAAGACCAATGCGATGCCATGCTCGGCCGCCCATGCCTGTGCGCCGGCCTTGGTCATCGCATTTTCGTGGGTGCAGGTCAGGCCCGACAGATACCACAGCACCGGCACCGGCCCGTGGGCTGCTTCGGCGGGGAGAAAAACCGCGAATGTCATATCACATTTGCAGACCGAAGAGGCGTGTTTGTAAACACCCTGCACACCACCGAAGCACCGGTTTTCAGAGACCGTTTCCATCGCAAATCCTCCTGTCTGTTTCGACAAGGGCTAGCGCAGGTTCATAGGCTTGTCACCCACGCAATCACCGCCGAAACCGTCAGGATGCTCAGAATTGTGGAAATCAGGATCGCGGCCGAGACCCGGGCCGGCGCAACGCCGTAATGCTGCGCAATGATATAGACGTTTCCAGCCACCGGCAGGGCGGCGGCTGCGATCATCACGCCTGCCGCATAGGGGGCCACGTCAAAGATGAACAGACACATGATCGCAACCGCCGCCGGATGCAGCACAAGTTTGCAAAGCGATAGCCACCCGGCCACAACCATCCGTTCGGCGGATTTTGTGGCCAGTGATGCGCCGATGGCAAACAGGGCGCCGGGTGTTGCAGCGGCCCCGAGGATTGTCAGGAATTCGTTGACCGGCACCGGGATTGGCACCGCATATGCCGACACTGCAAGCCCCAGTAACATGGACACGATCATCGGGTTTTTGATCAGGCCTGTTGCCACGGTCAGAATGATCGCCGGTGACATACGCCCATCCCGCGACCCCGTGATCAGGATCACGATCAGGCTGCCAAAGATAATCAAATCCACCGCCAGAACCATCATGATCGGCCCCACCGCTGCGTCGCCCAGCAGCAATGCCAGCATCGGAATGCCCAGGAAACCCACATTGCCGATTACCGCGCATTGCGCCTCGACCGCGGCTTGGGCCACCGGCAGACCCCGCCACATCGCAACAGCAGTTGCCAGAACATACACCGCCCCTGACCCGGCCAGATAGGCAAACACAAACGGCCAATTCAGGATGTCCTCGAGCTGCAGGCTGGCTGCAAACCGGAAAATCATGGCCGAAAGTGCGAAATAAAAGACGAATTTGGTCAGGTAGGCCGTGGCCTCGGGCGTGAAAAACCTCAGCCGTCCCGCACCGTATCCCAATGCAATCAGCATGAAGAATGGCAGGGTTTTGAGGAAGATCTCCCACATGTCTAGTCGAACGTCCCCGTGGCCCGGCCCAGCAGCATGAAAGCACGCGCCGTCCGGGTTTCAGCCATGGCCAGCAGAGCGTCATCGCTGGCACCATCTGCAAACCCGGCCAGCATCAGGTCGAACTTGCGCAGGAAATGATGAACGGAATCCCGGAAAATCGTGTCTTCGCGCATCCGCGCCGCGCTCAGCGCAAGCGCATCACGGTCGCGGATTGCGCCAAGCGGTGCGATTGTGGCCCCCCGTTCCCCACCGGCAAAGCGGCGCCACAGCGCCGGGTTGGGCGCATCGGGCAGCAGATCATCCATGTAAATCCCGTCCTGGGACAACAGGGTCAGCACGTCCTGGCTGGCCTGCACCAATTTGCGGGCATTGCGGTCCTTCAGGGC
Source organism: Yoonia sp. SS1-5 (assembly GCF_038443705.2). NCBI lineage: Bacteria > Pseudomonadati > Pseudomonadota > Alphaproteobacteria > Rhodobacterales > Paracoccaceae > Yoonia > Yoonia rhodophyticola. The sequence continues at coordinate 2,071,739 of NZ_CP151767.2, read as the reverse complement.
CCGGCGCAAGGCTGCAAAACCGGCTGTGTCCCCTTCGTCATCAGGAAAGTTCAGCGCGCGTATCAGATCAACGCGGTCAAGCTGTTGTTCCGTGGCGGTCGGCGCCCCACCCAATGGCAGGCTTTGCTGGGCGCTATGTGACTGCGGTGCCGGTTGTGGAACGATCAGCCGCGATACCTCGCGGCGCGAGGCAAAGGGTCTGGGCTCTTCTGTTGGGGGCGCGGCAGGCTGCATTTGTGTCGCGGCGGCGGGCGGTCTTTGGGCCAACGTCTTGCGCAATTCCGCGATGGATGTTTGCAGGTGCAGGATTTCGGCGCGGGACTGCTGCATGTTGCGGGCCATGATTGCGGCAAGCCAGATCAACGCTAGCGGCATGCAGATTGCAATCCCAGTTCCCACTATCCCGGCCGCTGTGAAGCCTGTTTCGGGCGCGGGTGCAGGCATCAGCCAGAGGAACAGGCCCACAAGAACCAGCCAGATGGCTGATATGATACCGGCAATAGCAGCAATGCGGGATGGGTCGCCATCCAGCACGGCCGTGCGTGCGCCATTCGGGGAAGCCACGGGCGCCTACACGTAGCTGATTTTCAGAATCTCATAGCTGCGCGTGCCGCCCGGCGTGCGGACATCGACGCTGTCGCCTTCATCCTTGCCGATCAGGGCGCGCGACAGGGGGGATTTCATGTTCAGCTTGCCGTTTTCAATATCGGCTTCGTACTCGCCGACGATCTGATAGGTCTTTTCCTCGTCAGTATCCTCGTCCACGATCTGAACAGTGGCGCCGAATTTGATTGTGCCGGACAGTTTGGCGGGATCAATCACATCGGCCAGCGAAATGACGCCTTCCAATTCCTTCACGCGCCCTTCGATGAATGACTGCTTTTCCTTTGCAGAATGATATTCGGCATTTTCCGAAAGGTCGCCATGCTCGCGTGCCTCGGAAATCGCCCGGATAATTGCAGGGCGTTCCACTGATTTCAGATGCTTAAGCTCTGCATCAAGTTTGTCGAACCCGGCACGGGTCAGAGGTATCTTTTCCATAATGCCCCCAAGGCAAATCTATCAATCGAACGTTCATAGCCTATTTTGCAGGCGCTAAGTCAAGGGCAACCGCGCTTTGGTGTCGCGCAAATCATTTTTGACGTCGTGTATAGATTGCCCCTTTATTCTGCTTGAGGTAACCGTTGCCGACCCTAAATGAAAGGGCCTGTGCCCTGCCAAAGTGAGGAATGTTGATGGCCGAGATTGAACGCGAAACAATGGAATATGATGTTGTCATCGTGGGCGCTGGACCCGCCGGCCTTTCGGCGGCGATCAAGCTGAAACAATTGGACGCGGATCTTGAAGTGGTCGTGCTTGAAAAAGGCTCGGAAGTTGGGGCGCATATCTTGTCGGGTGCGGTGCTTGATCCCGTGGGGCTGGACAAGCTGATCCCCGATTGGAAGGAAAAGGGCGCGCCGGTGAACGTGCCGGTCAAGGAAGACAATTTTTACATGCTGGGCGAGGCAGGCCAGTTGCGTATCCCGAACGTCCTGATGCCCCCCTTGATGAACAATCATGGCAATTACATCGTCTCAATGGCCAATGTCTGCCGCTGGATGGCTGAACAGGCCGAGGCGCTGGGGGTCGAGATTTTCCCCGGCATGGCCTGCTCTGAGCTGGTGTTTGGTGACAATGGCGAGGTCAAAGGCGTTGTGGCGGGTGAGTTTGGCAAGGCCGCTGATGGCACGCCGGGCCCGTCTTATGAGCCGGGGATGGAATTGCATGGCAAATACGTGTTCCTGTCCGAGGGGGTCCGCGGTTCGCTATCAAAGCAGGTGATCGCAAAATACGACCTTGCAGCGAAATCCGATGTTCAGAAATACGGGCTGGGCATGAAGGAAATCTGGGAAATCGACCCCGAAAAGCATCGCGAAGGCACGGTGACCCACACAATGGGATGGCCCCTGGAAAAGAATGCAGGCGGCGGGTCCTTCATCTACCATCTTGATAATAATCAGGTCTATGTCGGGTTCGTTGTTCACCTGAATTACAAGAACCCGCATCTGTTTCCCTACATGGAATTCCAGCGGTTCAAGCATCACCCCGTGATTGCCGATCTGCTGAAAGGCGGCAAACGGGTTGCCTATGGCGCGCGTGCGATTTCCGAGGGTGGTCTGCAGTCCATGCCAAAGCTTGAATTCCCGGGCGGCGCCCTGCTGGGTTGCTCGGCTGGGATGGTGAACGTGCCGCGCATCAAGGGCAATCACAATGCAATGCTGTCGGGTATTGCGGCTGCAGAGGCGGCCTATCTGGCGATCAAGGACGGGCGCAGCGGTGACCTTCTTGATGGGTACGAGGCCTTGGTGCGCACTGGCGAGATCGGCAAGGATCTGGCCAAGGTGCGCAATGTCAAACCGCTCTGGTCCAAATACGGATTGCTGGCATCCTTGGGGATTGGCGGCATGGATATGTGGATGAATACGTTTGGCATGGGGTTCCTTGGCACCCTCAAGCACGGCAAATCGGATGCTGAAGCCACCGAAGAGGCCAGCAAGCACGAAAAGATTGACTACCCCAAACCAGATGGCGTGCTGTCATTCGACAGGCTGACAAATGTCTCGTTCAGCTTCACCAATCACGAGGAAAGCCAGCCCGCGCATCTGCAATTGGGTGATCCGTCGGTCCCGGTCAATGTGAACCTGGCCAAATACGCAGGTCCATCCGCCCGCTACTGCCCGGCCGGTGTTTACGAGTTTGTCGAAGAGGATGGCAAGGACACGCGGTTCGTGATCAATTTCCAGAACTGCGTGCATTGCAAGACCTGCGATATCAAGGACCCCAGCCAGAATATCACCTGGACGGTTCCGCAAGGGGGCGACGGGCCGAATTATCCGAACATGTAAGCGGGCTACTTTCGCAGGTTTCTGCGAAAGGCCGACGGGGTGGTCCGGGCAAAGACCCGAAACGCCCGGTTAAAGGCGCTGAGCGACGCAAAGCCGCTCTCGCCGGCAGTTTCAATGACTGACAGGGTGTCATCGGACAAAAGTTCGATGGCCCTGATCATGCGCTGCCGTGTCAGAACCTCGGACCATGTCATGCCCAGATGATCAGCGAACCGTCTTTGCATTGTGCGTTCAGACATGTTGGCGGCTTGTGCGATATCGGCGGCGGTCAGCCGTTCGTTTAGGCGGGCTTCGGATATCGTGATTGCCCGCGCCAGCCCCGGATCGGTGGCGGTCGGGCGCGCTACGTCGACTGACCGGCTGACCAAAACGGCACAGACATTCAGCAGTGATAGAAAAAACCCCTCCGCTTCGGGCGGCTGCGGGCTGCCCTTTCCCCAGTCGCGACAATGCCGGATCATGTGTCGCGCCAATACCGACATCTGAAATACTGCCGGCTCGGGCGGCATATTGGTGCAAAATGATGGTCTGGTCAGGACCGAACAGCTTGTCACCGGTTTGGCGATCTCGACCCGAAAACGGGTGTTGGCGGGCATCCACGCCGCAAATGACGGCGGCAACAGCCAACTTTGCGGACCGACGGTTAGTCGCATCGCACCCTTGGCTGCATAAAGCAGGTAGTCGCGGTCAAACACCGCGTCCAGCGGGGGACGCGGTGCGATATCCTGAAAGAAGCAATAGGCTGCAGGAATGTCTTCGGCCATGGCCTAGCCCATATCAATCTCTGCGATCGTGGTCACGGGCGGTGCGGTCATCAATGGCCGCAAACCTTGCCCCAACACCATAAACGCCTCGCTGGCGCGGTAGTCATCGAAAGCTGCCAAGCTGTCCCAGCGCTGTATCATCGCCAGGATCGGTTCGGTCGGATCACGATAGAGCGTATAGTGATCACATCCCGGCATGGCGCGTATTGCGGGCATTTGGGCTGCGACAAGTGCGATGGCTTGCTCCAGATCGGCGGGTGCGCATGTGGCTTCAACAGTGACTGACTTCATCTGATTGCCTCGCCTCACAGGTTTTCGGGATTGCCGGTTGCAATCTGCCTGACGATACCACGGGGTTCGCCCTTGCTGGCATCAATGACGGCGAAACCATCTGCGTTACGGACAAGTGTCGTGCAACTGTTCTTGGGGCCGTTGTTCCAGTCAATGCAGTAGCTGTCACCGTCCAATGCCCATGTCCCGACCAGCTTGAGGCCCGCAGGGAGCAGGGCGGCAGCCGCGCCATCTGTGGCGTAAAAGACAGGTGCTGTACCGCCGTGGGGCGCGCCCGGGGCGCCTGCGGGTATTTCGACATAAAGCGTATTGCCGTTGATCAGCGCGTTGATTTGGGCGCCCGTCATGGTGACATCGGCCATGGCCGTCGACCCGGTGATGGCGAGTGCTGTGACGCAGCCCGCAATAAGTGACGTGATTTTCATGAGAGTCTCCGTTTGATTGGTATTGCAAACCTACCAAGACGGGGATGGCAGTCTTGCGCCTGCTCGCCAAAAACGCGCCCTCAGCCGCCAAATCGCAAAATAGGCCGATTCGAACCGTGTTGCCTTCGACGGTCTACTTACCGTCCAGATGATTAAAATTTGTCAGGTTCTGCCTGAAGTGGCAGCGTCGTCACGGGGTTTGCGACATTTTGCTGCCCAGAGAATGTCGCAATTGCGTGTCAGGTTTTGGCTGACTAGGGTGTCGGTAACTGACAAAAGGGCTTTTCGTGACTGTGTTCAGACGTTCGATGACAGCGGCAGTGCTGGTGTGCCTGCTTTCTCCTGTAAATTCTGCAATGGCTGACCCGAACTCCGGGTCGTATCTGGCTGCGCGCCATGCGAGCAATGCAAATGATTTTGCGGCATCTGCGCGCTTTTTCACCAAAAGCCTGATTGCCGACCCGACGGACCCATATCTGCTGGAAAATGCGATGACAGCGTTTATTGCGCTGGGGCAGGTGGATCGGGCGATCCCTGTGGCACAGGTCATGGTCGATAACGGGTATCAAAGCCAGATTGCCCATCTGACCCTAAGCCTGCAAGCCGCCAAGACCGGACAATGGGATCAGATATTCGCGGCGTTGGAACAGGGCCGCTCTGTCGCCCCGCTGGTGGATGGGATCGCGCAGGCCTGGGCGCATCTGGGCGAAGGGGACATGACAAAAGCCCTCGCAAGTTTCGATCAGGTGATCGAAACCCCGAATATGACCGTCTACGGGATGACGCATAAGGCCTATGCGCTTGCATCCGTTGGTGATTTCGAAGGGGCCGAGGCCATTTTCAACGGCGCGGCCACCGGCAACGTTTTGCGTTACAGCACCCGCAGTGCGACGGCACGGGCGCAAATCCTCAGCCAGCTTGGCCGTAATGAGGACGCGTTGGCCATCATTGACGGTGTTTTTGGCAAACAGCTGGACCCACGGGTTGCAGAGCTGCGTGCAGAGCTTGCGGCCGGAACAGCCGTTGCCTTTGATGCGGTGCGGACCCCCGCAGAAGGCATGGCCGAGATGTTTCAGGTCATAGCCGGCATCGTGCAGGGGGATGCGCCGGATGCCTATACCGTGCTTTATGCCCGGGCCGCGGCGTATCTTGACCCCGACAATACACCGGCCATTCTGATGGCCGCACAGTTGCTGGATGATATGGGGCAATACGATCTTGCCAATGATGCTTATGCAAGCATTTCGCGCACGAACCCGGCCTTTCATGCCGCCGAATTGGGGCGCGCGGATGTCCTAAGCGATGCTGGCCGCGAAGATGCGGCGATCGAGGTGTTGGAAGCGTTGGCACGCAGCCACCCGGATTTGCCGCAGGTGCACGCGACCAAAGGCGACACGCTGCGCCAGGCCGAACGGTATGACGAGGCAACGGCTGCTTACACGCGGGCCCTGGACCTTTATGATGATGCCAGCCCGGTCAAATGGTTTGTGCATTACACCCGCGGTATCACCAATCATCTGCTGGACAACTGGGCCGCCGCCGAAAGTGATTTCCGGGCTGCATTGGCATTGAACCCTGACCATCCCCAGGTGCTGAACTATCTTGGCTATTCCCTGGTAGAGCGTGGCGAAAAGCTGGATGAAGCGCTGACGATGATTGAAACGGCTGCCGCCGCCCGACCTGACAATGGTGCGATTATCGACAGTCTGGGTTGGGTCCTGTTCCAGCTCGGTCGCTACGACGAGGCGGTTGGCTATCTTGAGACAGCGGCAGAGCTGCTGCCAGTGGATCCGGTGATCAACGATCATCTGGGCGATGTCTATTGGGCCGTTGGCCGCGAGGTCGAGGCACATTTCCAATGGCATCGCGCGTTGTCTTTTGACCCCGATGCAGAGGATGCAGGCCGCATTCGCGACAAGATTTCGCGCGGCCTCGACCTTGTGTTGCGTGACGAAGGGCTGGACCCAATCCGCGTTGCCCGTGGCAACGATTAGGGCGCTTGCCCCAGCAAAAATCAACCTGACGCTGCATGTGACAGGCCAGCGTGACGATGGCTATCATCTGCTGGACAGCCTGGTGGTCTTTGTCGATGTCGCCGACGAGATCGAGGCCAGTCTGGCGCCAGAGCTTAGCCTGACGGTAAGTGGACCCTTTGCGCAGGGCGTGCCGACAGACGCGACCAATCTGATCATGCGCGCAGCGCTTGCCCTGCAAAAGGCACGGGGGGTGACACAGGGCGCTGCAATGACCCTGAAGAAAAGCCTGCCGCATGCGGCAGGGATCGGCAGTGGCTCTGCGGATGCGGCGGCCGCGCTGGGCCTTCTCGCCAAGCTTTGGAAAGTTGCGCCCCTGCCGCCGTCAGCCCCTGAAATCGTGACCCTTGGGGCCGATGTGCCGGTTTGCCTGCATGCGCCCCGCCCCACGCGCATGTCGGGCATCGGGGACGTTCTGGCCGATATACCGCCGCTGCCGGATGCGGCTTTGGTGCTGGTTCGGCCGCCTGTTGACGTGCCGACCCAGTCTGTCTTTAGGGGGCTGAAAAAGAAGGACGGTCGCGCGATGAGCCCCCTTTCCGATAGGACAGATTTTGCGCAATTTGCCGCATGGCTGGCCGCGCAACGCAACGATCTGCTTGCGACCGCCCGCACGCTGGCCCCGGAAATAGGCACGGCCCTTGCAAAACTGGACGCCATGCCTGCCGTCGCTGCAACGGGTATGTCAGGCTCTGGCGCAACCTGTTTTGGACTGGTCAAGGATATGGCCGCGGCCCGGCAGGCTGCCCGCATCCTGCAACTGTCCCAGATGGGGTGGTGGGTGGCACCTGCGGCTATTCTGGCGCCTTAGTGCAATGGCTTGATACGGGTCGTTGCCGGGCATTGCGTGTCTGAAAAGTTTGCGCGGTTGCATTCCGGGGATATGTGGGGTCACATTCAAGACAACAATATGCAGTTAGGAAGACGACAAACATGATGCTTACCCGGATATTTGCAGGTGTGGTGACACTCTCCGCGTTGGCGGCATGTGACCCGGTCAACGACTTTCGCGGTATCGGGGCGGGCACTGTCCCGGTGGCGCAAAGCGCGGCACTTGATCCTGCCGGGAATTTGCCGGATCCGGGGTTTGGATCAACTGGGGTCAGCGGCAATGTGGCCGACCTTGCGGAGATTGATGGGGCGTTGACGGGCTATCGGTTTGCCTATGGGCGGCTGGATGGAACCGATCAGTTTCTGGGGCAGGCCGGGTTTGCCAGCACCTCATCGGTGGGGGCGGCGCTTGTCAGCGGTGATGTCACCTATACGGGCACCTATAACTTGGCGTTGATCGGCGAGGTCGAGCAAATCCGCGATGGGAACATCACCTTGCTTGCGTCCTTGCTTGACAACACATTGACAGGTTCTGCGGGTGGGCTGGTCGTGAACGGGACCTTCGGGGCGACAACCGCGCTTGACGGAACGGTCAGTTTTGGTGGCGTGACCGCTGATCTGGACGGGGCCATTGGGGCCGAGCGGGTCGTCGGTGCCTTTGCTGGTGACAGCGCGAGCCAGGTTCTTGTGGGCGGGATCGTCGCCGCTGCCCCGCCGCCGTGACCCGGATTATTTAATCCGGGCGACGACGTAGTCGGCCAGATCAACCAGCATCCGCCGCAACGGATGATCGGGAACAGCATCCAGGGCCGTTTTCGCCTTGTCGGCCCAGGCAATCGCATCTTTGCGGGTGCTTTCCATGGCGCCATGTTTGGCGAGTAAGGCCAGTGCCTGATCCAGGTCACCTTGTGCCTGTTGCCCCTTCTGGATTGTGCGCACCCAGAACGCGCGTTCCTCATCATCGGCCATCGCGACAGCGCGAATAACCGGCAGGGTCAGCTTGCGTTCGCGGAAGTCGTCGCCAATATTCTTGCCGATGGCATCTGTGCCGCCGTAATCCAAAAGATCGTCGACGATCTGGAATGCGATCCCCAACGCATCACCATAGTCGAACAAGGCCTGCTTGATCGCCTGATCCTGACCGGCGATTTCGCCACCCACTTCCATTGCGGCCGAAAACAACGCGGCCGTTTTGCCGCGAACCACCTGGATATAGATATCTTCTGTTGTCGCCAGATCGCAGGCGGCGGTCAGCTGCAATACTTCACCTTCCGCAATTGTCGCGGCGGCATTGGCGAGAATATCCAGCACGCGCATCGACCCGGTTTCGACCATCAACTGGAAAGAGCGGGCAAACAGATAGTCACCGACCAAAACGCTGGATGTGTTGTCCCATAACAGATTTGCGGTCGGACGCCCCCGACGCTGACTGCTTTCATCGACAACATCATCATGAAGCAGGGTCGCGGTGTGAATGAATTCAACCGTTGCGGCCAGATGCACATGATAGGGGCCGTCATAGCCGCACATGCGGGCTGCAGCCAAGGTCAGCATGGGGCGCAGACGTTTTCCGCCGGCCTCGACCAGATGCGCGGTCACTTCAGGGATGCGCGGGGCGTGTTCAGACGCCATACGCGCACGGATCATCGCGTTCACGGCAGTCAGATCATCGGCCAGGGCCGCAGCCAGTTCCTCGTGCGGTTTGGTGGCAGCAAGATCAAGGCTCATGCAAGGTTCCGTCATGTGAATAGACAACGCCAGCCCGTCATCTTAGGTCTTGGATATGAAAGAGCTTCTGCGCACAAATGACCCAACTGTCATCGCCTTTGCAACCGCCCTGCTGGATGCCGAGGGTATAGACTGGTTCACCTTCGACGTAAATATGAGCGTCCTCGAAGGAAGCATAGGCATAATGCCGCGTCGGTTGATGGTTCTGGACCGTGATCTGTTCATGGCCGAGGCTGTCATGCGGGACGGAGAGATTGACCTTGGCCGCGACTGATGCGCTGACGCAAGATGATTTTCTGGGCGGGCGCCTTAAGATCTGGCAGCCGAAACGGGGGTACCGGGCGGGTGTTGATCCGGTGCTTTTGGCAGCATCCGTGCAGGCGCGCCCAGATCAGACGGTTCTGGAACTGGGATGTGGTGTAGGGGTGGCATCGCTGTGTCTTGCGGCCCGCCTGCCGGGCCTGCGGTTGACCGGTGTCGAACTGCAGGCGGATTACGCGGCATTGGCGCGGCGAAATGCGGAACACGCGCAGGCAGCATTCCAAGTCGTCACCGCTGATCTGCGCCGGCTGCCACCCGACATCCGGCAGAATCGATACGATCACGTGATTATGAACCCACCCTATTTCGACCGAATGGCGGGGACCGGGTCGACGGACCCGGGCCGGGATATCGCCCTGGGTGGGGCGACGGCGCTGGCTGACTGGCTGGATGTCGGCGCCCGCCGGGTTGGGCCGCGCGGTTATCTGACGATCATCCAGCGAATGGAGCGGCTGCCAGAGGTGCTGTCCGGTCTGGATGGTCGGCTGGGTTCCATCGTGTTGTGCCCCATTGCGGGGCGGCCGGGACGTGCGCCGGAACTGTTCCTGCTGCGCGCCCGGCAGGAAGGAAAAGCCGCATTCAGGATGTGCAGTCCATTGGTCATGCATGCGGGGCAGACCCATCAGGGCGATCAGGAAAGTTATACCGAAAAAGTCCGCGCCGTTTTGCGAGACGGCGACGAATTGGGCATCTGGCCTTAATACTTTGGCAATATCTTTCCGTCAGCCTCGATTGCGGATGTTATTGCTGCCCTGCGGCGTGACTTGGTCCGTCATATGTGCTGCTATTGATCCACAACCAATCACAGGAGGACGACTATGAGCTTGAGTTCGCATTTGCAGGAACTGAAGAAGAAACATCAATCCCTCTCTGAGTCGGTGGAAATGCTACAGCGCAGTCCGGCGACCGATGATCTGGAAATTGCGAAACTGAAGAAGCAAAAGCTGCAGCTGAAAGAAGAGATCACGCGGCTCAGCACGCATTGATCCTTCAAAGGTCGGTTGTTCGTAGCAATCGCCGGCCTTTTTCGAACTGACCTGACAACGCCGTTTCCGCGACAAGCCAATCGTAGAACGCCTTGATCTGCGGCCGGTTTTCCATCCCCTTCGGACAGACGAACCGAAACTGCGATTCAGGCACAAGCGCCAGATCGAATGGCGCCACCAGACGCCCGGCCTCGAGATCGCGCGAGGCAAGCAGAATGCGTCCCAGCACCACACCTGCCCCTGCGATGGCCGCGTCCAGCGCGTGATCCGCCTGCGAGAAGCGGGGGCCGTGGCTTGTATCAATGTCGAGGCCGGCAGCCTTGCACCATACCGGCCAGTCGCTGGGTGTTCGGAAGCCTGACATCGAATCGTCATGGATCAGAACTGCCTCTGCCAGATCGGCGGGTGTAGTGATTTGTTCGGCCAGTGCGGGCGACATCATCGGGGTCACCCATTCATGTGACAGGTCTGTGGCAAAGACATCCCGGTCACGGCCAAGACCAAATCGAATGGCCACATCAACCTCGTCCCGATCAAAATCGGCGATCCGCAGGCTGGCATTAAAGCGCAGTTCGATATCGGGATGTGCAAGCGCAAAAGTATAAAGCCGGGGCGCCAACCATTTCGAGGTGAATGCAGGACCCGCCGTGACCGTCAGGACCCCACTATTCGTGATGCGCCGTGTCTTGCGCCATGCCGCAGAAAGGGCCGCAAAAGCGTCTGCTGTGCCCGGGGCCAAGGCGCGACCGGCTTCGGTCAGTTCGACAGCGCGGTTCAACCGGCGAAAAACGGGTTGCCCCAGATCAGCCTCCAGCGCCTTGATCTGGTAGGACAAGGCCGCTGGCGTGACGTTCAATTCCTCTGCTGCCTTTGCAAAGGACATGTGACGGGCGGCGGCATCAAACGCGCGCAATGCGGTAAGCGGTGGTAATCTGTCATTCATCTTTCAGTTAAATACAGCTTAACTGAAGCAATAGGAAGTCTCGTTTGTCGCCATTCAAAAATAGCCCCATATTCAACCCATGCAGTGAAACACTGAAATGGAGTTTAATCATGATCGAGATCACAACCGATGATCGCATTCGCCAAGGTATCCGCAACGCCCATGAAGAACGTGGGCAGGCCGTGCGCGACGCATGGCGCTGGTTGACCGGCCGCGGCGGTAAGTAATTCGCTCCGGCTGTCCGGACTGGTAGCCGAACGAAAAAGGCCACGCCTGATCAGCGTGGCCTTTGTTACTTTCAGGTTTTGGCCGCGCTACGACATGTATTGCCCGCCATTGGCCGACAGGGTCGACCCGGTCACAAAGCCCGCATCATCCGAGACAAGGAACTGGACAGCGCGCGCGATCTCTGCGGCCTCGCCGAGGCGACCGACGGGAATTTGCGGCAGGATGACATCGTTCATCACCTTTTCGGGGATCGTGCTCATCATTTCGGTGTTGATGTAGCCGGGGGCAACAATGTTCACCGTGATGCCAGCCCGCGCGCCTTCCTGTGCGAGGGATTTGGTGAATCCAATATCGCCGGCCTTGGTTGCGGCATAGTTGGCCTGGGCAAACTGACCCTTTTGACCGTTGATCGAGCTGATTGTCACGATCCGCCCGAACTTGCGCTCGCGCATGCCGCCCCAGACATTGTGGGTCATGTTGAAAACACCATTAAGATTGGTGTCGATGCATTCATGCCATTGCTGCGGCGTCATCTTGTGGAATGGGGCATCGCGGGTGATACCTGCGTTATTCACCAGAATATCAACCGGGCCCAGATCAGCCTCGATCTGTTTGACGCCTGCGGCACAGGCCTCGTAGTCGGCGACGTTCCATTTATAGGTCTTGATGCCGGTTTCGGCTGTGAAGGCTGCGGCCTTTTCTTCATTGCCTGCGTAGGTCGCGGCAACGCTATAGCCTGCGTCTTTCAAAGCTGTGGAAATGGCCGCGCCGATACCGCGCGAGCCGCCTGTTACGAGTGCAACACGGGTCATGATATTCTCCTTCGGGGAATTCTATTACGTAATCTTGTTATCGTTGCGCCGCGCTGGGCGCAACAATATTGCGACGTGACTTAGGGGCGTTCGACGCAAAGTGCGACGCCCATACCGCCGCCGATGCAAAGCGTCGCGAGGCCCTTCTTGGCGTTGCGGCGTTTCATCTCGAACAGCAGCGTGTTCAGGACGCGGCAACCGGATGCGCCGATCGGGTGGCCGATGGCAATCGCGCCGCCGTTGACGTTCACGATGGCCGGATCCCAGCCCATGTCCTTGTTCACGGCACATGCCTGTGCGGCGAAGGCTTCGTTTGCTTCGACAAGGTCCAGGTCGTCAACGGACCAGCCAGCTTTTTCCAGCGCCTTGCGGGATGCGTAGATCGGGCCGACCCCCATCACTGACGGATCAAGGCCAGCCGTGGCGTAGGACGCGATCCGGGCCAACGGCTCGATCCCGCGCTTTTCGGCGTTTTCTGCGGACATCAGCAGTGTCGCTGCGGCACCATCGTTCAGGCCGGATGCGTTGGCAGCGGTCACAGACCCTTCCTTGGTAAAGGCGGGGCGCAGTTTCTGCATGGCTTCCATGGTTGCGCCGTGGCGGATGTATTCATCCTGATCAACGACGATGTCGCCCTTGCGGGTCTTGACGGTGAAGGCCCCGATTTCATCGGCAAACTTGCCAGCCTTCTGCGCGGCCTCGGCCTTGTTTTGCGATGCGACTGCAAATTCATCCTGCATGTCGCGGGTGATCTGCCATTGGTCAGCGACGTTCTCGGCGGTTTGGCCCATGTGGTAATTGTTGAACGCGTCCCACAGACCGTCGCGGATCATCGTGTCGATATATTTCATGTCACCCATCTTGTGGCCCGCGCGCAGGGCTGCGGCATGCGGGCTGAGTGTCATGTTTTCCTGCCCACCAGCGGCCACGATGTCGGCATCGCCAAGCTGGATATGCTGGGCGCCCAGCGCCACGGCACGCAGGCCGGATCCGCACACCTGGTTGATACCCCATGCGGCTGCTTCTTTGGGCAGGCCTGCGTTGATATGGGCCTGACGGGCGGGGTTTTGCCCCTGCGCGGCGGTCAGGACTTGCCCGAGGATCGTCTCGCTGACTTCGGATTTGTCGATACCGGCGCGGGCGACGACCTCTTCCAGAACGGCGGCGCCCAGGTCATGGGCAGGTGTGTTGGCAAATGCGCCACCAAAGCTGCCGACAGCGGTTCGTGCGGCAGATGCGATAACAACGTTGGTCATGAATTAGGTCCCTTTGAGTTTTTTCGCTTGGCAGGACGAGGCCATTTGCACGCTGTCAGGTGCGAGTCAGCCCCCACTGCCGCTCTTACGCCTTGTATTGCCTGGGGTGACCTAGGGCAAATCAAATCCCCTATGCAGCGGGTGCAACGGTATCAAAGTTCGAATTTCGGGACCCCGTAGAGATAGCCTTGCAGGCAATCGACGCCGATCTGACGCAGATATGCGGCCTCATCCTCCGTCTCGACCCCGTCGGCGATGGCAAACATCTCGAACTGATGTGCGACCGTTACAAGGGCTTCGGCCAAGACCTGATTGTCAGGGTCGTTCTGAATATTCTTGATGAAACTTTTGTCGATTTTCACAAGATCAAAGAAGAAGTCCTTAAGATATCGAAATGCGGTTAGCCCGGCCCCGAACCCGTCAAGTGCGAAGGCCACGCCCTTGGGCTGCATTTCCGCCATGAACCGGATCACGTTTTCATGCAGCATCATCGCAGAGGATTCGCTGATTTCGAAAATCAGCCGATCCCCAAGACTGTCCCTGTCCCGCAGCCCGCCATCCAGAATGCGCCGCCATTCGCCGTCCCCGATGGACCGGGCGGACAGATTGATGGATAACCGCAGCCCCGGAGTTTGTTTCAACAACCGCAGCGCAAGGTCGAGTGTGATGCAGTCAATCTGCCGTCCCATACCCGTTTCTTCGACCAATGGCATGAAATGGGCTGCCGGAATAATGCGCCCCGCCTCGTCCATCAGACGCACCAACCCTTCGTAAAAGGCGATCCGCGGCGGGGTCGCAGCAGTGACAATCGGATGAAATGCAAGCCGTGCACGGCCGGCGTCCAACGCCTCGCGCACAAGGTTCATGACATCGGCATCGCGGCTGGCCATTGCGTATTGCAATGGGTCCTGCAGCGCCTTGTCGTCGATTTCCGTCAGGGTCAGCGTAGCGTTTTGCATTGTCACCTTCCATCAAGCCGGGTCAAATATGGCCTACGGCGTGCTAAGATTGGATTAAGGATGCAACGATGGTGACAAGATGCGGTTGGGCGGGTGTGGATCCGACTTATGTGGCCTATCACGATACCGAATGGGGCGTGCCCGAATATGACAGCCGCGCCCTTTGGGAAAAGCTGATCCTGGATGGTTTTCAGGCGGGCCTGTCCTGGATCACCATTTTGAAAAAGCGTGACAATTTTCGCAATGCCTTTGCCGGGTTTGATCCGCATGAAATCGCGACATGGGGGTCTGAGGATGTTGACCGCCTGTTGGCTGATCCGGGCATCATCCGGCACCGTGGAAAGATCGAGGCGACAATTGGCAATGCGCGTGCCTGGCAGGACATCGAGGCGGCGCAAGGCTTTGATCAGTTTCTGTGGAACTACGTTGATGGCGTGCCTTTGCGCACCACTCTGGCTGACCGGGCGGCGATGCCGACGCAATCGGCGCTTTCGCTGCAAATCTCCAAGGACCTCAAGAAGGCCGGGTTCCGGTTTTGCGGGCCGACGATTGTCTATGCATTCATGGAAGCGACTGGCCTGATCAACAACCACCTGACGACGTGTTTCCGCCACGAACCCTGTGCGGCCATGGCCCGGCAGATGCCTTAGACCCCAGAGGGTCAGACCGTGTCATCGCCGCCGAGGTCGTCCCAGATGTCGCGAACCCATTGCATGATCACTTGCCCTTCGGCCCAGCGGTCGGACATTTCGCGCCCGTCAGGGCCGGTCATGGCATATTCAGGTGGCCCCAGTTCGCAGACAAAGATGCAATCGCCGGTCGCATTGCGCCTGCGCCAATCGGTAAGACCTTCGCGCCACCATGCCTTGAACAGATCGACCCATTTTTGATTTTGCGGAAAATCCAGCTGTAGCTGGATTTGCTGACGACTTGCGACGCGGCCCTGAAAACTGTCGGCGCGCTGTAAGATCCGGCTGATCAGCCCAAGGTCGTGATCGGACAGTGGGAACCAAAATTCCCGATCCACCACATAATGCGAAAGATCCGCACAGAGCCGCATATCCGGTATCCGCTTGAGCAGTTGCAGCGTGGTGTAAAGGTCGTTTGTGATGCAATTCCGATGGGTTTCAAACTGGACCGGTACGCCGATCCGGTCGGACATCGCCATCCAGGTTTCGATCACCGGGACCATATCATCCAACTCGATGGGCATTACCTGGCCGATCACATCGACAAAAGGCGCACCAAAATCGGCCGCCATATGCAACGTGTCCTCAAGGCTTTCGATGCTCTTGGGAAAGGCCACAATCAAAGGCGTCAGGTCATGCGCTTGCATATGCGGGCGCACGGCATGGGCCACGGCGACATCGGATGCCCCCAGATCAATCGCCATTCCGTCAAACCCGGCCTGGGCCACCATCGCGCAGACCTGATCATAGGGCAGTTTGATGCCCGTCTGGTCATGCGGCTGCATCGCCCAGAGCGAGGTGTAGATCTTTAGCTGGCGCATTGGCCATCGCGATCCGGATATGGCCGGGCCATGATCATTCTGCAGGGACGCGCGACACCCGGCCGCCACTGCGCGGGATCACCCATACTTCATCCATGGGATACTGGCTTTCGTCCTTGGCCATCAGCTTGGTGATCACCTCGCGCTGAAACTCGATCCAGCCCATCCGATGTACTGAACCTGCCTTGGCTTCGATCCGGCTATTGAGGTCGCGAAGCTTCCAGAATGGCACCGCCGGGAATGTATGATGCGCGGTGTGGTAAGGCATCTGCCAGCAGAGCCAGTTTTGCAACGGATTGGCCCGGGTGGATCGCGTATTTTCCAGAATGTCGTCTTCGTGGCTGAGCCCCAGATGTTCGATTGTGTTCTGCAATTGGTGGATGGGCTTGGTCAGCACCATCGGGATCAACCAAAAGGTCAGGGCGGCCCAAGATCCCAGAATGATCGACAGCAATGCGATCAACAGATAGCCCAGCATATGCAAACGGCTTTCGCGGATAACGCGCGCCTCTTCCTCGACCCGGATGAAGGGCTCGATAATGATCCCGCGGGCCCGGCGGATCAGCCCAAAGACCCGGTTGCGCCAATAGGTGATCCCGCTCAACCACAGCAGATAGGTTGTCAGCGTGTAGGGTTCGCGCACCAGTTCGCCATCACGTTCCCAATCCTGCGTATATTGGTGATGCGCAAAATGCATGATCTGATCGAAATCGCGGGGAAACAGCTGCACAAAACCGATCAGCCGCCCAAAGAGCGTGTTCAGTTTGCGGGTTTTGAAGACGGTTGCATGGGACAATTCATGCTGCGCGGCATAAAGAAAGTTCAAAAGGACCCCCAGCACCAGCCCGGTGATCAGCATCCAGCCGGTTCCCATCACCTGCGCATGCAGGATGCCGATCAGCAGGATCGCACCAAGATGGCTTGCCATTTGCAGCCCGCCGCGCAGATCGGACCGTTCGGACAAGGCCCGCAATTCTGTCGGGGTCAGCAATTTGCGCCGTGAAAAACTTGCGTCCATCATGATACTCCTTCCCCGCACTACCCTAGCAGCCTGTCAAAAGCTTTCAATGCAGGCAATGACGCGGCGTTTGGGGGTGACCTTCGGGTCAGGCTTCGCCAAACTCTGCCCAAATGGGAGGCGCATCATGACCGATTATCCACATCTTCTGGCACCGCTTGATCTGGGTTTTACCACGCTCAAGAACCGGGTCCTGATGGGGTCGATGCATACCGGGCTGGAGGAAACCAAGGATTGGAACCGTGTTGCGGAATTCTATGCCGCACGGGCGCGGGGGGGTGTGGCCCTGATGGTCACCGGTGGCATGGCCCCCAATCCCGAAGGCGGGGTCTTTCCCGGGGCGGCCGGCCTTTATACTGATGATGACATTGCCAACCACCGGATCGTCACGGACCGCGTGCATGCGGCCGATGGGAAGATCGCGATGCAGATCCTGCATGCGGGGCGTTACGCATACGCGCCCAATTGCGTGGCACCCTCGGCGATCAAATCCCCGATTTCGCCATTTCCACCCAAGGAACTTGATGCCGATGGGATCGAAAAGCAGATAGCTGATATCGTCACAGCCGCAACCCGGGCCAGACAAGCCGGTTATGACGGTGTCGAGGTGATGGGGTCTGAGGGGTATTTCATCAACCAGTTCCTTGTCACCCATACCAACAAGCGAACGGATGAATGGGGCGGGTCCTATGAAAACCGGATGCGTCTGCCGGTCGAGATCGTGCGCCGGGTCCGGGCTGCCGTGGGGCCTGATTTCATTGTGATCTACCGATTGTCGATGATTGATCTTGTGCCGAATGGATCCACCTGGGCGGAGATCGTGCAATTGGCCAAGGCGATAGAGGCTGCTGGCGCGACAATCCTGAACACGGGCATCGGTTGGCACGAGGCGCGCATCCCGACGATTGCCACCTCTGTGCCGCGCCGGGCCTTTACATGGGTCACCAAGAAGCTGATGGGCGAGGTGCAGATCCCGATCATCACCTCCAACCGGATCAACATGCCCGACGTGGCCGAAGGGGTTCTGGCCGATGGTTGCGCGGATATGGTCAGCATGGCCCGCCCATTCCTTGCCGATCCGGATTTCGTGGCCAAGTCCATGGCCGGTAAACCTGCCGAGATTGCCCCTTGTATCGCCTGCAATCAGGCCTGCCTTGATCATACATTTGGTGGCAAGCTGTCGTCATGTCTGGTCAATCCGCTGGCCTGCCATGAGACCGAGCTGACCATTACCCCTGCCGCAGCCCCCAAGACCGTTGCGGTTGTGGGCGCTGGTCCTGCGGGTTTGTCTGCCGCACTGACCGCGGCTGAACGCGGCCATGCGGTCACCCTTTTTGACAAGGCGCAGGAACTGGGTGGTCAATTGAACATGGCCAAGCAGGTGCCGGGCAAGGAAGAATTCTGGGGGCTTGTAGACTACTACAAAACCATGGTGGCCAAGGCGGGGATCACCCTGAAACTGGGGATGACAGCCACGACGGATGGGCTGGCTGAATTTGACGAGATCATTATTGCGACCGGTGTTGCCCCACGTGATCCGGCGATACCGGGGCAGGATGGGCCGAATGTGTTGTCTTATATTGATGTGCTGCGGGGGAAGGCCCCGGTTGGCAAAAACGTGGCGATCATCGGCGCAGGTGGGATCGGCTTTGATGTGGCCGAATTTCTGGTGACCGATGACAGCCCGACAGAGAACCTTGATGAATGGCTGGCCGAATGGGGTGTGGGGGACCCGGCACAGACGCGCGGCGGGCTGCGGCCCGAGGGGCCGAAACCGGATGGACCGGCCCGCGCGGTGACCCTGCTCCAGCGCAAATCAGAAAAACTGGGCAAGCGGCTGGGCAAGACAACCGGTTGGATCCACCGGGCGGCTTTGCAGATGAAGAACGTGCAGATGATCGGCGGCGTGAATTACGAGCGGATTGATGGGGACGGATTGCATGTCTCAAGCGGGGAGGGACGTGAAAACCCCCGACTGATCGCGGCAGATACGATCATTCTATGTGCAGGGCAGGTCCCCGAAAGGTCACTTGCCGACTCGCTTATTGCGGCTGGCAGAAACGTCCATGTGATCGGCGGCGCGGATGTTGCGGCTGAATTGGACGCAAAGCGGGCCATTGATCAAGGCACGCGTTTGGCGGCAAGTCTTTAACCATCATTCGGCCAAGAATCCTCACCGAATTAAGACGTTACGTCAAACTTGTCTCAAATGCCGAACAGCGAATCAGCTGTTTCCGAAGTCGCATCAAATACCGAGATACCCCGTTATTGTCAGGCATTGGTCCCATTCCTGCCTGATTTCAAGACCATCAAAGTCCCTATAAGTTTTATCGGTTTAGGAAACGAGTATGGATCGTCTTACGGAAATGGAGGCCTTTGCCACGGTTGTTGACCAGGGCGGGTTTACAGACGCCGCAAAGAAGATGGGGATATCCAAATCCGCCGTCTCCAAACACGTCTCCTCGCTTGAGGCCCGTCTTGGCGCGCGCCTTCTGAACCGGACGACCCGCCGGGTCAGCCCCACCGAAATCGGATTGGCCTATTATGACCGGGCCCGCCGCGTCCTGAATGATGCGGGCGAGGCTGATGCGCTGGTCACATCCATGCAATCGGCGCCGTCGGGGCTGTTGCGGATCAGTGTTGCAACCGATTTTGGTGTGAACCACCTGTCGCCTGTCCTGGGTGACTTTCTGACCGAATTTCCGGATATCACCGTCAATATGGTGTTGAATAATCGTTATGTCGAATTGATCTCTGAAGGGTTCGACATGGCTGTGCGTATCGGCGAACTGGAGGACAGCACATTGCGCGCGCGCAAGCTGACCGAAACCAACAAACGCATGATCGCAAGCCCCGCTTACTTCGAGCAGTACGGGCGGCCTGAAAAGATCGACGATTTGAACGATCACAAGCTGCTCCACTATTCCAACCAAGCCAACTCTGCCGTTTGGAAACTGACCGCGCCATCGGGCGAAAAGCGTCAGGTGCGCACGGCAGGCTGGCTGACAGTCAATGACGGGCAATCATTGCTGAATGCGTGTATCGGCGGGCTTGGCATCGCATATCTGCCAAGCTTCCTTTACGCGGACGCCTTGCGCAGCGGGCTGGTCGAAGAGGCCATCCCCGATCTGCCGCAGGAAACCCAAGGTATTTACGCGGTCTATCCTCCGGGCCGCTTCACACAGCCAAAGGTCCGGGCGTTTATTGATTTCCTCGTGCATGCATTTGCCGAGAAGGGCCCCGATACCTGGTAGGCCCAACAGAATTTTCCCAAGGTGCTTGTCACCCTACTGGCGCGGCCGTGTTTTTTGGCCGCGCTTTTTTTGCGGGCAACCTATTCTTCTGTTGATGTGATGATGACCTCGACCCGGCGGTTGGTCTCGCGTCCGTCTTCGGTCAGATTGTTGGCGATGGGCGCGAGATATCCCATACCTTCGGCCTCCAGCTGTCTGCGGCTGATGCCGTATTGGCCCACCAGCCGTTCCAGAACCGACGCAGCACGCCGTTTGGACAGGGCGATGTTGCCTGCCAGCGATCCGGACGCATCCGTATGTCCGACAAGTGCCACAGTGCGATTGGGGTTTGCAGTCAGGTAGTCCGCCAGCGACTGCAGCGATGCAAACGGCCCCTCGCCCAACTGTGACGAGCCGGTCGCAAAGGACAAATCGTCAAGAACGACATGCCCGTTCAGGTCAAGCTTGGTCTCGAAATTGCTATCAGGCGCTGTAGTATTGCCGCGCAGGGGCGCCGAACTGGCCCGGGCGATGTCAACATCCGGTGCCGTGGGTGGCCGGACCACCGTGACCTGCACATACCCTGCTTGTGCGGTCCGGCTGACAAACAGGCTGACATATTCCGTCCCCCCCTGCACGACGCGCCGGGCTGCCAGAAACCTGAAATCGCCCAGATTGATCTTCATTTCCGGTGGCGGCAGCGTCCTGACACCAAACCGAAAGTCGAAACCACCGCAGGCCTCTGTCTGGCATTCGAAAATCACCCGAAACCGGTCATTGCGCAATTGTTCGCGCAGGGGCCGGAGCAATTGCAGGGTAGTCAGTGACTGGGCATTGATACGCCAGGCCTGGACGGTCAGCTCGCCTTCGATTGTGGCGGTTGGCATGGTGCCATTCTCCCAGATGCCAATCGGCATCTGGTAGCTGTCCAGCGGGTTGCCTTGTGTGATCTGAAGGCTTGCATTGCTTGGAAAATCAAGAGTTTGCGCAGATCCCGGACCCGCGAGCAGCGCTATCAGACCAAGGTAGCATCTGATCATCGCGCTTGGGCGTGATACGCTTCGTTCGGGCGCATATCCGTGGCGGATGCAACCCGGTTGCTCATGTTGAAAAACCCGGTGACGGCGGCGATGTCCCAGATGTCCCGGTCGCTGAAACCCACCTGCCGCAGGGCGTCGCGATCACTTTCGTCGATTTTCGCACTGGACAGTGTCATCATCTCCGCAAAATGAAGCATGGCAGTCTGCCGTGCGTCCAGATCAGCCACGCGCCAGTTCATCACCAGCATTTCCCCTAATTGCGGGTCCCCTGACAATGCGCGGACAGCCGCACCATGGGCCGTCAGGCAATAGTAGCATTTGTTGATTGACGACACGACAACCGCGATCATCTCGCGTTCCAGCTTGGTCAGGCCGGACTCCGCAAGCATGACGTCATTATAAAGCGTGGTGAATGCGTTCAGCTTGTCGATATCAAAGGCATAGGCCTGCAGGACATTTGGGATCATGCCTAGCTTGTCCTGACAAATATCAAAATACTTTTGCGTCGCCTCGGGCAGGGGATCAACCATCGGCAAATCAAGGGCGGTGGGCTCTTTGGTCAAGTCATTCCTCCGGCAGGATGCGATAGTGGTACTGTCCCACAAGTGACATGCCGAGGGAAGCATAGAGCGTATTGGCCGCCGCGTTCTCTTGCGTGGTGACAAGGGTCAGATACGCCGCGCCCTTTGATTGCGCCCAGAATGCTGCGGCACGGGTCAGATATGTCGCGAGGCCTTTGCGGCGATGTGCGCCGGCGACTTCCAGCGCATGGATCATCGCGCAGTCGCCCGCGATCCCAACATAGGCCGTCCCCGCCGGCCGGTCATCAAGCCGGCCCAGCAGGGCGGTTTTGGGCGGACGGGCGCGATCCATGACCGCGATCCGGCCCGGGCCGATCCCGCCCGCGGCCCAGATATCTGTCTGCACGGTCAGTGGTGGCCAGACTTCGAATGTCGTAACGGGCGGCGGCCTTTGGGTGGCAATGGCGCTAACCTCGGCGGCGTACATGTTGACGGGGTCCTTGATGGCGTAGCCGCGCGCCGCCAGCATCGCATCAAGCGCATCATCACCTTCGCGGATCATGAAGAGCGGGCTTTGAAAAGCCTCGCGCATGGCGTCTTCGGCCGCTGCAATATCGCCCGCCTGTGGCGTTTGCTCGGCCGTAGCGGCGCTGACCCGGCTACTGCCGCTGTCATCCAGCCGCACGATCCAGGGGCCCACGGCCTGTTTGGCCGATGGGGGCCATGTCCCTTCAATCACGGCATAGAGTTTTTGCGCGTCGGGCAGCGTCATTCAGGGAAAATCTGTTGCAGGGCGGTCATGGCACTGTCCAGACGGGCGGGGTCATTTGCCCGCAAGACGATGCTTGATCCATAAATACCGTCCTTTTGAAACGGGTAGGATCCAACCGAAAGATCCGCAAATTCGGTGGCGAAGGTGCCAAGTGGTTCGGCAATATCGCCCTCGCCGCGCATCACCCGCAAGGTGCGTGACAATAGCGGCGCGCCGCCTGTCAGCGTCGGCAGGACACTGGCGACCATGGCCCGAAACACAGATGGGACCCCTGCCATGACATGCACATGGCCCAAGGTGAAACCCGGGGCCACGCTGACCGGGTTGTCGATTAATGTTGCGCCATCGGGAATACGGGCCATGCGCAGCCGGGCGGCATTCAATTCCTGCCCGTTGCGATCATAATGGGCCTGCAACAAGACGCGCGCGTCATCGCGAATATCAATCGCTGCCCCAAAGGCCGCAGCGATGCAATCTGCAGTGATATCGTCATGGGTCGGGCCGATCCCGCCGCTGGTAAAGACGGTGTCATAGGTATCCGCAAGCGCCTTGACCGCGGCCGTGATCGCAGGCGCGTCATCGCTGACCACACGGACCTCCTTTAGGTCGATGCCGGCCTGGGTCAGTTCGCCCGCCAAATGGTGCATATTTGCGTCGCGCGTGCGGCCTGACAAAATCTCGTCCCCGATGACCAGCATCGCGGCAGTGGGGTTTGGCATCCTTGGGTTCTCCTTCGCGTTTCAAGCGGTTATAGAGCGGGGCCATGCATTTTTCCACGCCTCTTGTCCCCGCGCGTCTGATCCGCCGTTACAAACGGTTTCTCGCGGATGTGCGGCTGGAAGACGGGCGCGAGGTTACCGCCCATTGCGCCAATCCGGGTTCGATGATGTGCTTGGCCGCGCCGGGGACAAAGATCTGGCTGGAACCAAATGACGACCCAAAAAAGAAGCTGAAATTCGGCTGGCGTCTGGTGGATCATGAGAATGGTCATTTTACGGGGGTCGATACCTCGGTGCCGAACAAGGCGCTGAAGGCCGCATTGATCGCCCATGAGGTGCCGGGGCTGCCCGACTACACCCTTGTCCGGTCCGAGGTGAAATATGGCGAGAACAGCCGCATTGATTTCCTGCTGACCGGCGATGGCGCGGCGACATATGTCGAGGTCAAAAGCGTGACCTTGTCCCGCCAATCGGGGCTGGCAGAGTTTCCCGACAGCGTCACGGCACGTGGCACCAAGCACCTGAATGCGCTGGCGCAGATGGTGGCGGAAGGTCACCGGGCCATCATGTTATATCTGGTGCAGCGCACCGATTGCGACGCGATGACACTGGCCCACGATATTGATCCGGCCTATGCCGCAGCGTTTGAAGCCGCCCAAAAGGCGGGGGTTGGTGCCATGGCGTTGCGCTGCGCCATTTCACCGCAAAGAATTATCCCCGACGCCCAGATACCCATCAGGCTCTAGAACTCTGCCACCAATTCCCCTATGTGCCAGAAAACCGACAAAGGACAATCGACGTGCAAACCAATCGTGGGCGCATCACCAAAGACGGCATCAGGATTTATGAACCGGGCGATTTTGCCGGCATGCATGCGGCAGGTCGGGTTGCGGCCCAGATTCTTGATGATATCGCGGCACATGTATTCACCGGTCAGACGACCGGCGAAATAGACCGGCTGATCACGCAAATGGTCGATGATGCCGGTGCGACCTCTGCCACGATTGGCTATAAAGGGTATCAGCATGCCAGCTGTATCTCGGTCAATCACGTGGTGTGTCACGGCATTCCGGGCGACAAAAAGCTCAAGGATGGCGATATCCTGAATATCGACGTCACGGTTATCGTCGACGGATGGTTTGGCGACACAAGCCGCATGTATGTTGCGGGCGATCTTCCACGCAAGGCAGAGCGGCTTATTCAGGTGACCCATGACGCCCTGATGAAGGGTATCGAGGCGGCAAAGCCGGGTAACACGTTTGGTGATATCGGCCACGCGATCCAGGTCTATGCGGAAAGTAACAGGATGTCGGTCGTGCGCGATTTCTGCGGGCATGGCCTGGGCCGTGTGTTTCACGCCCCCCCCAACGTGGTGCATTATGGGCGCCCCGGAACCGGCCCGACCCTTGAGGAAGGGATGTTCTTTACCATCGAGCCGATGATCAATCTGGGCCGCCCGGATACCAAGGTGCTGGCAGATGATTGGACAGCCGTGACCCGTGACAAGTCCCTCTCTGCGCAGTTTGAGCATTCCATCGGTATCACGGCGGATGGGGGCGAGATCTTTACCTTGTCACCCGGCGGGAAATATCACCCGACATGGGAAAGTTGAAAACGGCCTGCCGCGGTTGGGCCCGGCGGAAAGCGGGGAAATGCGCGGCTGAATTCCCCGTAAAATGTGTTCTTGCGCTTTGTGGCAGTGCCGCTTACCTATCAGGTGTCGCTAGCGGTGACACCCCCTCCCAACATAGTCAAAGATGAAAGGATGCATGCGATGCACCTGATCAAACACGCCGCTTTTGCGGCCGCCTTCACCATGACCGCGACATCTGCCGCCGCGCAGGAGGTCACCTTGCGGTTCCAGCATTTTGTGTCCCCTGCAAGCGCCAACCCGACCTATTTCATGCAGCCTTGGGCAGATGCGATCGAGGAACAGTCACAGGGCCGTATCAAGGTCGAACTCTATCCGTTCATGCAATTGGGCGGGGCCGCCCCGAACCAATATGACCTGATCCGCGACGGTGCCATTGATGGTGGCTGGGTCATCCCTGGCTATCAGCCCAACCGGTTCCCCGAGGCCGAGGCGATGGAGCTGCCGTTCATGACAACCAAGTCAGGCGAGGAGGCATCAGCCGCCGCATGGGAGTTCACGCAGGAATTCCTCATGGATGATTTTGCGGATGTGCATGTGATCGCAGCGCATATGCATGGGCCCGGTATCGTCCACAAACGCGGCGCGAGCGTGGCCACGGTCGAGGATTTTGCTGGTCTGAAACTGCGCGGTCCGTCCCGCCCGGCGACATTGTTGCTTGATCAGCTGGGGGCGACCCCAATCGGGATGCCTGTCCCTCAATTCCCCGAGGCGCTGTCTAAGGGTGTGGTTGATGGCGGTGTCATCACCTGGGAGATGTCCCCATCACTGAAACTGAACGAACTAACCGACAGCCACACCGATGTGGCCGGTGACCGGGCGCTCTATAACCTCTATTTCATCTGGGCGATGAACAAGGACGTCTATGACGGCATGCCGGAGGACCTGCGTGCGATCATTGATGCCAATTCGGGGATGATGGCCAGCATGTGGGCCGGACGGGCCCATGATACCGGTGATGTGGTCGGACACGAGCTTATGGCCGCTGATGGCAACGAAATTGCCGAATTGTCTGTCGCTGAAACGGACCGGATCAAGGCGCTGGGCGAGATCGTCACTGCAAACTGGATCGTCGAGATGGACGAGAAGGGGTTTGATGGGGCCGCATTGGTCGACGCCGCACAGGGTTACGTCGCCGGCAATATCGCCCAGTGATCGTGATAACAACGGATTAAAAGCGTTATGCGAAAAACCTGAATCACCTAACGCTGCCTGAAATCAAAGATTTCAACGCGTTAGGTGATATTCGATGTATCAGGTATTTCGTCAAACGCTATAGTCGTGATCGCGCCGGGGCTGTTTGTCCCGGCGCTTTTCGTCCAACCGTTTCCATAGCAGGCCAAGTATCGTTTCGCCCGCCAAAGGACTGACACAGTCCCCAATCAGCACCGGCGCGCCAAACGGCACGGGTGCCGGCAACGGCGTTTCTTCTGTGCTGCGCGTTGCGATGAACGGAATGTCTGCGATATCCGACATGCAGGCAGGCTAACTTATCCCGATGGCCCGCGCAATTTCATCCATTGATGTGACAGGTATCGCGCCTGTGTCACCGATCCGGGCCGGGCCACCCTCTGCCACATAGCCAAAGCATCGGATACCTGCGGCCTTGGCGGCATTGAACCCTGCGGGCATGTCATCAATCATCACCGCGTTGTCCTGGGCCACGCCCGCATCCGCCATGATCTGCAAAAGCATCCCGGGTTCCGGTTTTGGCGGATGATCATGCCCGGAATAAATCCGGCCCTCGAACAGGTTCCATAGCCCGTTTGGCGCCAGCGTGATCTCCATCTTGGCCATCGGACCGTTCGACGCAATGGCCCGTTTGATGCCTGCACGATCACAGGCATGGATCAGTTCCATCACGCCCGGGATGACGGGCGTGCCTTTGCGCAGCGCAGCAAAGACGGTTTCGTAAATCCGGTCAATCCAGTCATCGGGCAAGTCCGCGCCCTTTTCACGGGCCTCCCGTGCGATGCCCGCAATGGTACCGCCCGCGAAACGGGTGTGGATCTCTTGCGGTGATACCGCGTAGCCGTGTCTGGTCAGATCGGCCGAGAGAACCGCATCTGTGACCGGTTCGGTATCAACAAGAACGCCGTCACAATCAAAGATCACTAATTCAGGGGTCATGGCGCATCACATTTATCCAGGTACTGCCATAACGGCGCTGATCGAGTTGCGTAAATCCGGGTGGTGCGATCTGCGCGCTGGCCTCTTCCCAGACGATAATGGCCTGCGGTGCGATCCACCCTTGCGTCAGGGCTATTTGCAGGGCCGCCTGGCCCATATTCATCGCGTAGGGCGGATCGAGAAAGATCAGATCACACGCATCGCCTGCCGGTAGCTTTTCGATATCAGCGCTGATCAATGTCGTGTCTGCCTGCCTGCGCAGTTTTGCGATATTTGCGCGGATCAGTTTCTGGGCGGCTCGGCTGCTATCGACAAAGGTCGCATGGGCCGCGCCGCGCGACAATGCCTCGAGCCCCAGAACACCGGTTCCGGCAAACAGATCAAGCACCCGTGCTTCGCGGACGGGATCGCCAAAACGCCCACCATCAAGCATGTTGAACAGGTTTTCGCGAACCCGGTCGGTTGTGGGGCGCAAATGCGCCGCCGCGTCGCCTTTGCCGACCTCGGTCAGTGTCGTGCCGCGGTGAATGCCCCCGATGATCCTCACGCCCGCAAAAGTGCCTTCATATCGGTCGCCGGATCAACAAGGGCCGCGGGGGCGGGGCTCCGCCCGGCTTCGATCAGTCGTTTGCCAATCATGTAGTTGCGCGGGTCGTTCATGGCATCCACCGCGATTAGCCGGGGGCCGTTGAAATACCAGTTTGATTGCACGCCCGGCGCGTCACCCTTGCGCATGTAGACATCCGTATAGCCCAGATTGAGGCCCGCGATCTGCAGCTTGCAGTCGTACTGATCCGACCAGAACCATGGTTTGGGCTGATAGGGGCTGTTGGCACCAAGGATGTTGCACGCAACCGCCTCGGCCTGGGCAATGGCGTTGCCGACACTCTCGATGCGGATGCGTTCGCCTTCGAACAAACATGACGCGCAATCCCCCGCCGCCCAGATATGCGGATCAGAGCTGCGCCCGAAATCGTCGGTGGTAATGCCGTTGCTGACCTCCAGCCCGGCGGCCTCGGCCAGTGCTGTTGCAGGTTTCACGCCGACGCCCACGACGACAAAATCGACCGCGATCTCGGTCCCATCTGTCAGGACAGCGCCTGTTACGGTATCATTGCCGCGCAATTCCTTCAGGCCGGTCCCTTCAAGGATGCGGACGCCGTGGGATTGATGCAGCGCCCGGAAATAGTCAGAGGTTTCAGGCGCCGCGACGCGTTGCAGAATACGGTCCGCCATTTCGACCAGTGTCACGTCAAGCCCACGCTTGGATGCGACGGCGGCCGCTTCCAGCCCGATATAGCCGCCACCAACGATCAGCACCTTGCGGCCCGGCGCGAATGCCGGGGCGATTGCGTCCGCATCTGCGAGATCCCGCATCGTGAACACATTGCCAAGCGCGCCACCGATCTTTGCCGGCAATCTGTGCGGCTCTGCGCCTGTCGTCAGCGCCAGCTGATCGTAGTGCAATACCTGCGCATCCGACAATGTGAGGGTCTTCGCCGCCGGATCAATTGCGGTAACAGACACGTCCAGCCGCAGTTTAATGTCCTGATCGGCATAAAACGCCGGTGGGCGCAGATACAGCCGCTCTTGCGTCATATCGCCCAGCAAATAGGCCTTGGACAGGGGCGGGCGTTGATAAGGGGGCACTTTTTCCGCACCAATCAGCGTAATCTGCCCGGTAAACCCTTCGGTCCGCAGCCGGGCGACAAGTGCTGCACCAGCCTGTCCGGCACCCACGACGACAACATGGTTCATCACTGATCCCTTTGAAAGCTGGTCCCTTGCTGAACAAAACTCTATATGCGAGTGGTCAAGAGATACAATTGCGAACCGGGGGAAGACTATGACAATTAAGACGGGTGATACGGTACCTGACGCAACACTGCTGCAAATGGGCGAAGACGGCCCCCGGCAGGTGTCGATGGCCGACAAGATCAAGGACCGCAAAGTCGTAATTTTCGGCCTGCCCGGGGCATTTACCGGCACCTGTTCGACCGCCCATGTGCCAAGCTTCATGATCACCTTTGACGACTTCAAAGAGAAGGGCGTGCAAGAGATCATCTGCGTGTCGGTCAATGATCCGTTTGTAATGAAGGCCTGGGGCGATTCGACCCGCGCCAATGATGTGGGCATCACGATGCTGGCCGATGCGGAAAGCCAGTTCACCACGGCTATCGGCATGAACTTTACCGCGTCGCCCGTTGGTTTCGTCAACCGATCCAAGCGCTATTCGATGCTGGTTGAAAATGGCGAGGTGAAAATTCTGAATGCAGAATCGAACCCCGGCGAATGTGAGATTTCAGCGGGCGAGACGTTACTGGAAGCCATGGAATAGGCACGCCGGCCAGATCGGGCGGGTAGGGGCGGCGCAAGATGCGCCGCCTTTTTGTTATTCGGCCGCCGCCTGCAGGATTGTCCGCGTGGGGAAGGGGATATCGACGCCCGCGCTATCCAGCGCCTCTTTGACCTTGCGTTTCATATCAGCCTGATACGCGAAGTAATCAGCCGCATCGCACCAGACACGCACCAGAAAATCCACGGAACTGTCATTGAGGTTGTTGACCTGAATGAACGGCTCCGGTTCGGTCTTGGACCGCTCGTCAGCCATGATCGTATCGCGAATGACGTCTTCGGCCTGTTTCAGGTTCGCCCCGTAGCCGACGCCAAATGTCCATTCCGCCCGGCGGGTCGGGTAGCTGGAATAATTGACAATCGTATTTCCCCAGACCGCCGAATTGGGGATGATGATCTGGACGTTCCCGATTGATGCAAGCTCGATAAAGTTCAGGGTCACATCCTTGATCGTGCCCATCTGTCCGTTCACCTCGACGAAATCACCTATTTTGACCGGGCGGAAAAAGACGATCATCACCCCCGCCGCAACATTGGACAACGTCCCCTGCAGCGCCAGACCAATGGCCAGACCTGCGGCACCGATGACCGCCACGACCGACGTGGTCTGCACCCCGAATGTGTTCAGGACAAACAGAACCGCAAAGGCGATGACGACGTAGCGGGCTACGTTGCCCAGAAAGTTGAACAGCGTCTTATCAAGATGCTTGTGCTTTTCGCCCAGGCGTATCAGGCGCTTGCGAATCCAGCCCCCGACGACAAAGCCGACGAACAGGATGAAAAGGGCTGCGATCACGCTGCCCACAACCGATGCCAGAAACTCGGGCGACAACAGGTCGCCAACGGTTTTACCGTTCCAAATCACAGTATTGAGTAGGTCTTCCAAGTCAGTCTCCTGCGAGTGTGTCCATCTTCGCGCCAAGTTTCGCGTCGAGCGCGCTTAGACCGTCGGCGTCATGTGTGGTCAAGGTGACCTCGACCGTTTTGTAGACATTCGACCATTCAGGGTGGTGGTTCCACTTTTCGGCCCACAGGGCAGCCCGGGTCATAAAGCCGAATGCCTCGACAAAATTCTTGAACACAAAACTTTTGTGGATCGCGTCGCGCCCGTCCAGTAATTGCCAGCCAGATTGCAGCAGCGGGTCGATCATTTCCGTGCGCTCGGCCGGGGTAAGTTTGTCGGTCATTGCTGTTCCTCCATGTCGGTTTTGCGAAAAGGACCATAGCTGGTCAGAACTTCGATTTCGTGATCCACGGCATTACGTTCAGCTTTCAGGTATTTGCCCACCGCATCCCGAAAACCGGAGTCGCCGAACCAATGCAATGAATGGGTGGTGACGGGCAGGTAGCCCCGTGCAAGCTTGTGTTCGCCCTGCGCCCCTGCCTCGACCCGCGCCATACCGGTGCGGATCGCATAATCAATCGCGCGATAATAGCACAGCTCGAAATGCAGACAGGGGTGATGTTCGACACAGCCCCAATAGCGCCCGTAAAGGGTTTCGCGCCCGATAAAGTTCAACGCCCCGGCCACCGCCCGCCCGTCGCGCATGGCCAGGACCAGCAGCATGTCATCGCGCAGATATTCCTGTGCCTGATCGAAAAAATCGCGGGTCAAATATGGGCTTCCCCATTTGCGATGTCCGGTGTCCTGATAGAACCGCCAGAACGCATCCCAATGTTCCGGCGCGATCTTATCGCCGGTCAGCTCAATAATCTCGCCCCCGAAAGCATTGGCCTGATTGCGTTCCTTGCGGATATTCTTGCGCTTCCGGCTCGATAACGAACCCAGAAACGCATCAAAATCGTCATATCCGGCGTTTTCCCAATGAAATTGCTGCCCGATCCGGGCGAGCAATCCCATTTCCTGCCCGGCAATTGCCTCGGCCTCGGTGCAAAATGTGGCATGCACTGATGACAGTTGGTTTTCCGCGGCAATTTGCACCGCACCCTGAACGAGGGCTGACATGCCGATGGTTTCGGCGCCCGGGCGGGTCAGAAACCGGCGCCCGGTGGCGGGCGTGAACGGGACTGCGATTTGCAGTTTGGGGTAATATTCCCCGCCGGCACCTTCGAATGCATGCGCCCAGTTATGGTCAAAGATGTATTCGCCCTGACTATGCGCCTTTGCATAAAGCGGGGTGACGGCAATGACCTGCCCATGCTGGTGGGCAACCAGATAGCGTGGGTGCCAGCCGGAACCGGGACCAACCGATCCGCTATCTTCCAACGCCTTGAGAAACCGATATGTCGTGAACGGGTCATAGGGCCTGCCATCAACAGCCTCGGGGCAGGCGCAGGCATCCCAATCGGCGGGATCGACCGCGCCCAGATCGGAATGGGCTGTGATTTCAATGGCGGCGTCTGTCATGCAGTGCAACTTGGGGGGCGGCTGCCCGCCGTCAAGCCAGATATCCCTCAAACGTGACATTATCCACGATCCGGCGGGCGTCTTTTTCGGCCTCGGGTGATCGGATGGTCCAGCACAGGATTGCAGCACCTTGGGATTTCAGCGCCGCGACGCGCGGCCTGTCCAGATCAGACGCCTCGTGACTGATAAAGCTTGCGCCAACCTGGTCGTAGTCTGGAATATCACGCAGCCTGTCCCGGACCTGCTCCGGAACCTCTGGCCAGAACTCGGCCAGATAGCTCGAGGTGACAATACCGCGCGGGATATCTGGTGCCAGCGTCGCGCAGCGGGCGACGGCATGCGGGTTGAAAGACATCAGCGCGACATCGCCGGTATATCCGGCCAGGGCGTCCGTGGTGGCCTGTTCCAACGGGCCGATATTCGGCCCCATGGCACCGTCCTGATCCTTGATCTCGACCAGCAACGGCACCCGGCCCGCAACAATGGACAAGACATCCACAAAGGCAGGGATCATTCCGCCATCGTCCCACAAGGCAATTTCTTCGAGCTCGGCGCGGGTTTTGTCGCGCACGGGTCCGGCCGCTGCGGTAAGCCGGTCAAGCATGTCGTCATGGAACACCATGGCGTGGCCATCACTGGTCAACTGCACATCAATTTCGATGCCATAATTGGCGGCAATCGCAGCCTCGATGGACTTCACGCTGTTTTCGACGCGACCGGCCTTGCGGTCATGCAAGGCACGATGCGCAAGCGGGCGGTCAAAGAAGGCGGCGGGCAGGCTCATGCGATCTGGAAGATGGCTTCGATTTCGACGGCGACGCCGAAGGGCAGGCTGGCGGCGCTGACGGCCGATCTGGCATGCCGCCCCTTGTCGCCGAGGGCCGCGACCATGAAATCCGAGGCCCCATTGATCACCTTGGGCTGGTCTCCGAAATCCGGGGTTGAGTTGACAAAGCCAACCAGCTTGACGACCTGCTGCAGACGATCAATCTCGCCGCCGCAGGCTGCTTTCAATTGCGCCAGCAGGCTGATTGCGCAGGTCTTGGCCGCCGCTGCACCCGCGTCTGCATCCATATCCGCCCCCAGCTTGCCGACGATCATCCCGTCGGCAGTGGCCGCAATCTGCCCCGAAACATGGACCAGATCGCCCACGATCACATAAGGCACATAGTTTGCCGCAGGCGCGGGGGCGTCGGGCAAGGTAACGCCTAGTTCCGCCAGTTTGGTTTCAATCGCAGACATCGCATCCTCCGTTCATTTGCGCGCACGCTAGCGGGCAACGCAGGGCGGTGCAATCAGGACTCGCGGAATGCCTTTGCGAAATAATCAGCCAGCGGTTTCAGCAGATATCCCATCGGGGTCCGGTCTGCCGTCCGGACAAACGCCTCGACCGGCATACCGGGGATCAGCGTCATATCCTGCGGCAGGCGCCCCACCTCGCCTTCGTTCAACTGCACCTCGGCTCGGTAGTAGGACAGGCCCGAATTCTCATTCTGAAACGCATCGGCCGAAATCAACGTGACCGCGCCTTTCAATTCCGGCGTGCGTCGCTGGTCAAATGCGGAAAAGCGCAAGGTGACTTCCTGGCCCAGGTGAATCTGGTCGATATCGACGATCTGTACCTGCGTGGCGATGACCAGTGGGCGGTCTTGCGGGATCAGGTAAAGCACGGGATCAGCAGGTCGGATCACCGATTGTTCTGCAAAGACCTGCAGCCCATAGACGATCCCGGACACAGGTGCGCGAATATCCAGACGATCCAGCTGACGGGTCAGCGTGCGCCGCCGTTCGGACAATTCCAGTTCGTTGAACTGCAGATCGCGCAGGCGCGTGATCGCCTCTTCGCGGCGACTGGATGACAGGCCAAGGATCTGGATTTCGATTTCCGTCATGCGTTCCTGCGCCTGCGCAGCTTGCGCGGTCAACTCGCCGACGCGGCCCAAAAGGCTGGCCTCTTCCCGCTGCAGGGTCAGGACCCGGCTGGCCTGCGCCAAGCCGCGATCAAGCAGGCTTTGCTGATCGGCCAGCTCTTGGGTGATGAGGTCCTGTTGGGTCTTGAGCGCGGTTTGCTGGGCTGCGATCCCGGTCAGCTGGCTGGCAATCTGGGCGCGCTGCTGGGTCAATTGTTCGACCGCGCGCTCGCTTGATTCAAGGCGCGCCTCAAACAGACGGACCTGCCCGCTGACCAGTTTTTCGGCCTCTTCATCCTCGGCGTCCAGCAATAGTGGATCAAACGCAGGTGTTTCCAGCCCGTCCCGTTCGGCCTCCAACCGGCCGCGGCGGGCCAGAATTTCGAACAACTGCCCTTCGACAATCGCCAATTCGGACCGCAGTACCGATGCATCAAGACGGATCAGCAGATCCCCCGTTTCGACGGTATCACCCTCATCGACGAGGATTTCCTCGACCACGCCGCCATCGGGGTGCTGCACGACCTGTCTGTTGCGGTCGACCTCGATCTGGCCACTGGTGATGACAGCGCCGGTAATCTGCGCCATCACGGACCATGTGCCAAAACCACCCACAAGGATGATCAGCGCGACGATGCCAAACGCCAAATGGCGGCTGGCGGACCAGCGTTTTGCGGCGGGGTCATTTGGCTTTTTCATGACACGCCTCCTGTCTGGCCGGCACTCCGTTTGATTTCGGTGTGGTTCTTGACCATTTCGGACAGCACCTCGTCCTTGGGGCCAAAGGCACGGCGCGCCCCCGCCTCGATGACCAGCAAAAGATCGCATTCCTGAATGGCGGCGGGACGGTGTGCCATGATAAAGATGATCCGCCCCTCGGCTTTCAATGCCTTGATCGCCTTGTTCAATGCGGCAGAGCCATCATTATCAAGGTTGGAGTTGGGTTCATCCAGAACCAGCACCACAGGATCGCCATACATCGCGCGGGCCAGACCAATCCGCTGGATCTGTCCACCTGACAAGCGGCCCGTATTGGCCGAAACGCGCGTGTCATAGCCGTCGGGCAATTTCAGGATCATTTCATGGGCTGCCGCCTTCTTGGCTGCGGCAACGACGGCGGCGTCATCGGGCTGCATCGACATGCGGGCGATGTTTTCCTTGATCGTGCCGTCAAACAGCATCACCCGCTGGGGCAGGTAGCCGATATGCTGGCCCAGAACGTCCGGGTCGTATTGGTCAAGCGCGGCCCCGTCCAGACGGATTTTCCCGCCAGCCGGTTGCCAGACACCCGTCAGAACGCGGGCAAGGGTCGATTTCCCGGCGCCAGACGTTCCGATGACCCCCACGGCCTGGCCCGGTTTGACCTCAAAGCTGATCAGACGCAGCGACGCCTGCTTTTCACCCGGCGGGACAACCGTGACCTGATCCGCCAACAGGCGGGCCTTGGGCTTGGGCAGGTTCATCCGCTGCTCTTCCTCGCTGACGCTGCCCAGAAGCATGCCAAGGTTGCGCCATCCCTCGCGCCCCTTTTGGAACACCGCCCATTGGCCAACAAGCAGCTCGATCGGGGCCAGGGCGCGGCCCAGAAGGATTGAACCCGCAATCATCGCGCCCGGCGAGAGTTCGTTGATCAGCACCAGATAGGCCCCAAGACCCAGCATTGCGGATTGCAGGAACAGGCGGAACGACTTGGTCAATGCGGTGAATGTGCCAGATGCGTCCGCTGCGCCAATGGTCGAGTCTAGTGATTTGCCGCGGGCAACCTGCCACCGGTCAAAGGATGCATTGCGCATCCCCAGCGAGTGGACCATTTCACTTTCACTGCGAATCTGGCTGCCCAGTTGGTCAGACGCAAAAGAGGCTGCGTTCGCCTCTTCCAACGGCTTCTTTGTTGTCAGCTGGTTGAAAATCGCGACCCCGATCAGGATCGTCGCACCCACAAGGGCCAGAACCCCCATCAGCGGGTGGAAAATGAAAATGCCCCAGAAAAACAAGGGCGCCCATGGCAGATCGAACAAAGCCATCAGGGCGGGTGAGGTGATCAGCCGCTGCGTTGCTTCCAGATCACGCAAGCCGGTTGCAGCCTCGCGCGGGGCGCGGTTTAGCGTTGTGGCTTTCAGCACCGCGCTGAACACGCGGCGATCCAGTCGGGCCTGAAACCGGGCACCAACCCGGCCCATCACACGGCCGCGCACAAAATCAAGCACACCCATCACCGCGTAGAGAAAGGCCACCAATACCGACAGTGCGATCAGCGTTTCGAAAGAGCGTGAACTGAGCACACGATCATAGACGTTCAGCATGTAAAGCGGGCCGGTCAGCATCAGCAGGTTTACGAAAAAGCTGAAGATGGCCACCATCCAGTACAAATGGCGGCTTTCGCGGCGAGCGGCGATCAGCTCGGCCTCGCCCTTTTTTCTGATTTCTTCCAAAATGCGCCCCGTCTGGCCTTTTAAAATCTCTGGCTTTGATGCGCAGCACGCACGTGAAATTCAAGATACATTTGCGGCTGCAGGCTTCACATAGCCGTATATCGCTCAGAACTTAGCATATTTCATTGATTTGGCGACGGAAATAGATCAGACCATCCGGTCATGTGCCGTTTGATATCTCCTATTTTCTTCAGCCTGTGTGTGATCATGCCCGCTGCAAGCATCGCCGGACCCTATGATGGCGTCTATAAACAAACTGCTAACGCCGAATGCGCGCTGGTCGGGGCAGATGGTGGATCAATCAAAATCGAAGAGGGCATTTTCTACGGGGTGGAGCTGGAATGCCGTCTGACCTTGCCCGTTGATATCAACAATATGGATGCCACGATCTATACGATGGAATGTTCCGGCGAAGACCAGACATGGACCGAAAGGGCCATTCTCATGAATGATGCCAGTGAAGACGGGCTGTTCATGATGTGGGACGGCTATGTGTTTCGCTATGACCGCTGCGAAGCGGGCGAATTCTGAGAACAGCCGGTCCGGAACGGTTTGACCGCGCGCCAGTGCGGGACAATTTCAGTTGGTCGTGTCCGTCATGATGGATTCCAGCAGGTTCAGGATGTCATCATCGACAACCTCACCCCCCTCGCTTTCAAGGATGGGTGCTGCAGCGGGTGCTTGTGGTTCCAGCATGGGCAGGGCGGTTGGTGATTTATCCGCAAGGACCCGCGTCATGGTTTCTTTCCAGATCGTGGCGGGTAGCCCGCCCCCGGTTACCCCGCTCAGGGGCCGGTTGTCATCATAGCCCATCCAGACGCCAGTGACGTAGTCGCCCGTAAAGCCGATAAACCACGCGTCGCGCGCGCCCTGTGTCGTGCCGGTCTTCCCGGCGATTTCCCAGCCGTTGATCCGCGCCCGGGCGCCGGTGCCTTCGTCGACGACTTTCTTCATCATCCATGTCAGAGTGCGGGCGGCCTCTTGCCGGATCACACGCTCGCCGATCCCGGTGCCGGTTGCGTCCATCAGTGGCGCATCATCGCCCTGAATGCGCAGATCGGTCAGGCCAAACGGTGTCACGGCAGAGCCGCCATTCAGGATACCTGCAAAGGCCCCGGTCATTTCCAGCAGGTTGCTTTCCGAAACCCCAAGCGCCAGCGCGGGCCCCGCTGCCAGATCACCGCTAAAGCCGAACCCTTCGGCCACGACGCGCACAAGTTCGCGCCCGACCTCTTCGGATAGCAAGATGGCCGGGATGTTCCGGCTTTCCGCCAGTGCCTGCACCAATGTCACAGGCCCTTTGAACGCCCGGTCGTAGTTTTCGGGACACCAGTCGCGGGACCCGCGCCGCTGCCAGCAGGTGCGTTGATCATCCACCAGCGAATATGGGGACATCCCCAGATCCAGGGCGGCGGCAAAAATGAACGGCTTGAAGGCCGATCCGGTCTGCCGGTTTGCCTGTGTCGCCCGGTTGAATGCACCGGTCTCGCCCAGGTTTCGCCCGCCCACCATGGCGCGCACAGCACCATCGGCAGACATCACGACGATGGCGGCCTGTGCTTCTGATCCGGCACGCACGTCGCGGTCAAACACGGTCAGCATCGCCTCTTCTGCCGCTTTCTGGATGTCCTGATCCAGCGTGGTGCGAATGATCACGTCTTCGGTTGTGTCGCGGGTGAAGAATTCAGGCCCGCTGCGCATGACCCAATCAGCAAAGAATGTTGCGGCATTGGCCCGGGCGGTTGCGGACAAGGTCGCGGGATTGGCGCGGGCATCCTGGGCCTCTGCATCGGTCAGGTATCCCTGTTCCTGCATCAGCCGAATGACGGTGTCGGCCCGATCCTGGGCGCGCGCCAGATTGTTAGTGGGGGCAAATGTCGACGGGGCCTTGAGAAGGCCTGCAAGCATGGCCGCCTGGGCGGGCTCAAGTTCGGCTGCATTGCTGCTGAAATACCGCTCGGACGCGGCCTGAAAACCACGCGCACCGGCGCCAAGATAGGCGCGGTTGAGGTAGATGGTCAGGATTTCGTCTTTCGTGTAGGCAATTTCCATACCAACCGCAAAGACCGCTTCGCGGGCCTTGCGCCAGATTGACCCCTGCCGGCAGTCGTTTTCGTATTCCGCCTCGCTGGCCCATTGTTGCGGATCGAACGGCACGCCCAGACATAGCAGTTTGGCCGTTTGCTGTGTGATGGTAGAGCCGCCATTGCCCGATAGCGGGCCACGGCCTTCGCGCAGATTGATCCGGACCGCAGATGCAATCCCGCGGGGCGAGATACCAAAATGGCGGTAGAAGCGCTTGTCCTCGGTGGCCACAACCGCGTTGCGCAAATGGCGCGAGACATTCTCGGCGCGGATCAAGCCACCAAACTGGTCGCCCCGCCACGCAAAGACGTCACCTTTGTAGTCGGTCATCGTGACAGAGCCGCGCGTGCGCCCGTCGATCAATTCCGTCATTGGCGGCATCTGCTGGGCAAAATAGAACGAAAACCCGGCGATAATCAGCGCGATCACAAGGCCCAGACGCCAACTGACCGCCCAAATGATGCGGAACGTCCATTCAAACGGAAACAGGAGCCAGCCAATCACCCCCCGTTTTCGGGCTTTGGGCGCAGCCTTCCGGCGTTTGGCCGCAGGTTTTGCTGCGGCCTTCTTTTGGGTCGGCTTTTTTGCTGCCGGTTTGGCAGGGTAGCGACGCTCGGCCACCAAGGGGGGCCGTTTCTTGCCATTTTCGCTCATGTACCGCTCGTCTGACTGTTTGTCATTTTCACCTACTATAACCAGTGCCGGGTGCGGCGACCAGTCGGTTTGCCGACCGGTCCGGTTGACCCCGGGGGTATGTCGCCGACATGCAGTTTTGCAGCAGTATTTGCCGACAAAATCAGGAGCGGCAGATGGGCTGCTTGTGTTTTGCCGGGAACGATGGGGATTCGGCAGAGCTGGTCCGCCATGTTGGTTTCGTCTAATGCCCAAAAAATAAGCAAAGTATATTTTTTGTGCAAAAATTGTGCAAATTGGAATGGTTAACATCCGATTAAGTAGGGCTGGAACCTTGCCCTGCGGGTTTCCGCAGGCTCTTTCTCCCCCTGCAAGCGGGCGATGCTTTCGGCGCGTCCAGACGAAAAATTGCAAGGGGAACAATGTGAAACTCATCATTGCAACAATCAAACCGTTCAAGCTCGAGGAGGTGCGCGAGGCGCTGACCACCGTGGGCGTGCGCGGCATGATGGTGTCTGAAATCAAGGGGTTCGGATCGCAATCCGGCCATACAGAGATTTATCGGGGCGCCGAATATGCCGTGAATTTTGTGCCGAAGGTCAAGCTCGAGATCGTGGTGCCAGATGCCATGGCCGAACAGGTGGTCGCGACGATCGCCGAGACCGCCAAAACCGAGAAGATCGGCGATGGCAAGATATTCGTACTCGACGTCGAGGGCGCGTTGCGCGTGCGCACGGGCGAGACAAATGACGACGCGCTGTGATCGCGTAACGAGGGACAAATCAATGAAATTTACCAAACTCATCACTTTCGGCGCGGCACTGACGCTGCTGCCGACACTTGCGATGGCGCAGGACGCCACGCCCGGGTTCGACGAGATCGGCCCCTATATCATGACCACGCTGCTGTTCCTTGTGGGCGGCTTTCTGGTGTTCTGGATGGCGGCCGGTTTTGCCATGCTCGAGGCTGGTCTTGTACGGTCCAAGAATGTCACGACCCAGCTGACCAAGAACATTGCGTTGTTTTCCATTGCCTCCATCATGTATTGGCTGGTCGGCTTCAACCTGATGTATCCGGGTGATGGCTGGCTTGTGGCCGGTTGGATGGGTCCGTTTTTCAGCGTCACATCGCTTGAGCCTGTTGGCCTGGCTGCTGCGGATGCCACGTTGGATTATGCCTCTGTTGCGTCGGACTTCTTCTTTCAGTTGATGTTCTGTGCCACGACCGCATCAATCGTCTCTGGTACATTGGCTGAACGTATCAAGCTGTGGCCGTTCCTGATCTTTGTTGTTGTGCTGACGGGCTTCATCTATCCGATCGAAGCGTCCTGGCAGTGGGGTGGTGGCTGGTTGTCCGAAATGGGCTTTAGCGACTTCGCAGGTTCGACCCTTGTGCATGCCGCCGGTGGTTTCGCCGCACTTGCCGGTGCGATCATCCTTGGCCCGCGTCTTGGCAAATATGGCAAGGAAGGACAGGTCATTCCGATGCCCGGTTCAAACCTTGCCCTTGCGACGCTGGGTACATTCATCCTGTGGCTTGGCTGGTTTGGCTTCAACGGCGGGTCGCAGCTGGCTGCGGGGACTGTTGGTGACATCACGGATGTTGGCCGGATCTTTGCCAATACCAACATGGCCGCGGCTGCCGGTGCGGTTGCTGCACTGATCCTCACACAGGTCATGTATACCAAGGTTGACCTGACCATGGTGCTGAACGGCGCGCTGGCCGGTCTGGTGTCCATTACTGCCGGGCCGCTTGATCCGTCGCTCTTTGGTGCATTGTGGATTGGTGCCATTGGCGGTGTTATCGTCGTGTTTGCGGTGCCATTCCTTGACAAGCTGCGGATTGATGACGTTGTAGGTGCGATCCCCGTTCACCTTCTGGCGGGTTTCTGGGGCACAATGGCCGTTCCATTCTACACCGGCGGGACAAGCTTTGTGACACAGTTCATCGGCTTCGCGGCAATCGGCGCTTTTGTCTTTATCGTCAGCCTGGTCGTCTGGATCATCCTGAAAGGTGTGATGGGTATCCGTGTCTCTGAAGAGGCCGAGATCAACGGTCTCGACAGCTCGGAATTGGGTATGGAAGCCTATCCGGAATTCTCCAAAGGGTGACCTTGAGAACAGCGTTTGTTTTTGGCCCGGGCGTTCGCGCCCGGGTTTCTTTTTGACCGGGATGGGTTAAAACCCATCCTACGACCATATCGCGGGATGAACCTGCGTCGAATTCCGAATTGGCGCAAGATTATCCTGCATTATCCCTGTCAATCGGATGAATGCGCGATGAAATCCGAGTGAGACAGCGCAATTATCGCGCAAACCCAATGATTCTCTTGCCAGATGGAGCTTTCCCATGATCCAGACCCCATATCTTTTGTTTCTGGGCGACGCCCCCGATCAGTTGGCCGCCAAGGTTGCCCAAGGTATCAAGGACTGGCGTCCGGAAAATGCAGTGGGTCAATTCCGCATGAAAGGTTGCGGTGCCGATCTGGGAATTGCAGACCTGACCCTGGAAGAGGCCAAAGCCGCCGGCGCCCAGACACTGGTCATCGGTGTCGCCAACCGGGGCGGGTATATCTCGGCTGCCTGGAAGGAAGTGCTGGTCAAGGCGTTGCAAATGGGCTTTGACGTCGCATCCGGCCTGCACAACCTGCTGCGCGACGAGGACGAGCTGGTCGCGGCGGCCCGGGTCAGTGGCCGCACCCTGTTTGACGTGCGGATCCCATCGGTGGCCTACCCGATTGCCAATGGCAAGAAACGCACCGGCAAGCGCTGTCTTGCCATCGGCACGGATTGTTCCGTTGGAAAGATGTATACCGGTCTTGCCATGGATGCCGAAATGCAAAAGCGCGGCATGAAATCGACCTTCCGGCCCACCGGTCAGACCGGCATCTTGATCACCGGTGGCGGTGTTCCGCTGGATGCTGTGATCGCCGATTTCATGGCGGGCGCGGTTGAATACCTCACACCCGATAACGACCCTGACCATTGGGACCATATCGAAGGGCAGGGCAGCCTGTTCCATGTGTCCTATTCCGGTGTAACCATGGCCCTGATCCATGGCGGCCAGCCCGATGCGCTTGTTCTGGCCCATGAGCCCACCCGCAAGCATATGCGCGGCCTGCCTGACTACGATCTGCCAAGCCTGCAGACCCTGCGCGACACGGCTCTGCCGATTGCCCGGATTGCCAATCCGGCCTGTCAGGTTGTTGGTGTCTCGGTCAACACGCAGCATCTGTCAGAGGATGAGGCCCTGAAATACATGGCCGGCATCGAAGAGGAGATGGGTCTGCCGACGGTTGATACCTACCGCCAGGGTGCTGCGCGGCTGGTGGATGCGTTGGCCGGGCTGTAACGTCGGCGGGATCTTTTTTGGCAGCGATATGGTGAGAACAAGATGAAGATTGACGTGACCCGCGATGTGTTCCGCCTGGCGCAGGTCTTTACCATCAGTCGCGGGTCGCGCACGCAGGCCGAGGTCCTGACGGTCACCGTATCCGACGGCGGTGTGACGGGGCTTGGCGAATGCGTTCCCTACGCCCGCTATGATGAGACCTTGGACAGCGTGACGGCGCAGATTGCGGGGTTTTCCGGAACCTGGGCCGATCTGCCCGATCTGCTGCCAGCCGGCGCCGCCCGCAACGCGATTGATTGTGCAATGTGGGATCATGCGGCCAAGCAGGCGGGCAAACGGGTCTGGGATCTGCTTGATTTACAGACCCCGGGTCCTGAGATCACCGCCTATACACTGTCGCTCGACACACCGCAGGCGATGGAAACACAAGCC
The DNA here is from genome assembly GCF_038443705.2 of Yoonia sp. SS1-5. NCBI lineage: Bacteria > Pseudomonadati > Pseudomonadota > Alphaproteobacteria > Rhodobacterales > Paracoccaceae > Yoonia > Yoonia rhodophyticola. The sequence continues at coordinate 2,029,117 of NZ_CP151767.2, read as the reverse complement.
GCCCAGAACGCCCATCGCCCCCTGTTGAAGATCAAACTGGGGACGCCCGATGACATGGCCCGGCTTGAGGCCGTCCGCCGGGGTGCGCCGGACGCGGCCATTATTGTGGATGCCAACGAAGGCTGGACAGCCGAGGTCTATGCCGAGCTTGCCCCGCATCTTATCCGGCTTGGTGTGCAGATGGTGGAACAACCCCTTCCTGCCGGGGCAGATGACATGCTGGGCGAAATGGATCGGCCGCTGCCTGTCTGCGCTGACGAAAGCTGCCATGACAGGGCCAGCCTGCCTGCGCTGAAGGGCAAATATGACATGGTCAATGTCAAACTGGACAAGACAGGCGGGCTGACAGAGGCGCTGGCGCTCAAGCAGCAGGCCATCGCCGAAGGTTACGGTATCATGGTCGGATGCATGGTTGGGTCTTCGCTGGCCATGGCGCCTGCCACGATCCTCGCCCAGGGCGTGGCGTTTACGGACCTTGACGGGCCGCTTCTTCTGGCCGAAGACCGGGCCGAACCTTTGCAATTTGATGAGCGTGGCGTGCATCCGCCCGCTGCCAACCTATGGGGATGACCATGCGCACAGTCTACGTCAATGGCGAGTATCTACCGGAAAACGAAGCCAAGATCTCGATCTTTGATCGCGGGTTTCTGATGGCTGACGGCGTCTACGAGGTCACATCCGTGCTGGACGGCAAGTTGATTGATTTTGCGGGCCACGCAAAGCGGCTGGAACGGTCGCTGAATGAATTGAACATGCCGCATCCCGATGTGCTGCCTGATCTGTTGGAGGTGCATCGCGAACTGGTCCGCCTGAATGGGATCGAAGAAGGCATGATCTATCTTCAGATAACCCGTGGCGCGCCAGATGATCGCGATTTTGTATTTCCGGATCCGGAAACCACCACGCCCACAGTTGTTCTGTTCACCCAGAATAAGCCGGGTCTGGCCAATAGCCCGGCGGCCAAGAAAGGGATGAAGGTGATCTCGATCGAGGATCAGCGCTGGGCCCGTCGCGACATCAAGACCGTGCAATTGCTGTTCCCATCCATGGGCAAGATGATGGCCAAGGCAGCGGGCAAGGATGATGCATGGATGGTCGAAGATGACGCCGTAACCGAAGGGACGTCAAACAACGCCTATATTATCAAGGACGGCAAGATTATTACCCGGCATCTGGGCAATGAGATCCTGCACGGGATCACCCGTGCCGCCGTCCTGCGCTTTGCCAAAGAGGCGCAGATGCAGGTCGAGGAACGCAGCTTTACCATCGCAGAGGCGCAGGATGCAGATGAGGCGTTCATCACCTCCGCCAGCACGTTTGTGATGCCCGTTGTCGAGATCGACGATGTGGCAGTGGGCACAGGTACCCCCGGCCCGGTGGCGACCCGCCTGCGCGAGATCTATCTGGACGAAAGCCGCAAGGTCGCCGTCTGACACTTACGACGCGGCGGTGTGGCGCTATTTCCAGCCAGCTGCGTCGTGGGACGTCGCATAGTCGGCGCGCAGGCCGGGACTGTGCTGCCATCCAGTTACTGACGCTCAATGACCGCCAGAAGCACTTTAGTATCGCCGCGAATAACCCCGTAGGCGGAAATGCTGACTTTCGCGGGGGACTCTGACCGCAAGGTCAGGACGCAAGAGTGCAGACATGCGATAAGTGGAAAGCCTAACAAGACGTTACTTGGCTGTCCCTTTTGGGACAGCCCAGCCCATGTTTGGTCAGTCTTGATCGCGTCTTGACGACGTGCTGCGCGTCCCCTCATTCCACCCGTCCATGAAGCTCAGTTTCATTCAGCCAAGTGTATCCACCGTTGGTGAAGCCGTTGCACCCGTTGGTGAAACGCTGACTGAACCCTCGCAAATCGGTCGCTAGCTCTGGGTCACGGCCAATGATGGTCGCAACCCGATCTTTCAACGCGATCACCATTTGAAAGGGAAGAACATGAAACTGACCGCTACCACATCGCCGAGATCAAGCGCCAACCTTTCCAACTCTCAGCACCCGCACCGCAAATGGCTCATTGGTGTCCCAATGGCATTTGCACTTGGGACCGGCCTCTATGCGCTGGCGGACACGCGCAGTGGTGTACATCTTGTATTTTCCACCTTTGGGATCGGGGAATACACCGAAACCCGCCCACATGAGCGTGCGGATGCCCCGCTTGCGGCGACGCCTCGGACCGTCGCAGCCACGGTTTTGCCATTGCCGTCAAAGGTCTTGCAGCCCTCAGGGATCAGTTGGGACGCGGCCAGTGGGCGTTTTGCCTTGGTCACTGATCAGGCGGACCTGTTTATATTGCCATCTGACCTGTCTGGCGTTCAGGACGCCACCGTTGTGCAAGCCGGGCCGCTTTTGCTCCGTCAAGGCCATACGGAGACGGTCACGATGGCGGATGGCGCGATTTACATCGCGGGCGGCCATTCGCACATCAAGCAATGGAGCTATCTGGATGAAGCCTGGCAAGAAGGTGATGTGATACCCTTCGCGGATGCTCTCTCACCTGACGGCGACATCATGGCGATGGCCGTCGATCCGACGGGCCGCACGCTGTTTTATGCTGACGAAGGGGGCAACCTTAACGCGGTTGATCTTGTTGCGCAGTCTCAGACACAGCTGGTTCTCGAAGGGGCTACCAAAGATGGCCGGACTCTTTCGGAATATACGATCACGGGCTTGTCCTATGCTGATGGAACGCTCTACGCGCTGACCAGCTACCACCACAACATCCTTGCAATAGATCCAGCCTCGGGCGTCATCGAGGACGCGTGGGCGCTGCAAGGTATCAAAGACCCTTCAGGGCTGGCCGTCCGCGCAGGCGAGGCCTTTGTCACTGTAGATCACGAATACACAGAGCCCGCGCCAGGGCTGCAGGTTTTTGCCCTGAGCCGGCCCGACCGTTCGTGAACCCACCCTGACCATTCGTGAATACACAGCAGATCACATGAAATTCGATTGTTAGGCACTCGACAGAACGCGGCGTGCCCGCACCAACTTAGGAGAGACCAAATGAAAATTTCCACGATCACGACCAGCCTGCTTTGCGGGACGCTACTGGCCACAGCAGTTCCGACGGTTTCGGTTGCCGAGGGCACAGGCTTTTTCCGGGACATCCGTCCGAACCACTGGGTCTGGAACGGCGCGGACCCCAACACCACAAACGAAGTACTGGCCCGCGTGCGCGCTGCGTCTCCTGATGCTGAATATTCTGATCTGGCAGACGGCGAGGGTGCAACCATCTGGCTGGAGGAATTCAACCAGATCGGCGACGGTTTCGTGGCCATGGCCGAGGAACAAGAGGCGTTGGGTCTGACGGGTGCTGCAGCCGAACTCTACATGCGGGCGTCGGCGAACTACACCTTGGCCAAGTACCCGCTGATTGATCCAAGCCCGCAGGAAAGTGCGGCTTTCGAGGCCAGCCTTGATACGCTGCACCGCGCCTATAAGCTGCGTGGCTATGACGTCGCGCGCGTCACGGCGCCCTTCATGGACGGCATGGCCGATGGACATCTGCTGACGCCGCCGGGTCAAACGCCTGCTGGTGGCTGGCCGCTGGTCATCGCGTCCAACGGTATTGATGTGAACCAGGGCGAGTTCTTTACCTTCGCCGAAATGGTTGCAGATCGGGGCATGGCCTTCCTGATGTATGATATCGCAGGCACCGGGACGAACGCAGAATTTCAGCTGACGCCTGACTACGATCAGATTCCGGTTTCGTTTGCCGAAACGCTGGGCGCAACAGATGCGTTTGATGCAAATCGCATCGCCGTTCTGGGCGTCAGTTTCGGCGGCAACGCTGTGGTCAAACTGGCCCACACCCGGCCTGATCTGATTGCTGCCGCAGTGAATTTCTGTGGTCCGTTGCATGCGGCCTTCCAACTGCCTGCTGATCAATTGGAAAATGTCGGACTGATGTATCGCCTGGCGCTTTATGATCGGACGGAAATCGACGGCAGCGTGGCACCCGACGCGTTCCTGGCCCACATGCGCGGTTTTTCCCTGATTGATCAGGGTATCGTGACACCGGGTGAGGCAACAACTGACGTGCCGATCCTGTCGGTCAACGCCCGCGGGGATTACGTTGCCCCCGAATTTGACATGGAACTTGCGACCGGTTCCACAACAGATGGTCAGATCATCTGGAACGGTGAAGGCGACCACTGCCCGCAAGACCGCTTTGAGGTGATGCCCCAGATCGCCGATTGGCTGGAAGACAAGCTTGCAGTTGTGCAAGGGTAATTTCGTTTCTGGCAGCCTCTGACGGGGCTGCCATCGCATAATCGGAAAGAACATAGCGATGACATTTCAGCGCTTTCTCAATCGCCTCGATAAAGAGACCTGGCACAATCCGGTTCTGTTTCTGGCTGTTTGGTCCCCCGTGCTGACGATCCTGATCCTTAGCTTTGACCCTGTCCTGACAGCCGAACTTGGCGCGTTTGAACGCATCGCGTTTTGGTTTTTGCACGTTTCCCTTTTGCTGCCGCTGCTGATGTTCTTTCAGGACGTGATAAGCGAAGCCTTGGCGGCCCGAAATCTGAACACTTTCATACTCGTCGGGCTGACCTCTCTGGCAACGGCAATTGCCTGTGCGCCCATTGCTCTGGCGCTGGATTGGTTGTTTTCGCCCGTGAACGACATTGCGGCAGAGAATTTCCAGATCGGTCTTGTGATCGCGGAAGAGATCATAGCGCTTGTCGTTCCGATCTTTTGCGTCTGGAGCCTGATCAACATCACCCGCCTGTCGATGCTGTCGGTCGCGGTCATTGAGGATGTACCCGAAGAAGACCCAAGCGACACAGCCGAACTATCGGACATTGAACGGGCGTTCTGGACCAAGGTGCCACGCAGCCTTGGCTTTGACATCATCTCACTCAGCGCGGAACAACACTATCTGCATGTCCAAACAACGGTTGGGCATAGCTTGATCCTGTTCCCTATCGGCAAGGCCATCGAGGCCGTTGCACGCGTTGACGGCATGCGCATCCACCGATCGCACTGGGTCGCGCTCAAACATGTTCAGGGCCTCAAAAAAGACGGCGCGAAGATGGGTTGCATATTGCCAGGCGGAAATCTTTTGCCCGTCAGCCGCAACAATCAACATGATGTCAGTGCCAGGTTCGAGGCACGACACCTGCAGAAAGCCGCGCATTCACTCGACGAAACGTAAGGCTGCGAAAGAACGGAGACAATAATGATATGGAAATTTACAGGCGGTTTGGCCGCCGTAATCGCTGCTGCCTGTACGCTGGTTTATGGGTATGTATTGGGAGGTTGGTTTACGCCGAAACTCACGCTTGAAGACCACCGCTCTTTGGTCGTGCCCAGCTTTGAGGTCACGATCCCGGACACTGCAAATCTGGTGCCTGTGGCGATATTGGTTCCAGGTTGCCTCGGGCCACACACGCAGCATCGAAACTGGGCTGAGTGGTTGACGTCAGAAGGGTGGGCAACCGTCATCGTCGATAGTTTCACGCCCCGTGGGATGCTGGGCGTAGAGGAGATTGAGCCGGTCTGTGAAGGTGGGCGACCTTGGGGGTTTGAACGTGCGGCAGATGTCGTTGCGGCCACGACCTACATCAAAGAACAACCTGCAATCGACCCTTCAAAAGTGGCTCTGTTCGGATGGTCAAATGGTGGCTGGGCCGTCATGGATGCGTTGAGCTTTGGCCCCACGTCTCGCCCAGCCAATTTGACCGACACATGCTTGAAAACGCGTCGACCTTTCGGACAAATTGCGAAGGTTCTTAGGGCGGGTCTGCCGACGCAAATTTTGGATCGGGCTTGATCCTTCACTCGCCGCGTTTGGCAACTATGTGCGCTGCGACTAATTGGGTTCGGGTCGGCCGCCCTGCGCTCAAACCGGACATATCCCAACCGTCTGCCGAAGTTCCGCGTGCAACCGCCTGCACATGGTCGTAACGCCTTGAAATCCGCCCCGCGAAGGCCGTTCTGCGTAAGAGTTACCGACCTGTCGAGGCACGGGACGTCTGTCCGGATTTCTCACGAATTGAGCGGTGTCCGTTCAACCTGCCCTGGCCCGTCCGCTCTACAGGTGCTGGTGAGGCGCCCGGCAGCGTGCGAGTCGTCGAACGAATCCGTCAATGCGCTTTCCGAGGCCAGATGCGGCGGTTGTCCGTGAACGCGCAACAATGCGATCAGGATCAGATGAATTATTCCGAATTGCTGCAAATGCAGCGTCGGTGCAACACCTTAAAATTGCGTCAGAATATGTCATTCGCGGTGGCGCTCTATCAGATTTGTATACCGTTGTATTCACGTAACATATTAAAATCATTTGATTTTTTATGATGTTGGGGTCATGTATGTCGGCAGTGGAGACTTTCTTTTGGGAGGAGAAATGCTCAAGACCGACATCACCCGTTGGATCGGCAAGCAGCAGTCACATGATGGCCGGTTGGGCGATGATATCGCCGCCATGCTGCATACGACCTTGCGGGATGATGAGCTGCCTTCCCCCCGGACCGGCGACGTGGTGCCGCCACTTTGGCATTGGGCCGCCTTCACACAGAAATTGCCGATGTCGCAGATTGCAGATGACGGCCATCCGCATCGCGGTGACTTTCTGCCACCCGTTGCGTTGCCGCGCCGGATGTGGGCCGGGGGCCGCGTGGATTTTCATGCGCCGCTCCATATTGGTACAGCGCTGCGGCAGACATCGACAATCAGGGATGTGGTCGAAAAATCCGACACGATGGTTTTTGTCACCGTGCATCACGAGATCCATCAAGACAGTCAGCTATGCCTGAGCGAGGACCATAACATCGTCTATCTGGAAATTCCGGATCGGTTTTCGCCCCCCGCGCCGCGCCCGGTCCCGGCATCTGCTGACTTTGTTCATGCAGCACCGTTGTCCGCGTTGCGCCTGTTTCGGTATTCGGCGGCAACCTTCAATGGTCATCGCATTCACTATGATCTCGATTATGCGCGTGAGGTGGAAAAATATCCGGGGCTGGTCGTGCATGGGCCGCTGCAGGCCACATTGATGCTGCAGGCCGCTATGTCGCATGCGGGCCGCAGCCCCGCGACATTCACCTATCGGGGCGTGCATCCGATCTTTCACACCGATGATTTGCATATCTTCGGACAAGAGACCGCCACCGGCATGACGGTGTGTACCGGTATTCCTGAGGCCCACCAGGGCATGCAGGCCACCGTAACCTGGAAGGAAAGCTGATGAATAACGCACTGACTGGAATGCGCATTGTCGAAGGCTCTGCATTTGTGGCTGTTCCGCTGGCGGGCATGACGCTTGCGCAGATGGGGGCCGAGGTGATCCGCTTTGATCGCATTGGTGGCGGGCTGGATGCCAGGCGGTGGCCGGTTGCGAAAAACGGGCTTAGTCATTTCTGGGCGGAGATGAACAAGGGCAAGAAATCTGTCGCCGTTGATATGCGCGACCCGCGCGGCAAAGAGTTGATCACGCAGATCATTACCGCCCCAGGCAAGGATGCGGGGATGTTCCTGACCAACCTCAAGGTGCGCGGCTGGATGGATTACGAAACCCTTACCAAATATCGCAGTGACCTGATCATGCTGACCCTCAAAGGCGACCGGCATGGCCGGCCGGCGGTCGACTACACGGTCAACCCCGCGTTGGGCTTTCCTGCAATTACGGGGCCGGAAGGGTCCGCGGAACCGGTCGCGCACGCGCTGCCTGCATGGGACTGCATTGCCGGGAATATGATGGTGTCCGGCCTGTTGGCCGCCGAACGGCACCGCCTGCGCCACGGTGCCGGGCAAAATGTAGAGTTCGCGCTGAAAGATGTGGCCGCCGCGATGCTTGGTCATCTGGGTATTATCGGTGATACGTTGACCGGTGGTGCGAAGCGGGAAAAGTGTGGCAATGCGCTTTATGGCGCCTATGGCCAGGATTTTATCTGTGCGGATGGACAGCGGGTCATGGTCATTGGTCTGACACGGCGCCAGTGGGATGGTCTGGTCAAGGTGACCGGAACCCAAGCCGCGATGGCACAAATCGAAAGCCGCCACGGGATTGATCTGGCCGACGAGGGGACCCGCTACCGGTTCCGGCATGACATCACCGACGTGCTGCGCCCCTATTTTGCGAAACGGGCTGTCAGTGACTTTGCCGCGGCCTTCGAGGGGGCAGGGCTGACATGGTCGGTTTTCCGCGATTTTGAGACAGCCCTGGCCGAAGACCCCGACCTGACCGATGACAATCCGATGTTCTCCACGCTTGATGTGCCGGATATGGGCCGTTTCCCGGTACCGGGATCGCCGCTGGAATTCTCGGCCCATCCCCGACAGGCGCCAGTGGCGCCCCCCGCCCTTGGGGCACATACTGAGGAGGTCCTGGGTGACGTCGTTGGTCTGACTGACACGGAAATCGCGCAGTTGTTTGACGGCGGCGTCGTGCAAAGCCCGCTTTATGGTACAGCCCGTAACGCCGCCTGACCCTAACTATGTGAGGCTTTGAACGCTTTCTGGGCCTCTGGGCTGGCATCGGTCTGATGCTTTGCTTTCCATTCGGCGAATGGCATGCCGTAAAAGGCCTCGCGCCCTTCATCCTTGGTCATTGGGATTCCGCGCTCATTCGCGGCTTCTTGATACCAGCGGCTAAGGCAATTCCGGCAGAACCCTGCGAGGTTCATCATGTCGATATTCTGCGCGTCGGGCCGGTCTTGCATCAGGTGCTGCTGCAACCGGCGAAAGGCGGCTGCTTCCAGTTCGATCCGAGTTTGGTCATCCATGCTGTCACTCCTAAAGGCCGGTTTCGGCCAGAACTGCGGTTAATATAGGGGCCAATCGGTTGACCCAAAGGGCTTGACCGGTCTGATCCTGGATCAAATCCTGGCGGATCTCGATCAACAGGTTGGGGCGGCCTTTCTGCAATGCGTGTTTATCAACTGCATCATCGGGAAAGTGGCCCTGATACGGCTGATTGTCACCCACACACCAGCCCTGCGCAATGCAGGCCTGCAAAAACGGCTTGGCCAGTCTTGGGTCAGGTCCGTAAAGCACGCCAACCTCCCAAGGGCGGGGTGCGCGACCTTTATATTGGCGGGTAAAGCTGTGGATGGCGCAAATCACCGGCCGGTCGCGGGTCTGCGCAAGTGCCGCATAGGCGGCGTGATACGGGTGGTAGAGCTTTTCGAGACGGCGCGCCTTTTCAGACGCATCCGCAAATCGGTTGCCCGGAATGATGCTGCCATCATTAAGCTGCATCAGCAGGGTTGGATCACGTTCGCCTCGATTGGGGTCGATGACCAGCCGCGAGAACCGGCTGAGAAGGGCCGGACTGTCCAGCGCCGCGGCCAGCCCGGTGGCCACGGCAGCGGCCCCGATATCATAGGCGATATGTCGCTGCATATCCTCTGCGGGCAGGCCAAGATCGCCGCCACTCACCCAATCCGGTACATGGTTCGAGGCGTGATCGCAGCTAATGATCCAGCGCCCGGGCCGGTCCTGTCCGATGATTTCATATGCGGGATGTGACAATTGCATGTCAGCCCGTTTAGGCCAGTTGTCGTCAGAAGGGAATTGCGCAATAAGGACGCCAATTATGCCGTTACCGCTAACGGATTGTCACCCATACGAAGGACCTGACCGATGAGACGCCACCGTAACGTAAAGATCGTCGCAACCCTTGGCCCTGCATCAAACGATTACGAGATGATACGCGCCCTGCACGAGGCTGGCGCCGACGTGTTTCGGTTGAACATGTCCCATGGTGACCATTCCGAGATCAAGGCCAGGCACGCCATTATCCGGCAGGTCGAAAAGGATCTTGATAGCCCGATTTCCATCCTTGCCGACCTGCAGGGCCCAAAGCTGCGCGTTGGCGTTTTTGCCAATGGTGAGGAAGAACTGGTCGAAGGTGCGTCCTTCCGCCTTGATCTGGATGATGCCGACGGTGACGTGAACCGGGTCAAACTGCCCCACAAAGAAATTTTTGACGCGCTGGAGCCGGGCGCGCATTTGCTGGTCAATGACGGCAAGATCAAACTGAAGGTCAAGGATTGCGGCGCGGATTTCGCGGATTGTGAAGTGATCGTGGGTGGTACGATTTCCAACCGCAAGGGCGTGAACGTGCCTGACGTGACATTGCCCGTGGCGGCCTTGTCACCCAAGGATCGCAAGGATCTGGAATTTGTCTGTGATCTGGGTGTTGATTGGCTGGCCCTGTCATTTGTCCAGCGTCCTGCCGACGTGGAAGAGGCCCGCAAACTGGCCAATGGCCGTGCTGCGATCCTGTCCAAGATCGAAAAGCCCAATGCGGTGAAGTCCTTTGATGAAATTCTGGACGTCAGCGACGGGATCATGGTGGCAAGGGGTGATCTGGGCGTCGAACTGCCTGTGCAGAACGTCCCGCCGATCCAGAAACAGTTGGTCCGCAAGTGCCGCGCGGCTGCCAAACCGGTGATCGTGGCAACCCAGATGCTGGAATCAATGATTGATTCCCCGATGCCGACCCGTGCCGAAGTCTCTGACGTGGCGACCGCCATCTATGAAGGCGCAGATGCGATCATGCTGTCGGCCGAATCTGCCGCAGGCTCCTATCCGATCGAGGCGGTGACGACGATGAACAACGTCGCGTGGGAGGTCGAATCCGATCCGACCTATACCGACATTATCGAGGCCTCGCGCAAGGCCGAGGGCAAGACCGTTGCCGACGGTATCGTCTCCGCCGCACGCGAAATCGCCGAGACCACCGACGTTAAGGCTATTTGCTGTTTCTCCCAGTCAGGGACAACCGCTTTGCTGGTCTCGCGCGAACGCCCGCGGGTTCCGATCATCGCCCTGACCAACTATATCGAGACGGCCCGCCGTCTGTGCCTGTCATGGGGGACCAACTGTGTCGTGACCGGTGAGGTGAACCGCTTTAAGGACGCCGTTATCGCTGCGGTGCGCGCTGCGCATGCCCAGGGTCTGGTGACGGAAAAGGATATGGTTGTCGTGACTGCAGGGGTTCCGTTCAACACCCCCGGCTCGACAAATATTCTGCGCGTCGCCCCCTGCGCAGAGCGTTTGATCTACGCCCATGATCCAGAGTAAGTTACGCTGACCCAAACAGCGTAAAGGCACAGTTACATGGATTACGACCTGATATTCGTGATTGGTGTCCTGCTGGCCGTATTTTCTATTCCGGCGCTGGTGAATGCGTTTTCCGACGGTCTTCTGCCACGGCTTGCGCTGGGCATGATCGCGGTTGGGGCGGGGTTGATCTATCTGGCCATCCAATCGGCGCCCGGTGCCTACTCGGTCGAGGCTGTGCCGGATATCTTTGTCAGCGTCGTTGCCAAATACCTGAACTAAGCCTTGCATGATTTTTGGGGGCATCTTATAGGGACGCTTCTGAACCCGCGTGGCCGGCCGATATGGCATGCCGAGTCGCGCGTCCGACCGACCAAAAAGATGGAGACGGAAATGCCGAAGATGAAGACAAAGTCGAGCTGCAAAAAGCGGTTCAAGGTGACGGCCTCTGGCCGCGTGGTTGCCGCCCAGGCGGGCAAGCGCCACGGTATGATCAAGCGTACCAACAAGTTCCTGCGTAACGCACGCGGCACAACAACCCTGTGCAAGGCTGATGAAGGTATCATCAAGCCTATGATGCCCTACGCGCGCTAAGGAGAATTTGATATGCGAGTTAAAGGTGGAACCGTCACGCATCGTCGTCACAAGAAAGTTCTCGACGCTGCCAAAGGATATTACGATCGTCGCTCCAAGACCTTCAAGGTCGCCAAGCAGGCCGTCGACAAAGCCAACCAATACGCAACCCGTGACCGGCATAACCGCAAGCGCAACTTCCGCGCGCTGTGGATCCAGCGGATCAACGCAGGTGTCCGTTCCGTTGATGAAACACTGAACTATTCCAAGTTCATCAATGGTCTGAACCTGGCCGGGATTGAAGTTGACCGGAAAGTTCTGGCTGATCTGGCCGTGAACGAACCCGACGCATTTGCCACAATCGTGGGCAAGGCCAAGGACGCGCTTGCCGCTTAAGCGCTGACCGGATGTGAGATTTGAAAGGGTCGCCTGATCAGGCGGCCCTTTTTTGTTGTTCTGCCCCTTCGAAACCAAAACGCAACCTCTATGACTGATAAGCGGCGTATCGGTTTGTCAGGCAGGATGTCGATGCGCTGCGTTTTTGTTCTAATGATATGCCTTGCGCCCATCGGCGCATGGGCAGAGGTGGGGTCACTGCTGGACGGGGGGACCCTTGCGCAGGGGCGTGGATCCTTGTTTCAGCCGCGCGCGACACAGCAGGCGCCGCAAAACGGGGCAAGCCTGTTTGCCGGGCAATCAGGGGGTAGCTTCTTTGCGCCTATTCAGCGGCAATCGGCCCCGGTGTCGGGGGTCATGCCGCTCAACTTTGCGGGCAGCGCTGTCCACCGGCTGCGCCACATCATCGGTCAGGCGGAATCGCCGCGGGCTGGCTATGATGCCGTCCAGCATGGTGCGCGGATCAAGCCTGCCAAGCTGCCAACGCAGATGACAATCGGCGAAATCTACGATTGGATTGATGCAACACCGGGCCAGCCGCACGCCATCGGGCGCTATCAGTTCATCCCCGACACGCTGCGCCGGGTTGTGCGGCAGGTGGGGGCGGATCGGCGTGACAGGTTTACGCCTGCATTGCAGGACCGGTTGGCTGATGTCCTGCTGGCGGATGCGGGCTTTCCTGATTTCATGGCCGGACGATTAAGCCAGGAGAGGTTCATCAATAATCTCGCTGCGATCTGGGCGGGCCTGCCCACATCAAACGGTCGGTCCAAATATCATGGGTTTGCGGGGAACCGGGCAACCGTCACATTGGCTTATTTCCAATCCGAGATTGCAAAGATCAGACCCGGCTGATCGCTTGCAACCACAGCGCCCTTTCGCTAACCGAGGATGGTCAAGGACAAGAGGCGCATCATGGACGATCTCAAACAGAAATACCTCGCACTGATTGCGGATGCGGCGGATGAAACCGCCGTCGAGGACCTGCGCGTGCAGGCCGTCGGCAAAAAGGGCGAGATCAGCCTGAAAATGCGCGAGCTGGGCAAGATGACGCCCGAGGAACGGCAGGTCGCAGGCCCCGCGCTGAATGCGCTCAAGGACGAGATCAACAGCGCCCTGTCCGCCAAGAAGGCCGCACTTGCGGATGAGGCGCTTGATGCGCGTCTTCGCACAGAATGGCTTGACGTCACGTTGCCCGCGCGTGACCGCCGTCAGGGCTCGATCCATCCGATCAGTCAGGTCACCGAAGAGGTGACCGCCATCTTCGCTGATATGGGTTTTTCCGTCGCCGAAGGCCCGCAGATCGAAAGTGACTGGTATAATTTCGACGCGCTCAACATCCCCGGCCACCACCCCGCCCGGGCCGAGATGGATACATTCTACACCCACCGCGGCGAAGGCGATAACCGCCCGCCCCATGTCTTGCGCACCCATACCAGCCCCGTGCAAATCCGGTCGATGGAGGCCACAGGCGCCCCCACCCGGATCATCTGCCCCGGTCGGGTTTATCGTGCGGATTACGATCAGACCCATACGCCCATGTTCCATCAGGTCGAGGGGCTGGCTATCGACAAGGATATCTCCATGGCCAACCTGAAATGGGTGCTGGAGGAATTCGTGAAGGCCTATTTCGAGGTCGATAATGTCGATATCCGCTTCCGGGCTTCGCATTTCCCGTTCACCGAACCATCGGCCGAGGTTGATATCCGCTGTTCATGGGAAGGCGGCACACTGAAAGTGGGCGAGGGCGATGACTGGCTGGAGATCCTCGGATCCGGCATGGTGCATCCCAAAGTGCTGCAGGCAGGCGGGATCGACCCGTCAGAGTGGCAAGGGTTTGCCTTCGGCATGGGCATCGACCGGATTGCGATGCTGAAATACGGGATCCCGGATTTGCGGGCGTTCTTTGATTCAGACCTGCGGTGGCTGCGGCACTACGGGTTCAGCGCGCTGGATCAGCCGACGCTGCATGGCGGGTTGAGTAGGTGATTAAATGCTTAGCATAGTAGGAGGGCTATTACTCTCCGGGCTTACTTTTGTGATCGGAAAGATGCTTAGTCAGTCTGAAAAGGTGATTGAACAAAAAAAGGAGGTTTATCGAGAGTTCTTAGCTATCTGTCCGACGGCGAATGATGCAGCAACAACTGAATCAGCGGAGCTTGAAAGAAAGATATCGGAGATAGTCTTCCCGGCGATCGGTTTGTTGAGTATTTATGCGTCACATGATGTCTTGATGCGGTGTAAGACTTACTTTGATACTCTGGACATCGCGTCGAAGTCGGGACAGTCGGGCGATTTTGGCTCCGCTCCCAAGTTTGCGGACGCAGCTCACGCTTATAACCTCATGCTATACGACATGCGCAGAGATGTCATGGCATGGACATTGTTCTCATTAAAAAAGCAACCGCGTGATGGGTTCGCGTCACCTTTGAATCCGAAAAACCGCAGCGGCTAACTCCGGCCCGGCATCGCAATCGACACAATCGTCGCTCGCAAACCGCAGGTCCTGCCAAACAGAACCGTCTGTGCGCCATCCCCGAGGTCCGGGCGTTGCCCTCCGTTGTGCACAACACGAATGATGGGGTAAGCCTCACCTTGCGTCGCCCCCAGTTTTGAAAGCCCCATAAATGACCGACAACACCGAAGATCTCCAACAAACCTACCCCGGCGCGGGAACCTTCAAATTCGGGGACAGCCAAGAACTCTGCCAGCATCTCATCGCCCTTGTCCGTCAAGGCAAGAAAACCGCGACCTGCGGGGCGGCGGCGGATTTCGCTGACGAACCAGAGGCGATGCCCGTTGTTGGGCGTTGCGACATCGCAACAAACTGGGATGGCACCCCGGCGTTGGTCATAAGAACCACCAAGGTCACCGAAATCCGGTTCTGCGACGTGACAGAAGACATGGCGCTGGCCGAGGGCGAAAACGACAGCCTGCTGGGCTGGCGCAAGGACCATAAGGCCTATTTCAAGCGAAATGGCGGGTTCGACCCCGAGATGATGCTGATCTTTGAACATTTCGAACTGGTCGAAGACCTGGCCGGCAGAGAGTTATGACGTAGGATGGGTTTTAACCCATCCCCCTTTGACAGAATTGTCATGTGACAGGCGCGCAGTTCCAAGTACAAGCAAGCATATGATGATACGTGCTTTTCTGATCTGGCTCAGCCTTCTGACCACCGCCGCCTTTGCCCAGGACACCAATCCAAGGTCCATCCTGCCCGGAAATCCGTGCCATGGGCAGACCCCTTGCGCACTGGACGGGCGAACCTATCACGTCAAGGAACCCGATGGCTGGGACGGGGTATCGCCGCTGCCTGTGATGCTGCACTTTCATGGATGGGCGCGCACTGGCGCTGTCCCGGTCTATCATGGCCGCATTTCAGGGGCGACGCGCCGGCGGGGTGTTTTGTTGCTCGCTCCAACCGGGATCAACAAAACCTGGGATTTCTGGACAGGCCGCAGTGGCGACGTCGATTTTGCAGCCGCCGTGTTAGAGGATGCAGCCACCCGCTATCCGATCGACCGCAGCCGCATCTATGTGTCTGGATACTCTTTCGGTTCCGCCATGGCCTGGCGATATGTTTGTGAAAACGGCGATGGTGTTGCGGCCTTGATCGCCGTTGCGGGCACGCTGGATCAACGCGAGGATTGCGCGCAGGGGCCGGGCGAGGTGCGCCATGTGCATGGCCTGCGCGATAATGTGATGGATTTCCCCTTTGGCCCCGATGGCGACCAGCGCTATCCGGTGGCGCTGTGGCGGCAGCAATTTGGATGCGGTGCCAGTGGCCAGGTCAGTGAATGGTCCGTCACTGCGCAGGATGCCTTTACCCGCCACGCCTGGGAACGCTGTACCACCGGCAAACGGGTGGTGCTGGATCTGCATGCAAGGGGCCACTTCATCCCGCGCGGCTGGATCGGGCGGCAACTGGATGAATTGCTGGACCGTGCGCCCCGCTATCCGTAGGGCGTTTGACGGCACCTGTCTGCTTTCCCACCTGCCTCAATTGCGGTATGGGACCGGGTAACGCAGTTCTGACGGATCACGCATCATGAAATTCACCCTGTCATGGTTGAAACACCATCTGGAAACCACCGCCACCGTGGATCAGATCACCGAAGCATTGACCGATCTGGGTCTTGAGGTTGAGGGCGTCGAAAACCCCATCGCTCGGCTGGCCGATTTCACCATTGGCCATGTGAAGTCAGCCGAAAAGCATCCTGATGCGGACAAGCTTAAGGTCTGTCAGGTCGAAACCAAGGATGGGCTGACCCAGATCATCTGCGGTGCACCCAATGCGCGCGCAGGCATCACCGTCGTTATCGCATCGCCCGGTACTTACGTTCCCGGGATCGACACGACCATCGGGGTTGGCAAGATCCGCGGCGTGGAAAGCTATGGGATGATGTGCTCGGAACGCGAGATGGAGCTGTCAGACGAACATGATGGCATCATCGAGTTGCCTTCCGGCGAGGTCGGTGACCTGTTCACCGATTGGCTGGTCGAACATGACCCCGACAAGGTTGATCCGGTGATCGAGATTGCGATCACGCCCAACCGCCCCGATGCGCTGGGCGTACGCGGCGTGGCCCGGGATTTGGCCGCCCGCGGTCTCGGCAGCTTGAAACCTTGCGACGTCCCGGTTGTTCCCGCCGGTTTTGTTGCGGATATGAAAGTGTCAATTGATGACGATACGCTTGATGGATGTCCAATTTTCTGTGGTCGTTTGATCAAGGGCGTCAAGAACGGTCCTAGCCCCGACTGGCTGCAAAACCAGCTGCGCGCCATCGGTCTGCGTCCGATCAGCTTTCTGGTCGATGTCACCAACTGGTTCACATATGATCTGAACCGGCCGCTGCATGTATTTGACGCCGACAAGGTCCAGGGCAATCTGCGGGTCCATCGGGCCGCGGGCGGCGAGACGATTACCGCCCTCGATGACAAGGCCTATGCGCTGCAAAAGGGCCAGATGGTGATCTCGGACGATAACGGCCCTGAAAGCATCGCGGGTATCATGGGCGGGGCCGCGACGGGCTGCACGGCGGACACGGTTAATGTCTTTGTTGAAAGCGCCTATTGGGACCCCGTACAGATCGCCTATGCCGGGCGCGCGTTAAAGATCAATTCGGATGCGCGGTATCGGTTCGAACGGGGTGTTGATCCCGCCTTTACCCCCGAAGGGTTGGAACACGCGGTGCGCATGATTGTTGATCATGCGGGCGGCGAGGCGTCAGAGCTGATCCAGGCTGGCGCAGTACCGGACACAGCCCGCGCCTATCCGCTGGATGCAGCGCGTGTGATTTCGTTGGTCGGCATGGATATCCCCGAAGCTGCGCAACGTCAGTCGCTGACCGCGCTGGGCTTTAAGTTGGAAGGCGACATGGTGCATGTCCCGTCCTGGCGCCCGGATGTGCAGGGTCAGGCAGACCTTGTTGAGGAGGTCGCACGGATTGCATCCTTGACCAAGTTGAAGGGCAAGCCGCTGCCGCGCATTCACGCAGGTGTCCCGAAGCCGATTTTGACGCCCGGCCAGTCTCGGCAGCAAATGGCCCGGCGCACGGCTGCCTCGCTTGGGTATAATGAATGCGTCACCTACAGCTTTATTGATCAGACGGCCGCCACGCTGTTTGGCGGGGGTGACAATGCGACGATGCTGGAAAATCCGATCAGTTCGGAAATGTCGCATATGCGTCCGAACCTTTTGCCCGGTCTTTTGCGCGCCGCAGCCCGCAATCAGGCCCGGGGCTTTATGGATATGGCCTTGTTCGAGGTTGGCGCGGGCTTTCATGGCGGTGAGCCCGGTGAACAGCACACGCTGGTATCCGGCATCCTGATTGGACGCACCGGGCCGAAGGACACGCATGGCGCCTCTCGCCCTGTTGATGTCTATGACGCCAAGGCCGATGCTGAAGCGATCCTGTCAGCCATCGGCGCCCCGGCAAAGGTGCAGATTTTGCGCGGCGCCCCCGATTGGTGGCATCCGGGCCGACATGGCAAGATTTGCCTTGGCCCCAAGAAAGTGCTGGGACTGTTTGGCGAGTTGCACCCAAAAGTGCTGCGCGAAATGGATATCAAGGGTCCAGCCGTCGGTTTCACAATCTGGCCTGATGAGGTTCCGCTACCCCGCACCAAATCGGCCACTCGACCTGCGTTGACGGCCACGGATTTGCAGGCGGTCGAGCGTGATTTTGCATTTGTCGTCGATGCCGATGTCGAGGCGCTGACGCTTGTGAATGCCGCTGCAGGTGCGGATAAGGCGTTGATTTCCGATGTCCGCGTGTTTGACGAATTCATTGGCGGCAGCCTTGGCGAGGGTAAGAAATCGCTCGCTGTGACCGTGCGTTTGCAGCCGATCGACAAGACGCTGAAAGATGCCGATATCGAGGCCGTCAGCGCGAAAATCGTCGAAAAGGTGGGTAAGGCGACCGGTGGCAGTTTGCGCGGCTAGGGTCCTGACCCTAAGGTCGGGCAAACACATCGGCCAGAATATCAAAGACCAGCCTGATCCGCGGGCTGGTATGGATTTCGCGATGGGTGGTCAGCCAGACCGGGTAGGTGACCGGTGGCATGTCGGGCAGAATGCGGACCATCCCGGGATAGTGTTTGGCGACCGCCTGATCCATGATGCAAATGCCCAGCCCGGCCCGGGCCATTTCCCACGCGACCAGCCCGTCTTCTGACCCGATCATGAGATTGTCGAGGGTGATCGGCAGGCCGAGATCGGTCAGATAGCCCAGCAATTCTGTTGGATCGCCGAATGCAACAAAGTCGTGGTTGGCCAGATCCGCGGGTGTTTGCGGCAGACCGTGTGCCTGTACATATCCTTCGGACGCATAAAGGGACGCCTGCGCCTCGCGCAGCAGACGGGCGACCAGATCAGGTTGATCCGGGCGCACATGGCGGATGGCGATATCCGCCTCGCGCCGCATCAGATCACGGATATCGTTGGTGGCAATGACATCAATCCGTAATCGCGGGGCGGCGGCCCGGATTTTGGCCAAGGCCGCTGGAAGATATGTCACCGATAGCAGGTTGATCGCCGTGATCCGTACCGCGCCCTCGATGGTTGTTGACTGCCCGATTGCGGCCAGCGCCACCTTGTCCGCAGCGGCCCCCATTTCGCGCACATGGGTCAGCATGGTTTGCCCCGCCAATGTCAGTTGCAGGCCCCGCCCGACCCTTTCGAACAGCATGACGTCCAGCTCTTCTTCCAATGCAGCGATCTGACGGCTGAGCGTGGGTTGGGTTGAACCAATGGATTTGGCCCCAGCCGAGAGCGATCCAGCCTCGGCGCTGGCCAGAAAGGCGCGCATCCGGTTCCAGTCAAATGGCTTATCCATACGAAAACGTATATATACGCTACGATTTTGGTCAATATTATGCGGTGACGTATCAGGCTATGGTGGGCTGAAAGGAGAGTGCCATGAACAGAACTGCTGCATTCTGGGACAAGATTGCCCCCAAATACGCAAAATCCCCTGTAACCGATCAGGCCTCGTACGATTACACGCTTGGCCGCACCCGCAGCTACCTGCAAGCCACTGATCGGGTGTTAGAACTGGGCTGCGGTACCGGATCAACCGCCTTGCTGTTGGCGCCCGCAGTGACGCATATCCTTGCAACTGATATTTCAGGCGCCATGATCGAGATTGCCCGCGACAAGGCCCGGGAAGCCAATATCGCCAATATCACCTTTGCGCGGACGGATGATGCAACGCCCGAACCACCCTATGATGTGATCATGGCGTTCAACCTGTTTCATCTGCTGGACGATATGCAGCAAACCTTTGCCCAGACCCACGCACAGTTGAAACCGGGGGGTTATTTTATCTCAAAGACGCCATGTTTGCGGCAGTTGAACCGCAATCCCAAAAGCTGGCTGATCCTGGTAATGGTCAAATTGGTGATCCCCCTCATGCGCTTGTTTGGTAAGGCACCTGCCGTGCGGGTTTTTCCCATTCGCCAACTTGAAGACGCCATCACCCGCGCCGGTTTCGAGATCATTGAAAGCAGCAATCACCCCAAAGGCCCACCGCCGGCCCGCTATATTGTGGCCCGCAAGCGGTGACCTTTGTATGATCGCAGCCGGGGGAGGCGTGTTGCAGCATGGCATTTGAAATCCGGCGAGCGATGACACAGGATGCGGCGGCGTTTGTGGCCTGCATTGACGCCGCTTACGCCCCCCATATTGATCGTGGCCTTGATCTACCCCCTGTCGGTGCCGGCATTGCGGACGATATCCAAACCCATTCGGTCTGGGTTGCCACACAAAACGGCGTGGTCCGAGGCGGCATCGTCCTTGTGCTGGCTGCGGCTGCCCATATCGCCAATCTCGCGGTTCATCCCGCGGCAGGCGGGCAGGGGATCGCAAAGACCCTGATCGGTCAGGCAATATCGGCGGCCCGGTCGGCTGGATATGACAGAGTTCAGCTTGCAACCCACGCGGAAATGACTGCCACACAGGCCGTTTATTTGCGTCTGGGCTGGACCGAGGCTGGCCGTGATGGCAACAAGGTCTACTTTGAGTATCGACTGAATGACGCATGAAAAGGGGCCGCTATGACACTTAAGATTTATCTTTCAGGCGAAATCCATACGGATTGGCGCGATCAGATCACCGCGGCCGCCGCCGGGCTGGATGTGCAGTTCAGCGCGCCAGTGACGGATCATGCCGCATCGGATGATTGCGGCGTGGCCATTATGGGCGAAGAGCCTGACAAGTTCTGGCATGATCACAAGGGCGCAAAGCTGAATGCGATCCGGACCCGACACGGCATCGAGACGGCAGATATCGTTGTTGTGCGCTTTGGCGACAAATACAAACAATGGAATGCGGCGTTTGATGCGGGCTTTGCAGCTGCCCTTGGTAAATCACTGATCGTGATGCATGGCCCTGATCACCAGCACCCCCTCAAGGAAGTGGACGCCGCCGCGCTGGCCGTGGTGGAAACCCCGGCACAGGTGGTCGACATCCTCAAATATGTTCTGGATGGAAAGCTGCCATAGAACGCCTGGCCGCGCCTGCGAAAATCACCCCTTCCCGTCACTGCAAGATCAGGTCAGACTGAGCACGGGCCATTACGTGTTGAAAGAACCTGCCATGAATTGCGTCTTTATCCAGATCCGCTGCACACCCGGTAAAACATACGATGTGGCCGATGCGATTGCCCTGCGCGAATTGCATTCAGAGCTTTATTCGACAAGCGGCGAATACGATCTGCTGCTTAAGCTGTATATTCCGGATGGTGAGGATGTCGGCAAATTCATCAATGACAAGCTGCTCGACATCCCCAATATTGAACGCTCTCTCACGACCCTGACATTCAGGGCGTTTTGAACGGGGATGGATTGAAATCCATCCTACGACGGATCGGGAATCCCCCGGCCTTTGGCCGCTGCAGGCCGCGCGAAGAACCGGTCGACATAGGCCGGTACGTTTTTCAGATCGTGATAGCCCAGCAGATCCTTGGTGCCATAGAATTCCAGCGCGTTGATCCATGGCGCGATCGCCATATCCGCGATTGAGTAATCCCCGACAATCCAGTCGCGCCCGTCCAGTTGCTTGTCCACCACAGCCAGAAGCCGGATGGCTTCATCCTTAAAGCGCGTCCGCGGACGTGGATCCTCAATCTCTGCGCCCGCAAATTTGGTGAAATATCCAAGCTGCCCAAGCATCGGCCCCAATCCGCCCATCTGGAACATCAGCCATTGTGTCACATGTGCCTTGTCAGATGCCGTTGTGCCCAGAAACTTGCCAGTCTTCTCGGCCAGATAGAGCAGGATCGCCCCGCTTTCAAAAATCCCCACCGGTCCGTCTGGCCCATTTGGATCAATGATGGCCGGTATCTTGTTATTCGGGTTCAGGGACAAAAACGCCTCACTTTTGACGTCGGTATCGCTGAGCGTGACCAGATGGGGTTCGTAGGCCAGCTCCATCTCTTCCAGCGCGATGGAGACCTTTACCCCATTCGGCGTCGGGTATGAATAAAGCTGAATGATCGAAGGATCCTTGGCAGGCCAGCGTTCGGTGACAGGAAAAGCAGACAGTTCGGTCATAAGGTGTATCCTTTGCAAAATGAGACCAGCATAAGTTAGCCCTAACAAAAGGTTAATAAAGTGCTGGCTCTGTGTGCCTAATCAGGTATCACTGTGCGCAGTTGTGCGACAGGCACAAGACCTGTGCACCAGTGTAGCTATTGTGGGGACAATAACATGATCAACGAATTCAAGGATTTCATCGCCAAGGGCAATGTCATGGACATGGCCGTCGGTATCATCATCGGGGCGGCCTTTACGGCGATTGTGACATCGCTTGTGGGCGACTTGATCAACCCGATCATTGCGCTGTTTACCGGCGGGATTGATTTTGCGGGCTGGTTCTATGTGCTGGGTGACGGTGAATTTGCATCTGTTGATGCCGCGACCGAAGCGGGCGTTGCTGTCTTTGCTATCGGTAAGTTCATCATGGCGATCATCAATTTCCTGATTGTTGCGTTTGTTGTCTTCCTGTTGGTCAAGATGGTGAACCGGATCAAGGATGCCGCGGAAAAAGAAGAAGAACCGGCAGCCGAGGAAGAAAAGGGCCCGACCGAACTGGAAGTTCTGCTTGAGATCCGGGACCAGCTGGCCAAACAGTCCTAAAGATAATCGGATATGCGAAGGGGCCCGCCAGTGACGGGCCCCTTTTCTTTTTGGATTTGGTTTTTCCCCTGCTAGGCTTTGCCCATTGTTGAAATGGATTGGGGATCAGACGATGGCATTTTCCAGTGATGTGCTTGCCGAAATTGATGCGGTTGCAAAGGCCGAGGGGATTGAACCCGCTGCGCTGAAGGCCGTGATTGAGGTTGAAAGCGGTGGTCGTGCCGCAAGCAAGGTTGATGGCAAGCTGATGCCCATCATCCTTTATGAATATCATGTGTTCTATCGTTATCCTGGATTGTCGGCCACCAACCGCAAAACAGCCGTTTCGCGCAAGCTTGCAGCACGGCGTTGGGGCGACATTCCTTATGTCAAATCGCAATCGGGTCGCTATGCGCAATTGGCGCGGGCCGCAAAGATTGACGAGCAGGCGGCCTATGCAGCCTGTTCCTGGGGTGTTGGTCAGGTGCTGGGCGAAAATGCCGAATGGCTTGGTTTTGGTACCCCAAAGGCCTTGGCCGAGACAACGATTTCCGGCGTCGCGGGGCAGATTGCGGTGATGCTCGCCTTTGTGCGCAAGTCCGGCATCATGCCTGCGCTTGAAAACCGCGATTGGCGCGCCTTTGCCCGTCGTTATAACGGCCCCGGCCAAGTGAAGTTTTACGCAGGCCGCATGGCATCAGCCTATAAACGCCATGCAGGTGATCACTGGAAGCCAAGCGACGAGGGGCCGGTTACCCTGCGGATCGGCGCATCCGGCGATGATGTCGCAGAATTGCAGCGCAAGCTGCGGGGCTTGGGCTTTCATCTGCATGTGGATGGCGATTATGGCCCCGCAACTGCCCGGATGGTCCGACAGTTTCAAGCTGAACATGGCTTGACCGCCGACGGGATCGCCGGTGCCGCGACCCAGGCGCGGATCGAGGCATTGTCCGGTCCGATCAAACGCGAATAGCGGGGCCTTTCATCCTTTTCAGGTCTTAAGCGCAAGCGCAGGCGACAGCACGTCGATCCCCAACGCTTTGCCGACAGCGAAATAGGTCAACTGGCCCGCATGCACGTTCAGACCGGCCAGCAGATGCGGATCGTCTTCGCAGGCCTGCCGCCAGCCCTTGTCGGCCAGTGCCAGCATAAAGGGCATGGTCGCATTCCCCAGCGCGATGGTGGATGTCCGTGCCACAGCCCCCGGCATGTTGGCCACACAATAATGCATGATCCCGTCAACCTCGTAGACCGGATCCTGATGGGTTGTGGCCTTGGATGTCTCAAAGCAGCCACCCTGATCAATGGCGACATCCACAAGTGCTGCACCAGGCTTGAGCTCTTGCAGCTGCGCCCGGGAAATCAATTTGGGTGCGGCCGCCCCGGGGATCAGGACAGCACCGACGATCAGGTCAGCCTCGCGCGCAAGGTCCATGGTGTTGCCTGCGCTGGCATAGCTGGTCTTGAACTGGCCGCCAAAGACATCGTCAAGATAGCGCAACCGCGGCAGTGATCGGTCCAGCACAGTCACATCCGCACCCATGCCGCTGGCGATTTTGGCGGCATGGGTGCCGACAACCCCGCCACCGATCACAACCACCCGCGCCGGGCCGACACCGGGAACGCCGCCCATCAGCACACCCCGCCCGCCATTGGCCTTTTGCAATGTCCATGCCCCGACTTGCGGGGCCAACCGGCCGGCCACCTCTGACATGGGGGCGAGCAACGGCAGCCCCCCCCGGTCATCGGTGACCGTTTCATAGGCGATGCAGGTCGCCCCAGAGGCGATCAGATCTTTGGTTTGCTCAGGATCGGGAGCGAGGTGCAGATAGGTAAACAGGATCTGGCCCTCGCGCAGCATCTTGCGTTCGACCGCCTGCGGTTCCTTGACCTTTACGATCATGTCGGCTTGCGCGAAGACGTCAGCCGCATTGCCAGCAATCTGGGCGCCGGCGCTTTCGTAATCCGCGTCTGGAAAACCTGCCCCATCACCGGCACCGGTCTGCACCGTGACCTTATGGCCGTGGGCGATAGCCTCACGGGCGGCATTGGGTGTCAGACCGACGCGAAATTCCTGCGGTTTGATCTCTGTTGGGCATCCGATATGCATGTTTTGGTTCCTTCCCTGATTGCTGCGATCATGGGTGCCTTTCATTGCAAATGCTTGGGGATATCTGCTTGCTGTTTGCGGTATCATCGGTAGGTTGTCGCGAAAATTGGTGGAATTTTCGAAGAATCGAGCGTCATATGAGCCTGGACAGTATTGATAAGCGAATCCTCGAGGTGCTGCAGAATAAAGGCCGCATGTCGAATGCCGAATTGTCCGACATGGCCAATCTGTCGGCCTCTGCCTGCCACCGGCGGGTGCAACGGCTGGAGAAGGACGGCTATATTCGCGACTATGTCGCGCTTGTCGATCCGCGCAAGGTGGGGCGACCCACAACCGTCTTTGTCGAGATCACGCTAAGCGGTCAGGCGGATGAGGTTCTCGACGCCTTTGAACAGGCAGTGGCGCGGGTTCCCGATGTCCTGGAATGCCACCTGATGGCCGGAACTGCCGATTATCTGCTGAAAGTGGTTGCGGGCGATACCGATGATTTTGCGCGCATCCATCGGCGCTATCTGGCGACACTGCCTGGGGTTGCGCAGATGCAATCATCGTTCGCCTTGCGAACGGTGCGGCAGACCACGGCGATGCCGATCTAGTCCATCCATCGGCGGGAAACCGCACAATCCCGGCTGATTTGCCAAATGTAGTCAGAAGTCTTCTCGCTTTAGTCACATTTTAGTCCATTTCGGCTGAGAGTTAACCAAGGCTGGAACGCGCGGGGTCGGTTGTGACAACGCCATGACAGGCGGTGGAGCAACAAAATGACCTACGAACTCTTGTCGGTTCCCTTTGATGGCCGGGACCTTAACATCAAATGGGGTGAAGATGCGCTTGGGCGTGAAAGCGGTGAAATCACCTGGTCCATGGCGCTGGGCGGTCTGCGCTACGATACCACCCTTTTTACAGACGCTGATTTCGAGGCAGCTGTTGCGGCTGCGTTCGACGCATGGGCGGCAGTCGCTGATCTGAGCTTTCAATTTATCCCAGGCATCGCCGGCGACCCCGACAATGATGCGGATATTGATGTAATGACGGCGACTGAACAGCAGGTGCCATATTTGGCAGGGAATACAGTGGGCCTCGCCAGCTACTCGTACAGCAATGGTGCGAACCGCAGCAACACGGTGGGTGAAATTGTTGCCGCCGACGTTTATATGGATCTGCAACCCAATTGGAGCCCCTTTGGCACAGCAGGCCTTAACTTTTACGCTGTTGTCCTGCATGAGATCGGGCATGCGCTGGGGCTGGATCATGTCGACGATACCAGCGAGATCATGAACGATTTTGTCTCGACCTCGGATCTGGGCGATGGCGATATTGCGGGTATCCGTGTGCTATATGGCGCGGCCGAAGGGGAAGATACCGGTGGCGGTGATGGCGGTGGCGATGGCCCCGGCGGGGGCGGCACGATCGGCGGCGGCCCGCCCGGTGATGGTGGGTCCAGTCAGACAGGCACCGACGGGCGCGACACGATTGACCTGACCGGTGGTGGGTCGCTCGACCCGATTTATGCGCTTGCAGGTGCTGATACGGTGATCGGCAGTGCGGATGCCGATGTCGTTTACGGCGGAGCCGGCAATGACACAGTATCCGGTGCCGGGGGTGCTGACGTCATCGTCGATACGCTGGGCACCAATACCCTGCAGGGCGGCGAAGACAACGATCTGATTGTTGGCGGGATCGGGCGCACGATTGGCAGCGGCGATGCGGGTGACGATATCCTGCTGGGCGGGATCGGCAATGACCAGCTGGATGGCGGCGCGGGGCAGGACAGCTTGCGCGGCGATCCGTCTGGTGCGTTTTTCTACGGGCGTGACACGCTCATCGCCGGAACCGGCGATGACTTCCTTGAGGGTGGCGGTGGTGCGGACACATTCGTGTTTGTGACGGCCGGGGGCGTGAACACAATTGCCACGCTTGATATCCAGGCGGACAATCCAGCCGCGACAACGGCAATCGGTGCCGATTTTGAAAGCGGCATTGACCTGATCGACCTGACAGATTTCGGTTACGGGTCCGGGGCGGATGTTTTTGATCACATCGACGATATTGGCGGACATGCGGTATTCGCCGATCAAGGCACGGAAATTCATTTTATCGGGCTGGTTGCGGCCGACCTCACATCAGGGGATTTCCTGCTATGATGACGGGCAAGTGGCTGGCGCCCATGGCGATGATTGGTCTTGCGGCCTGCGGTGGTGGCGGCGGCGGTAGCGACAATACGGGCATGCCTGTCGATCAGGTCTACGTCCCGCTTGCTGACACGACCGCGACCGAGGCAACGGACCTGCAATTTGTTGCCATCACAAATGATGGCACACTTGCGCGCGGTGACGCGGGAACACTGGATCATGACGCCAACACCGTCACAAGCGGCACGTTGCGCGGCGCGATCAACGCCGCCCGCACGACTGTGACGCTGGATGGTGGTGGGACAGCCACATTGACCAATCCAGACGGCACGGACCACCTGCGCATTTTCCGGACCGCCGGCACCGCCACGGATGATTTGTTTGGTGTCGTCGGGCAGGTGACGAACACGGGCGATCTGCCCACGACTGGAAATCCGGTCTATCGGGGCAGCGTGTCGCTGACCGTTGCCGATGGTGCAGAGCTTTATAACCTGGACGGCGATGTACGCATCACGGCGGATTTCGAAAACAGCCGTATTCGCAGCGATTTTGACAGCTTCGACGGCACCCGTACCGACGGTGGCACCACGACCAGCGTGACCGACGCAGGCACGATCACCATCACCAATGGTGTCCTGTCGGGAACCCGCTTTACCGGCGGGTCGGTGACGACAACGGGTGAGGCATTTGAACTCGATGGTGGTGGCTCCACCGGCGGAACAAGTGGTCAGTTCTTTGGGCCTGAAGGTGCCGAAATAGGCGGCGTCGTACGCGTCACTGAAAGTGGCGGCGGGCGCAGTATTTTTGGGGTCTACAGCGCCGACTAACCGTTGGCATCCGGGTCTACTTTTTCGCCTGCTTCCGGCGTCAGCCCGTAGGGCTGGGCGAGGTTCCAGACATGTTTCGGCACCATGTTTTTCATCTTTGCCGGTTCTTCCCGGCGCAGATGCAGGACGGTTTCAGCCGCTTTCATTTCGACCCGCGCCCGCGCAAATTCAAGCCCGCGCGGGCCGATCTTTGGCATCAGCCACCCCATGATACCGCGCAGCCAGTTGGGCATGCGTCGCAGCGGCAGACCGCCTGCCGCGCGGCGGGTATTTTCAACGAAACCCTTCACGGATCCAGCGCGTTTGCCCGATGATCCGGGTGCCTGTAACGCCACCTCTTTTCCCAAAGCGTCCAGCATCTGCTGCCCTCGCGCATTGCGCACGATCACCCATTGCAGACCTTCGCCACCCATATAGCCGACCGTGATATCCGCCAGCCGGTTGGTATAGTCGACGCATGTTCTGCAGGTCAGCGGAAAGAAATCCGGCGGCAAGTCACTGATCGGCAGTTTCAGAAACGGGATCAGCCGTTGCGTGCCATCCGCGAACCGCAGTTCGACATGGTAATCCGCGCGAAATTCCAGATAGGTCACCGTCTCGGGTTGGTCCGTCAGCCGGGCCAGAAAGCCATGAAAGTTCTCGGTCGTAGTGTTGTCCGAGCATGGGGTGCCGATCACATAAATTCGATCAAAGCCCAGTTTTTCCTCAAGTGCGCGTAATGCGTAAATCTGGCACGGAATGCCGATCACCGCGATCCGGCTATGCCCGGCCTCGCGGGCCGGTTCGAGGAGTGCCAGCAGCGGCGCGTAGCCCATACGCATCCCCCGCGCCTCGGTCATGTCGTCGGGGTCGGTGATCAAAGCAGGGCGTGGGCGCCAGCGGTCATCCGGATCCGGCACCATTGTCAGGACTGCGTCGACCGCCCCGGTCTGCAACAACCGTTCTGCCAGGCGCGTGGTCAGGCCGGTCCATTGCGCCCCTTCGCGCGGGGGGCGTAATGCCGCGCGATACATGGTGGATGTGACCCCGAAAAAGGGTTCATCCGCGTCTGATCCCGCGATGCGCCCATGTACCCGGGCCTCGAATTTTGGATAGTCGGGCTTGATGAATTGGCAGGCATGTCCGCAATCGCCCGGGTTCGCCATGCGCGACACCCCGCAATCGGTGCATAACCCACGGGGTGCGGGATCGGCAAAATGGGGTGTGTGGCTCATGCCCGCAGCCTAGCGTGCGTCGTGATCCTGTCCAGTGGTGTTACCGGGGGGCCGCAGCCCGGCGCAACCGGTCATTGATTGCGCGACCAAGCCCGTGTTCCGGAATGGGGGAAACCGCGATGCGCCGCACGCCTTTCCTGTCCAGCTGGTGCAGATAGGCAAAAAGATGTGCGGCTGCTTCGGTCAGGTCCCCTGTTGGGGACAGGTTCAGTGCGGCCTCGACCGGGCCAAATCCAAGCAGGGTTTCGTCGCTTTCCGGTGTTGTGACATTCAGGCGCACCGACCCGCGCGGCGCATAATGCGAGGCAAGCTGTCCCGGCGCAATCGGCGCATCCTGCGCGGCTGGTGCTGCCAGCGGCTGCCCGAGGCAGGCTTCCAATGCCTCGGTCGGGATACCCCCTGCGCGCAGCAATGTGGGTGTGCCGACACAGCTGACAATCGTGGATTCCACACCAACGCCGCACGGTCCGCCGTCAATCACCGCATCGACCTTGGGGCCCAGCCCGCCCCGGACATGCGCCGCAGTTGTGGGGCTGATACGGCCCGATGGATTGGCGGATGGGGCTGCGATGGGCCCCGCAAAACGCGCAAGCAGCCCGTGGGCCACTTCATGGTCGGGAACGCGGATCGCCAGCGTGCCCAGACCGGCAGTCACCAGACGCGATATGCCCGCATCATCCCGCATGGGCAAGACCAGCGTCAGCGCCCCCGGCCAGTACGTGCTGGCAAGTTTGCTGGCGGCCGCATCAAAAACGCAAAGCGTTTTGGCAAATGCCATATCGGGAACATGTGCGATCAGCGGGTTGAAACTGGGCCTGCCTTTGGCCGCAAAAATGCGCGCGACCGCATGATCATTGCGTGCATCGGCGCCCAACCCGTAGACCGTCTCGGTCGGGAAGGCGACAAGCTGGCCTGCGCGCAACATTGCGGCGGCTGCGTCCAATCCTGCTGCGTCCGGCCGTATTGTGTTCTCTGGCGCATCAGTCATGACGTGGCGTTTCTGTTGATGGGCTGTGGGGGTGGTTTAGGGTGTGATCCGACGATCTGATGCATAGCCGGACCTGTTGGCATTGCCAAGACGCGCCCAAATCGGAGATATCCAAATGCCTTATCGCGCTCCTGTGAATGATTTTCGGTTCCTGATGGATCATGTGGTTGGTTTTGCCGATGTCAGCGGCACTGACCGCTTTGCCGAAGCCACGCCTGATATGGTTGACGCGATCCTGACAGAGGCCGGCAGGCTGTGTGACGATGTGTTGGCGCCGTTGAACCGGCAGGGTGATCTGCACCCGGCGCATCTGGAAAATGGCGTCGTGCGCACGTCCCCCGGGTTTGCCGATGGCTATAAGGCAATTGCAGAGGGTGGATGGATCGGCATGTCAGCTGCGCCTGCGGTGGGTGGTATGGGACTGCCCATAACGCTGACCACGGCGGTGAATGACATGGTTGCGGGGGCCTGCCTTGCGTTGCAGCTGAACCCGCTGATGACCCAAGGCCAGATCGAGGCGCTGGAACATCACGCATCTGACGCGCTGAAAGACCTCTATCTGCCGAAACTGATTTCCGGCGAGTGGTGCGGCACGATGAACCTGACCGAACCGCAGGCCGGATCGGATGTGGGCGCTTTGCGGTCCAAGGCCGAGCCGAATGGCGATGGCACTTATGCGATCACCGGCCAGAAGATTTATATCAGCTGGGCCGACAATGATTTCACCGAAAACGTCTGCCATCTGGTGTTGGCGCGCTTGCCAGATGGTGTGCCGGGGACGAAAGGGATCAGCCTGTTCATGGTGCCAAAGATCATTCCCAACGCTGACGGCACATTGGGCAAGCGTAATGACCTGCGGGTGGTCAGCCTAGAACACAAGATGGGTCTGCATGGCTCACCCACCGCGGTGATGGAATATGACAAGGCGACCGGCTGGTTGGTGGGTCCGGAACATGGCGGGATGGCCGCGATGTTCACGATGATGAACAACGCGCGCCTTGGCGTTGCGACCCAGGGGATCGGCGTGGCCGAGGCGGCGTTTCAACATGCGCTGACCTATGCGCAGGACCGCAAACAGGGCCGTGCGCCCGGATCGGGCATGATCGTTGAACATGCAGATGTGCGCCGGATGCTCGCCACGATGAAGGCAGAGGTTTTCGCCGCCCGCGCGATATCCCTGATGAACGCGGTCGCCATTGATATGGCAACGGCGACCGGTGACGACATGTGGCAGGCCCGTGCGGCGTTTCTGACCCCGATCAGCAAGGCTTTTGGGACGGATATCGGGGTCGAATCGGCGGCGACCGGTATTCAGATACATGGCGGCATGGGGTTCATCGAAGAAACCGGCGCAGCCCAATATGCCCGGGATGTTCGGGTTGCGACAATCTACGAAGGCACAAATGGCATTCAGGCCATGGATCTGGTCGCACGCAAGCTGATGGATGGCGGCGACGCCGCTTTCCGCCTGCTCGAAGAGATCGAACAGGGCGCAGAAGCCGCAAAAGCCACGCATCCCGCATTGGCCGAAGCGGTCTGGCAGGCCGCAGAGACCCTGCGCGAGACAACGGAATGGCTCGTGGCGCAGGATGACCTGAATAACCGGTTTGCAGGGGCGGTGCCTTACCTGCGTGCCTTTGCGCGGGTGTTGGGTGGCCATGTTCACCTTGCCGCTGCCATGGCCGGCGATGCGGCACGCGCTAGACTTGCGGCTTTCTACATAAAGCGGCTATTGCCGGAACATGCGGGTCTGTTGACCCATGCACGTGAAGGGGCCGATGACCTGATGGCAATCACAGCAGACGAGCTTGCGGCCTGATGCCTGACGGGTCCAGCGGTATCCGGTACCCGTTTCCGGAACCGCCTGCAGAAGGTGAAGCTACGCAGATCGCCGATGGTGTGCTGTGGATGCGCCTGCCGCTGCCAATGGCGCTGGATCACGTCAACGTCTACGCGCTGGATGACGGCGACAGCTGGACAATGGTTGATACGGGCTTTGCGTCCAAGCGGACCCGTGCGATCTGGGCCGCATTGCTGGAAGGCCCGCTTGCGGGCAAGCCCGTCAGCCGGGTGATTGTGACCCATCATCACCCTGATCACGTTGGCTTGGCGGGGTGGTTCGTGGGCAATGGGGCGACCTTGCATATGCCACGCACCGGTTGGCTGATGGCACGGATGCTGACGCTGGATGTACAGGATAGCTATCCGCCCGAAACTATGGCGTTTTATCGCCGGGCCGGGATGGACCCTGCCGTATTGGCCAAGCGTCAGGCGGAACGCCCGTTCAACTTTGCAGATTGCGTGGCACCCTTGCCGCTGGGGTTCTCGCGCCTGGTTGAGGGCGGGACCATCACCATTGGCGGCCGTGTCTGGGACATCAGGATGGGCAATGGACACGCGCCTGAGCATGCCACATTCTGGTGCCGCGACGACAATTTGGTGATTGGTGGTGATCAACTCCTTCCATCCATCAGCCCCAATCTGGGCGTCTATCCGACAGAGCCAGAGGCCGACCCGGTGGCAGATTGGCTGGAGGCATGCGAGCGGTTGCGCCCCTTTGCCCATGCTGATCAACTGGTTCTGGGCGGGCACAAACTGCCCTTTACCGGGCTTCCGCTGCGCTTGCAGCAGATGACCGACAACCACCACGGCGCCTTGGCGCGGCTTATGGATCACTTGGCCGTCCCGCATAGCGCGGGCGAGTGTTTCGCGCCGCTATTCAAGCGCAAGATCGGCGCTGGCGAATATGGGTTGGCATTGGTCGAGGCGGTGGCCCATGTAAACCACTTGTATCATGCGGGGCAGGTCAGCCGTCAGCTGAACGATGACGGTGCGTGGCTGTATCAGACGATCTAGTGCCGCTGCGCGATTTTTGCATGTAACCGTTTAAGAATGCGGCTGGCCGTTGTTTCGCACAATGCCGGCACCAGCGCATGGATCAGTGCCGCGACCGTCGCCATACCCAACCAAAAGGCAAAGCTCAGGGCAAAGCGCATGTGGCCCAGATAGCTTTCGTTCACGGTGGCCGGGTGATCGCAGAATATCGCAATCAGCGGGTTGTTGCGGGCGGCTGGGCGGCTGACGTCTGACATGGCAAAATCCTCTGCTGGGTCAGCATAGATTATGCGAAGAAGCAGTTAGAATGATCCCAAATATGATTGCCCTTTGCTGTATTATTGGGATACCATCCCAATAATGGCAGAAATTATAGACATCATTGATCGTGCGATCTTGCGGCTTTTGCAAAATGATGCCGCGCTTTCGGTCGATGACATCAGCGAAATGGTGAACCTGTCCCGCAATGCCTGCTGGCGGCGAATCAAATTGATGGAAAAGGCGGGGATCATAACCGGACGGGTTGCGCTGGTTGATCCGGAAAAGGCT
Source organism: Yoonia sp. SS1-5 (assembly GCF_038443705.2). Classification (NCBI taxonomy): domain Bacteria; kingdom Pseudomonadati; phylum Pseudomonadota; class Alphaproteobacteria; order Rhodobacterales; family Paracoccaceae; genus Yoonia; species Yoonia rhodophyticola. The sequence goes on along the minus strand of NZ_CP151767.2, from coordinate 1,995,860 downwards.
GGCGTGCCGCTGACCGCCATGGTCATGATCCGGACGAATGCACATGATGCGCAATGGATGGAAAAGTTCCAGACAGCCTTGCGCAGCCTGCCCGAAGTGGTGGGGGCGTATCGTATGACGGGTGATCTGGACTATGTGCTGCGGGTCCGGGTGGCGGATGTGCCGGCCTATGATGCGTTTTATAAACGCCTGACATCACGGATTTCTGTCTCGGATATCTCTGCCAGTTTCGTTATGGAAGAAATCAAGGAAACAACGGCGGTACCCTTATGACCAAAGACACGATGAGCATTGATACCTCGGCGGAACTGCTGGAAAACGATATCCTGCCGATGATCCGCGAGGTGCATACCGACCCTGATGTGCCTTGCGCGTCGCAAGGTGACATGCCCAAGGCCCTGGCCGAACCTGTCGCCAAGAAAAGCCCCGCCCAATGGGCCTATGAGCGGATCATCATGTATATCCAGAACTTCGAAAAGCAGCTGGATAATGATCACGAGGTTGGCATGGGTCTGGCAGGGGGCAATACGGGCGTGATCCGGATCGAAGGGTTGGGTTATTACGACCCCGATATCGTTACCTATTACGGAACCAGCGAAGCGGGCGCAAAGACCCAGTTGATCCAGCATGTCAGCCAGTTGAACGTCACCCTGATTGCCAGCCCCAAGCATATTGATCAGCCCGAGCCCAAGCGGATCGGCTTTCGATTGGCGGCAGGGCTGGAACGATCAGAGGATGTGACCACCTGACCGGGTGACAGCGCGATATTTATGGTCTATGCGATTGTCGAAACAGGATAGAGAAGGGCCGCGACATGGCTGAACATAAACATGGTGAAATGGACATCAGCGTTCAGGAAAAGACCTTTGCCGGGTTCATCAGCATGGTCACCAAGGGTACGATTATCTGCATTCTGGTGCTGATCTTTATTGCGCTTGTGAACGGCTAGACTGTTCCCTTGCAACGACGCCAGTTTCTGATCGGGCTGCCATTGGCGCTGTCGGCCTGCACCGCGCAAGAGGTGTGGGCCCCTGATGACGTTGTGGCGCGCGCAATTTATCGTGGCACAGGCCCCAAATCACTGACACTTTATACGATGCGGAATGTGGGCTCCGACAACGGGGCGCATACCGCATTGATGATTGATGCCAGCCAGCGGGTGATGTGGGATCCGGCCGGATCCTGGGTGCAGTCGCGGATGCCTGAACGCAACGATGTTCTGTTCGGCGTCACACCGGAACTTGAACGCTACTATGTTAGCTTTCATGCGCGGGTGACCTACTATGTTGTCGGGCAACGGATAGAGGTCAGCCCCGAAGTCGCAGAAATGGCGCTGAACCTGTCGATGAAGGCCGGGCCAGTGGCGCAGGCCAATTGCACCCGGACAACATCACGCATCCTGCGCGCGCTTCCGGGGTTTCAAAGCCTACCGCAGACGTGGTTTCCCGGCACCTTGTCGGACGCATTCGGCGAATTGCCCGGGGTCACGACCCGCGAGTATCGCGAGACCGATGCGGATGACAAACGCATCGCCGCCCGCGAAATCGCCGAAGCTCTCAAAGAAACGGAGTGATGGCCAGACCTGCGTAAAGTGTCGCGGCCCCGCCGATGATTCCCCACAGCACATTCCGGGTCCAAAGGGCGATGCCCATGGTTGCGGCCGCCGCAATCATCCGTACCGGATCAGGCGTTCCGCCGGTCGCCGCTGGCCACAGCACCAGTGGCGCCACCATGCCGGGCAGGACCGCTACAGGCGTAAACCGCAACAGCCGCAACACGATTGCGGGCATTGGCCGGTCGCCGATCAATCCAAGAAATGAGAAACGGATCAGGAATGTGCCGATGGCCAGAACGCCGATGGTCAGCCAGATTTCCCCGGTCGTGTAGGTCATTGCCGGCGCTCCTGCCAGGTTTCGACCGCGGCGCCCGTGACCATGGCCGCCCCTGCCGCGATCAATAATCCGGTTCCCGATGGCAGCCCGATCAGCAGCAGGGCGACCACAACCGATACTGCCGCGGCCGCAAGATGCGCCAGCGACTTCAGCATTGGCCCGACCATCGCCAGGAATGTAATCGGCAGGATGAAATCCAGCGCCCAATTGTCAGGCACGGACGATCCCAGAAGGATGCCCAACAGGGTCATCCCATACCAAAGTGGCGTAATCGGTGCGGCGACACCCATGAAGTACAAAAACCGCTGCGAGACGGACATCTCGGGCCGCGCCTCGTACCGGGTGATGCTGGTCAGATAGGTCTGGTCAAAATTCAGATAAGCCACCAGCGCGCGTTTCCATAGCGGGGCCGCCCCCAGATAGGGCACGAGCGAGGCTGAATACATCGCCATGCGCAAATTCACCGCAAGGGCCGCCAGCATGACCAGCGGCAAGGCCGCGTTTTCCATCATCATTTGCAGCGCCGCAAACTGGGCCGCCCCCGCGATCACCAAAACGGTGAATCCCATCGCCTGGGCAAGCGTCAGTCCGGCATCTGTTGCCACAACCCCGAACAACATCGAAAACGGGATGACGACAAAGATAAAGGGCAGCCCGTCGCGAAACCCTGCCCAAAAGGCGTTTCTTGCGGGTGCTTTGGCGGTGGAAACTGTCATGTGATTGCCCTAGCTTGAGCGCGCTGACACAGGCTTAGCCGGGCCATGGGAGAATGACAATTGGCGCGACTTGACGACATGTCCGATTATCTGATTGCGCCTGACCCGGCGGGGGCAGGTCTGACCCGCGCCGTTGTCGGCACCGATCACCACGGCCAGCCCGTAACCTTGAATGTGGTCGAGGAACGCCCGCTGACCATATTCCTGAATGGGCAGGAAATTGTTACGGCAATGACGATTGGGGATTACCCCGCATATCTGGCCCTTGGGTTCCTGCGCAATCAACGGATGCTTCTGGCAGATGAGGTGATCAAGGGCGTCGACTATGACGCAGAGCTTGAGACCGTCGTGGTGCGCACCACGGGGACCACAAGCTACGAAGACAAGCTGAAGAAGAAGACCCGCACCAGCGGCTGCGCGGTTGGCACCGTTTTTGGCGACATGATGGATGGGCTGGATGACGTGGTGTTGCCTGACATGCAGGTCCGCACCACCGATCTTTATGCCCTGGCGGCCCGGATCAACCGGACCCCGTCGCTGTATCTGGAAGCCGGTGCAATTCACGGCACGGTCCTGTGTCAGGGGTCCCGCCCGCTTGTCTATATGGAGGATGTGGGTCGTCACAACGCAGTGGACAAGATTGCAGGCTGGATGCTCTCCGAAGACGTGTCTGCCGCTGACAAGGTGCTTTACACAACCGGGCGGCTGACCTCGGAGATGGTGATCAAGACCGCCCTGATGGGCATTCCGGTGCTGGCGTCCCGCTCGGGTTTTACCGCATGGGGTGTTGAGATCGCACAGCAAGTCGGGCTGACGCTGATTGGCCGCATGAAGGGGCAGCGCTTTGTCTGCCTGTCAGGGGAAAACCGGCTGATCCGCGATGCCGATCCCGCGCAGGTGGCTGATGAGCCGCGCAAGAGCGGGCGAAAGGGAGCGGCATGATGGCGATCCATTGGCCCCGACGCGCCTGTGGGGCAGCGTGTTAGGATGATGCAACCACTTGGCGTTATTCTGGCCGGCGGCCAGGCGACCCGCATGGGCGGTGGGGACAAGGGGCTGCTGCGCCTGGGGCAGGGGACGATCCTGTCTCATGTCATCGACCGGCTGGAACCGCAGGTGGCTGGTCTGGCACTGAATGCCAATGGTGACGCGACCCGATTTGCCGATCTGCGGCTGCCGGTCATTCCGGACAGTATCGGCGGCTTTGCCGGGCCGCTTTCGGGCGTTCTGGCCGGACTGGATTGGGCTGCTGCACAGGGCGCAGATCACATCGTCACGGCCGCGGCCGATACCCCGTTTTTCCCGTGTGATCTGGTGCCACAACTGATGCGCGCCGCCGAAGAGGCGGGCGCTGATCTGGCACTCGCGGCAACCCCTGACGGGCGGCATCCCACCTTTGGTTTCTGGCCGGTTGCAAAGCGCGCGGATCTGCGCACCGCCTTGCAGGGCGGTTTGCGGAAGGTTGTGGCCTGGACCGATGCACATGGTGCCGCAACGGCCGAATTTCCCGATGACGCGGCATTCTTCAACGTCAACACACCCGATGATCTGAAAACCGCAGAGGCAATGCTATGAGAGTTTACGGGGTCGTCGGTTACAAAAATGCGGGCAAGACGGGCCTGATGGAACGGCTGGTGGCCGACATCACCGGGCGTGGCTTGCAGGTGTCGACGCTGAAACACGCCCACCACCGTTTTGACGTCGATCAGCCTGGCAAGGACAGTTTCCGGCACCGCGCTGCGGGCGCAAGTCAGGTCTTGCTGGCATCAAATACGCGCTGGGCGTTGATGAGCGAACTTGGCGATCAGGCCGAGCCATCGCTGACCGACCTCTTGGCCAAGCTTGATCCCGTCGATCTGGTCCTCGTTGAAGGATATAAACGCGACGCCCACCCAAAAGTGGAAGCCTACCGTCAGGAAACCGGCAATCCGTTGATTGCGCGCAACGATCCGACCATCCGTGCGGTCGCAAGTGACGTGCCGCTTGACCTGGACCGCCCTGTTTTCGATCTTGATGCGACGCGGGCGGTGGCAGACTTCATTTTGTCAGAGGTAGGTTTATGAATTTTGATACTTTCCTGATCGTGGACTGGTCCGGTGGCAATGATCGCGGGCTGGCCCCCAAGAAAGATGCGATCTGGGCCGGAGTCGCCCGCAAGGGAAAGGCCGAAGAACCCGTCTACCTGCGCAACCGTCAAGTCGCCGAGGAATGGATCACGGCCTTTTTGTCAGATGAACGCAAGGCCAAGCGCCGCGTCATGGCCGGTTTTGATTTTGCCTTTGGCTATCCGGCCGGTTTTGGCAAGGTTCTGACCGGATCGGATGACCCGTTTGCCATCTGGGACTGGTTTGCCGACCGGGTTGAAGACAGCCCGAAAGCCAATAACCGGTTCGATCTGGCCGGCGAGATCAATGCGATGTTTCCGGGTGCGGGGCCTTTCTGGGGCAATGGGCTGAAACGCGATATCAAGCGCCTGCCGCGCAAGGGCAATAGCCGCCGGGGGCATGGCATGCCCGAAAAACGCGCTGCCGAGGAGATGGCCAAGGGTGCCTTTCCTGTCTGGCAGCTTGCGGGTGCTGGGGCGGTCGGGTCCCAGGTGATCATGGGGCTGCCAATGCTGTCGCGTCTGCGCAAGGCCTTTGACGCATTCGTCTGGCCGTTCGAGCCATTGTCCGGCGACATCGCCTTGGTCGAGGTCTGGCCATCCTTGCTGAGCAAAGTCATCGCCGTGACCCAGCCGGATGACCGGATCAAGGATGCCCATCAGGTCTTTACCCTGGCGCAGGCGCTGTCGGCCCTTTCGCCCGCCGAGCTGCAGAATTTGCTGGATGTTCCGATCACCGCCGAAGGGTCGATCCTTGGTCTGGGGCAGGAAAAGTTGCTGACCAAGGCAGCGGTCGGCCCTGTTGCGGCCCCGCCCTTGCGCAATGATTGCTTTGCGTTGCCACCGGGGGTGGATTGGACACCTGTTGCAACGGCCTTGCGCCATCTGCGCGAAAATCTGTCCGCCACGACCGATGTGGAAACAGTGCCATTGGCAGAGGCGGCCGGGCGTATTCTGGCCACGGATGTCATCGCGGCGCGGTCGCACCCGCCAACATCAAATGCTGCGGTTGATGGCTATGGCTTTGCCGGACCAGCCGAAGAGGGTGACCATATCATGTCGCTGCAGTCCGGGCGGGCCGCTGCTGGCCACCCGTTCAAGGGCAAGGTCAAGGCAGGCCACGCGCTGCGTATCCTGACCGGTGCTGATCTGCCAAAGGGTGTGGATACTGTCATCTTGCAGGAAGACGCCCATGTCACCGACAAAAGGGTGACCTTTCAAGGGCCGCTGCGTCAGGGGGCCAATGTGCGGCAGGCTGCAGAAGACATGCGCGCAGGCAAGAGAATTTTGCGGGCAGGGCGGCGCCTGACACCCGCCGATCTTGCAACGGGCGCCTCTGCCGGGATTGGCGCGTTTGAGGTCCAGACCCAGTTGCGCGTTGGCATCCTGTCGACCGGTGACGAACTTGTTACGGCGGGTCAGCCAACCGGGGCCGGGCAGATTTTTGATGCCAACCACCCAATGTTGTCGGCAATTGTAGCAGCCTGGGGGCATAAGGTTGTCGATCTTGGCCGGGCGCCAGACGACAAGGCCAAGTTGCGCGGCATCCTGGATGACGGGGCCGGGCAATGCGACGTCATCATCACCTCTGGCGGTGCCTCTGCGGGTGATGAAGATCACATGTCATCCTTGCTGGAGGATACAGGCACATTTGCACTTTGGCGGATTGCGATGAAACCGGGGCGTCCCATGGCGATGGGATTGTGGCAGGACAAGCCTGTCTTTGGCCTGCCCGGTAATCCGGTCGCAGCACTGGTCTGTGCGCTGGTCTTTGCCCGGCCAGCGCTGGAGGTTCTTGCAGGTGGAAGATGGCCCGCGCCCGAAGGATTCACCGCCCGTGCCAATTTCACCAAGAAAAAGAAGGCGGGGCGCCGGGAATACCTGCGCGCCCGGATCAGCAACGGGCGTGTCGCGATCTTCCCTTTCGAGGGGTCCGGGCGTGTCTCGGGCGCCAGTTGGGCCACCGGACTGGTCGAGCTTGACGAGCGTGCGCGCGATATCAAGCCCGGCGATCCGATCCGCTTTATCCCGTTCAGCAGTTTTGGGATATGAAGGTTACCACGGGTATTCCAGCCGCAAACAGGGCAGAGGTTGCCGCACTGTATTGGGAGGCCTTTGGCGAAAAGCTTGGCTTTGTGATGGGGCCAAAATACCGGGCACTGACATTTATTGGCAATGTCATGCGATCCGACCACGGGATATGTGCGCATGATGACAATGGCCGCTTGCTGGGTGTGGCTGGCTTCAAAACGGCGCAGGGCGCGCTTGTGGGGGGCGGTTTTTCCGATCTGCGCATGGTCTATGGGGTGGTGGGTGCCTCGATCCGCATTCTGATTCTTGCGCTGTTGGAACGGGATGTCGAAAATCAGCGATTTTTGATGGACGGCATCTTTGTCGCCCCCGAGGCGCGGGGCCAAGGGGTTGGCACGGCACTGTTGCGCGCCGTCTACGCCGAGGCCCGCAGCCGAGGGTATCGGCAGGTCCGGCTGGATGTGATCGACACCAATCCACGGGCGCGGGCGCTGTATCTTCATGAAGGGTTCGTCGAACAGCGGACCCGTTCCATTGGCATGTTGCGGCTGATCTTTCGGTTTAACGCATCCACCACGATGGTGCGTGACGTCTAGCCAGACCCGATCAGGGCACCCGCGGCAAACACAAGCGCGCCACCCAGCACGACCTGAAAGACGGCCTTGACGAAGGGCGTTTCCATATAGCGGTTCTGTATCCATGCAATGGCCCAAAGTTCGACAAACACAACGATCAGCGCAATGATCGTCGCCGTCCAGAAGTCCGTGATCAGATAAGGAAGCGCATGGCCCAACCCGCCGATCGTGGTCATGACCCCGGCGGCCAACCCCCGTTTATAGGGTGATCCGCGCCCCGAGATTTGCCCATCATCTGATGCAGCCTCGGTAAAGCCCATGGAAATGCCCGCACCCACAGATGCAGCCAACCCCACCAGAAATGTGGTCCATGTATCCTGCGTTGCAAAGGCAACGGCAAATATCGGCGCCAGGGTCGAGACGGATCCATCCATCAAACCGGCAAGGCCGGGCTGCACCCAGGTCAGGATAAACTGCCGGTGCGCGGCGGCCTCTTCTTCGGTCCGGGTATCGCCGGCCAGATGTTCATCGGCCAAGGCATCAGCCCTTTCGCCATGCCCTGCCTCGGCCGCTGCAAGATCGCCGAGCAGTTTGCGCGTTGCCGCGTCCGATGTCTGCGCGGCGGCTGTTTCGTAAAAACGTTGTGCGTCCCTTTCCATACCGGCGGCTTCGTCGCGCATGCGCGCCAGCCCCAGATTTTCCACCAGCCAGACGGGGCGGCGTGCATAATAACCAGAGACATGTTCACGGCGGATCAGCGGAATCACCGCACCAAAACGCGCAGTGTGAAGATCAATCAGACGACGCCTGTGATCATCTTCCTCTTCGGCCATGCCATCGAACACGGCCGCAGATGCAGGATAGTCTGCTCGCAACAGCCCCGCGTAAGATCGGTAGATCCGCGCGTCATCCTCTTCAGACGAGATTGCAAGGGCCAGAATTTCCTGCTCTGACAAGTCCTTGAACCGGCGGCGGTTTGCAAATCCGGGGATCATCACTGCACCTCATTTATTAGAATGGTTCTAAACTAGACGATCCCGCCAAAGTGGCAATCCAAAAAACTGAACTACTCAGTTCATTTTTTACTTGATAATTAAACTGATCAGTTTAGTTTAGTTTTTATCGAAATCTGAAGGAATCACCGATGAAACATCTTGTTTTCGCCGCTCTCGCCGCTGCAGGTCTGACAATTGCCGCGCCAGCGTCTGCAATTTCACTGATTGTTGATTTTCCGGTTCTGACATATCCGGAAAAACCCGCACCAGAGGCCACGCAGAACTGTGTGGAACTGACATCCGTCACAGGTGCCGCTTGCGCCATCCCCGCAAACTAGCGCCTTGATGGCAGCGGATCACCAGCATCCCCTGGCGATCCGCTGCCGCAAACGCCTTGCCCGAAGTGAACCGTTCAGTTTATGATGCTCCAGCACGGGGGAGAGAGGGGACATATGCCTGACGGGTCAGCAGAACCAAAAAAAGGCCGGAAGTTTGATCAGGTGCTGGATGGTGCCAGGCAGGTCTTTATGTCTGATGGTTTCGAAGGTGCCTCTGTCGATGATATTGCGCGCGCTGCGAATGTCTCGAAGGCGACGCTTTATAGTTATTTTCCAGACAAACGCTTTCTTTTCATGCAGGTCGCCCGGACGGAATGCCAGCGTCAGGCAGATCGCGCGCTGGAAAGCATCGACATGGATGCGCCGGTGCAGGATGTGTTGCAAAGCATTGCGATGCAGATGGTCAATTTCATCACGTCGCAGTTTGGCAAGCGCATTTTCAGGATTTGCGTCGGCGAAAGCGACAGGTTCCCCGAGCTTGGCCGGGAATTCTATGAAAGCGGTCCGATGCTGATCCGGGGGCGTATCGTCGACTTTTTCGAAAAGGCGGTCGCGCGCGGGGAATTAAAGATTGATGACATGACCCTGGCCGCAGACCAGTTCCACGAGCTTTGCAAAGCTGACCTTTTCCCGCGCATGGTCTTCAACATGGCGGATGAGTTCACCCCGGCTGAAAAGGACAGGGTCGTGAATGGTGCGGTTGATGTGTTCCTGGCCCGGTACGGGGCCTGACCCTAATCCAGTCGGCGCACTTCCATATGGTTGCCCTGACCCTTGCGCAGTTCAAACCGCCCGCTCTTTGACAGCAGATCGCTTAGCTTTGCGCTGCCATAGGTGCGCGGATCGAAATCCGGGTTTGCCCGCGTGATATACTGGCCCAGCTGACCCAGCGAATACCATTCGCCTTCTGGATCAATGCTGTTCATCGCCTTCACGACGAGCGGGGCGGCTTTGAGGGCGGTCTGTCCACTGTTGGTCTTTTGCCCAGTCGCCTTATCCTGCTTTGCAGGGCTTGGTGTGTCTTTTTCGGGCCCTACGATGTTTTCGATCAGGATAAACCTGTTGCAGACATTGCGCAGGCTGATGGGGGCCTTGCTTTCGCCGATCCCGATCACCTCGACCCCGTCTTCGCGCAACCGGTTTGCGAGGGCTGTGAAATCACTATCCGAACTGACAAGCACAAAGCCATCGAACCGGCCGGTATGCAGGATGTCCATTGCGTCAATAACCAGCCCGATATCGCTGGCATTCTTGCCCTTGGTGTTTGCGGTTTCCTGATTGGCGACCAGACCCAATTCGACCACCTGCTTTTTCCAGGCACTCAGATTGCTGCTGGACCAGTCGCCATAGACCCGGCGCAGGGCCGGTTCGCCGAATGTCGTGATCTCGCGCAGGATATCACCGGCGTGTTTCGCCGGGATATTGTCGGCGTCGATCAGAACAGCAAATAGCATGCGGTCCTTTGCCATGGTTTATCCTTCCAGTTCTGCAATCACATCAAAGATGCGGTTTTCTTCTGCCAAAACCGCATCACTTTCTGCCCCCATTGGCAACCCGTTCAATGCATAGGCAAAACTGCAGCCTCGTTTGCGATCAAACCAGATCCCGCCCGCGAACCCATAGGCATTCCCGAAATGCCCGATCAGCGGGCGGGGGTAGAAACGAGGATGCTCAAAAATCTGAAGGCCCGCGCCGTAGCTTTCAAAAGCGCCGTCCAGATAGTCGCCCGGGCCCATCTGGGGTGTCCAGAGCGGCGTCATATCGGCCGTTTCCAGCGCCTCGGCCATATCCAGCAAGCCCCGCAATGAGCAGCGCAGCCCCCCTTGCGGAGAAAACATGCCCGGATGCTGCCCGTCATCAGGTGGCGTCGTGATGGTGTGGTCTATCTGTGGCTGAAATTTCCCCTGTTGCTGCCGATAAGTGGGCAACCGGCCGGCGCGTATGGCGCTTGCGACACCAGCCCAGTTGAACCCGGCACCTTGTGGCAAGTCGGTCAGCATTTGAGGAAAGGCCTTGCCTGACAGTTTTTCCAGCACTTGCGCCAGAACAATGTAGCCCAGATTGCAATAAGCGAACCGCGCCCCCGGTTCGGCATCAAAGACAGATCGGTGTTGGCACCAGTCTTGCAGCGTCATCGCGGGCGGGATCAGATAGCCTGCAGCGTCCGTTAAGCCGGCGCTGTGGCTGGCGACCATGCCGATGGTGACAGGTCGGGCGGCTGGATTGGGATGGCGCAGTGACCAGCCCAGCAGATCGCTGATATCAGTATCCCATCCGACCCGGGCTGTTTTCAGTAAGCTGGCCAGCGCCTGCCCCACCGCGACCTTTGAAATGGATGCGACCCTGAAGGCGCTTTCTTCGTGGGCGGCAATGCCCGGCGCGGTACTGGTCGCAAATTGACGGCGCCCGTTCAGCGCCACTGCGATCCCGCAAAATGCAAAAGGCCCGGTCATCGACCGGGCCAATGCGTTCAGAGCGGTGTGATCAGAATTCGACAACGGCCCTGATGCTTTTGCCTTGATGCATCAGATCAAAGCCGTGGTTGATTTCATCCAGCGACAGTTTGTGCGTGATCATCGGGTCGATCTCGATCTTGCCCTGCATGTACCAGTCCACGATTTTCGGCACATCTGTCCGGCCCGAGGCGCCGCCAAAGGCGGTACCACGCCAGCTGCGCCCGGTGACCAGCTGAAATGGCCGGGTTGAAATCTCGGCACCGGCGGGCGCGACGCCGATGATGATGCTTTCACCCCATCCCTTATGGGCGGCCTCAAGTGCTGTGCGCATCACATCGACATTGCCTGTGGCATCAAACGTATAGTCAGCCCCGCCGCCTGTCAGCTCAACCAGATGGGCCACCATATCGCCGCTGACATCCTTGGGATTCACATAATCGGTCATGCCGAAATGGGTCGCCATGTCGACCTTTCCGGGGTTCAGATCAACGCCCACGATCTGATCGGCGCCCGCCAGCCGCAGGCCTTGGATCACATTCAGGCCGATACCGCCAAGCCCAAAGACAATGGCACGGCTGCCGATTTCGACCTTGGCGGTGTTGATCACCGCCCCGATGCCGGTGGTGACGCCGCAGCCGATATAGCAGATCTTGTCAAACGGCGCGTCCTTGCGAACCTTGGCAAGTGCGATTTCGGGCAGAACCGTGTGATTGGCAAAGGTGGAACAGCCCATATAGTGCAGGATGGGCGTGCCATCGAGCATCGAAAACCGGCTGGTCCCGTCAGGCATCACGCCTGCGCCCTGGGTGCTGCGTATCTTTTGGCAAAGATTGGTCTTGGGGTTCAGGCAATAATCGCATTCACGACATTCCGGCGTATAAAGCGGGATGACGTGATCGCCCGGCGCCAGACTGGTCACGCCCGGACCGACCTCAACCACCACGCCCGCGCCTTCATGTCCCAGAATGGCGGGAAACGCGCCTTCTGGGTCGGCCCCGGACCGGGTGAATTCATCAGTATGGCACAGGCCAGTGGCCTTGATTTCCACCAGAACTTCGCCGTGCTTGGGGCCGTCCAGATTCACCTCCATCACTGCGAGGGGTTGACCGGCCGCCATGGCAACTGCTGCACGTGTCCGCATATTCTGTCTCCTTCATGATTGTGGCGGACATTACGCAAAGGTCGCCAAGTTTCAACCATGCTGTTGTCAGACACGCCAATCGGCGGCAGGATCAGGAGCATGAGACGTATATTGATCCTTTTGATGCTGGCCGCATGTGCGCCCGCCACCGAAATACCTGGCAGCGCGCCAGAACTGCCAGATACGTGCGGCGCCGCGCGCTTTGCCGAGCTGATCGGACAGGACGCCACAGCGTTGGAACGGGTTTTGATCATGCGCATGGTCCGGGTGATCCGGCCCGGTGATGCGGTAACACAGGATTTCCGGCCCGAGCGGATCAATTTCCAGATCGGCCCTGACGAAAAGGTCAGCGACATTACCTGCGGCTAAAGCGTTATGCGAAAAACCTGAATCACGTAACGCTGCCTGAAATCAAAGATTTCAACGCGTTACGTGATGCTCGATGTATCAGGTATTTCGTCAAACGCTATAGTAGGGGGATAAGCGAAGTCTCCGGTGCCGCGAACTGGGTGGGGGCTATTGACCGCGACACCGGAGTAGCATTTCGCTATGACCCTAATCTGCGCGTGACTTGTGTCTGTTGTGGGCTGTCCCAAAGGCGCCGCAGAGGTCATTTTGCGTCGAAAAAAAGGCGGCGTGCGCGGGGTCCTTGATTTTCAAGGAAATTAGCGCAACGGTGAGGCATGACGTTGCATTTCCCAACCCAAGTCGCCTTTCACCGGACAGAGCTAAACGTGATTCTCGGCCTTTACGGTCGCATGGTTGCCGCTGGCGAATGGCGTGACTACGGCATGTCCAATCTACGCGACGTGGCAGTTTTTTCGGTGTTTCGACGCACGGCGGAAAACCCGCTCTACCGGATTGAGAAACGCCCTAAACTGCGCCTGCGCCAGGGGCAATACGCGGTGATTGGCATGGATGGGCAAATCCTCAAGCGGGGTAACGATCTGCGCCAGGTGCTGCGGGTGCTGGAACGTAAACTGATCCGCGCGGTCGATTAGGTACGGCGCGAAGGGCCGATGGCGCTGATCATTCTCGAAATAGATTAAAGCCGTTTTTGGACCAGCACAGGCCCGTCCCCCTGCGCGCTGATCCGCAGGATCGCCTTGCCCAGCGGTTCGTAGACGGTCGCCATGTGATGTGCATTGGCATGCAGCAAGGTATCTGCATCAACCATCATCCCGACATGCCCCTCCCAAAAAATCAGATCGCCGCGCCGTGGGGCATCATCGAATGGCGCCCCCAGCCCCGCGCGTTGCAGGTCGCTATCAGCCGGGCAGGCGATGTCACAAGCCATCAAAGCGGCAGCCACCAGTCCTGAACAGTCAATCCCACGTGTCGAATTTCCGCCCCACAGATACGGAACGCCGAAATGCAGTTGTGCAACTGTGGTTGGGTCGGCAAAGGGCCGATCAAGGCTGCGCAGATGCGATTTCGGAACAAAGCCGACATTGGTTTCAAAAAACCTGCGGCGCTCGTCCCGCACCACAACGCGGGTTCCGAAGGGCAGGGCCTGTGCTTGGGGTGATTTGAAATCCTCGGCGCTGTAGGCATGTGTCCCCATGGTTGCGACGAAATGGCTGACGGGCTGCACTTGTCCCAGATCAGCGCTGCGCACGTAGCCTACATAATTGTCGGTGGCCTGTAGAAAGGACCACCCATCCCGGTCTTCGAAAACGGTGACATCGGCACCAAGCAACAGTTGCCGATCCCGTGCGCCTTCGGGTGCTGCGCAAAGATCAGTCACCGGCGTTGCGATCTGCATTGCCGTGCCTGCAACGTATTTTTCGGCCGCGACCTGTCCGGCCAGATGCAGCGCCGCGACCCTGCCATTGGCGGGCGTCAGTCGCCGGTCCGTCATAGCGATAGCAGCTTGGGAAGTGCCGCTAACACCGCCCTTGCCCCCATCCCAACGCCGCCAGCCGGGCGGGCAGGGGCGGCCTTGGGCTGCCAGCCGTAGATATCAAAATGGACATAGGGGCTTTCAACGAAACGGCGCAGAAACAGGGCAGCGGTAATGCAACCTGCAAAACCGCCCTTTGGAGCATTGTCCAGATCAGCGATCCCGGGTTCGATCATCGCTTCGTAAGGGTCATGGAACGGCATGCGCCAGACCGGGTCAGCGACCTGCGCGCCGCCCGCCGCAATCGCGGCGGCATGCGCGTCATTGTCGGTGAAAAAGGGCGACAGATCCGGGCCGACCGCAACCCTTGCAGCACCTGTCAGCGTGGCCATCGAAATTACCAGATCCGGATCGTCCTCATCCGACAGGGTCAGGGCATCGGCCAGTACCAACCGGCCCTCGGCATCGGTATTGTTAATCTCGACCGTCAGCCCCTTGCGCGATGTCAGGATGTCCTGCGGCCGGAACGCGTTCCCATCAATGCTGTTTTCGACAGCCGGGATCAAAACGCGCAGCCTGATGGGCAGGTTCAGCCCCATGATCATATGCGCAAGCCCCAGCACCGTCGCCGCCCCGCCCATATCCTTTTTCATCAGCCCCATTGATCCGCCCGGCTTGATGTTCAACCCGCCGGTATCAAAACACACACCTTTGCCGACAAGGGTCAGCTGTGGCCCGGTCTCCCCCCAGCGCATATCCAGCAGGCGAGGGGCGCGGGTCGAGGCACGGCCAACCGTGTGGATCATGGGAAAGTTTGCCGGTATGAGATCGTCGCCGGTGATCACATTCAGCGTCGCATCGTGATCTGCCGTCAGGGCGCGCACGGCTTCTTCCAGCTCGTCCGGGCCCATGTCAGAGGCCGGCGTGTTGATCAGATCGCGGGTCAGTGCCTCGCCATTGGCGATTGTCGCGATCCTTTCGGCATCAATTCCCTCAGGCGGGACGAGGGCGGCAATGGGATCCTTGGGTTTGCGATATCTGTCAAAGCTGTAGCCCGCCAGTAGCCAGGCGAGTGCCGCCTCTTCCAGATCCGCGTCATTCAGTCCCGCTGCGATCCGGTACACGCCTTTGGGAAGCCGGGCGGCTGCCGTGCCCATGTGAAAACGCCCGCGCGCCCGTTTTGCGGCTGTGCCATAGCCGACCAGCGCCATCGCGATCTGTCCATCGGCGCCGGGAACCGTCAGGACCTTACCAAGGCCCCCTTTGAAGCCATGTGTTGCGGCCCATGCCTTGGCCGCCGCAGGGATGGCGCTATCGGCCTTATCGGCGTCAATCACATGTATCGGGATGGCGGCATCAGTGTCGGTCGCAAAGGCAAGGGGCATCGGCAAGTCCTGTCAGAGATCATCGACCGCTAGACTATCTTGCCTGATGCTGCCCGCAAGCAGTGATCGGCGCGACCTGGAATATCGGCCAGTCGCGCAAGGTATTCTTAGGGTCCTGACCCTAGTCCTCATATTCGCGGAAATTCCAGACCTCGGCCACGGCCACGTCAAAGCTGCGTTCAAGACGGGCCATCGTCGCCTCAAGTGCCACGCCTTCGCGTTGATGCAGGCAGATTGCCACATGGTGGGCGGCGATGGATACTTCCATCAGGCCGATCTGATCGGCGACCAGCCCGATCCGGCGGGCCGGTTTGGCCATATTGTCGAAGTCGGACGCCGCCAGATAGTTCTGCAGCATTTCCAGGCGCAGGGCGATATCCTCTAGCGCGCGGCAAACAACCTCCTCCGCTTCGGCGAAATCCCGTTCACTGAAAAGACGGGTCAGAGGTGCCGGGTCAAAATGCAGCCTGTCAGGACAGCACAGGACAACAACATCAAAATCGGGTTCGGGGGCCGCAGGCCGGAGATGCGTGATATTTTCCATGACCCCGAACTACCGCAACAAGGTTCCCAGAAGGTTGAGGCCAATAGCAAAAATCGCTCGAAATTCTGGAAAATGCGACGTATCTACGGGGGTAATACAAGAGGAAAAGTGATGAAATACGCCCGTCCGCTGCCTGCCTATCTGACCAAACGCTATCATGGTTGGAAGGCCACTACCTATGCCGAGGACAAGGGTTGGTACAGGCGTTTGGCCGAAGACGGGCAACACCCCCGCGCAATGGTGATTTCCTGCTGCGACAGCCGGGTGCATGTCACCTCGATCTTCGGGGCGGATCAGGGCGAGGTCTTTATTCACCGCAATATCGCCAATCTTGTCCCGCCCTTTAACCCCGACGGGCATCATCACGGCACGTCGGCGGCGATTGAATATGCGGTGACGGGGCTGAAGGTCGCGCATCTGGTGGTGCTGGGCCATTCCGGCTGCGGCGGGGTGGAAGGCTGCTATGACATGTGTTCCGGCAACGCCCCGCATCTGGAAGAAAGTGCAAGCTTTATCGGCCGCTGGATGGATATCCTGCGCCCGGGCTTTGAAGACCTGCCCCAGGGCGATGACGCTACACGCAAACGGGCGCTGGAAAAGGCGTCGGTGCTGATCTCGCTGGAAAACCTGATGAGCTTCCCTTTTGTCAAAAAGGCGGTCGAGGATGACATGCTGGCATTGCACGGGCTGTGGAACAATATCGGTGAAGGCGGGCTAGAGGCCTACGACCCCGCCAGCGACGGGTTTGTGGCGATCTGATTTTGGGTGCTCATCTAGGGCGCAAGGGGCGGTGTGATGAGTGACGCAGACAAGGCCTACGCGCGGGCGCAAAAGATGATCGCGCGGGCGAAGCAGGATGGATTGGACGAACTAGACTTCGACACCCATGAAACACACGCCCTGACTACGGTACCGCCAGAAATCGCCGACCTCACAAATTTGACCGGGGTTGACCTCAGCAACACGCAGGTCAGCGACCTGTCCCCCATCGCGGGACTGACCGCGTTGACGAAGCTTCACCTCAGCAACACGCCTGTCACCGACCTCTCCGCCATCGCGGGGCTGACTGGGTTGACGGAGCTCAACCTCAACAACACGCCGGTGAGCGATCTGACGCATATTGCTGGATTAACGGGATTGACGGGGCTAGGCCTCAACAACACGCAGGTGAGCGATCTGACGCATGTTGCTGGGCTGAAAGGCTTGATGGGGCTAGGCCTCGCAAACACGCAAATGAGCGATCTTACGCATGTCGCGGGACTGAAAGGCTTGACGGAACTTTACCTCAACAACACGCAGGTGAGCGATCTGACGCATTTAGCCGGGTTGAGAGGTTTGAGGGTGCTCGAACTCGACGACACGCAGGTGAGCGATCTGGCGCCACTTCTCGGCTTGGAAGAACTAGTACTCAACCCTAAAATATTTGGACTAAGTTTTTCCAGAACTCCTGCCGCGGACTCTGATCCGCGCATCGCTAAAATTGCCGAGATCCCAAACAACGCTGAGCGTGCCCGTGCCTTATTCGACTACCTGGACCCAGATTGGGAAAACCGGACAAATCCACCAAAAGCTTTGAGCATTGATGGCATTCTCCGCGGACCCATCCTGTCTGACACGCTGGCAGATGTCACAAAGCAACAGGATCATTTCGAAGCAACAACACTGACCGAGCGTCCCGACAAAGACCCCGACGAGAAATTCCAATCAATTGTCGAAACGCTACAGTTAGCATCCCGAAAACTGGGCGCGACGGATGTGCAAAACAGGCTGGGGCGCGATGTTGCCGAGAGTTTCCGCGAATATCGTAACTTCGTGCGGCAAGAGGCGCTGAACCCTCGCATTCTTAAATATCTGTCGGATAGTATTCGCGGCGCGATTTCAAGCGCCGATACTGTCGAGGCGTTGGACGGATTTGATCTGCCGTTGATCAACGGGTTTCTTGAGGAAAATGACGCCCTTCTGAATGGGTATTTCGCCCATTCCATCGCGCCGCCATCCTTTGAAATAGATACAGACCCCGACATGCTGGCGCGCGAACTCTTCCCTCAATTAGATGCTGCTTCGAAGATACTCGCCGATGCAGATGCAGGCCTCTTTGCCCCTTCGGTCAGCGACGCGCTCGAGATGTTGCACCGCCGTGCAGAAGGCGCGCGCAAGGGGTTGATCACATTGCCGGACGGGCCAGAGCGGGATGCGGCGGTCGCCGAATTGCGCCGTACCGCAGTGCTGGTCACATCATATCTGGGCCGGATCAAGGGGCGTCTCACCCAATGGGTTGCCAAGCAGGGTGATCATGTAAAAGAAAACCCGGCGACAAGTGCTGCGACCGTCGCCACATTGGTGCCGGCGGCAATCTGGGTCGTCGCGCAGATCGGACCGGTCTTTGAAAAGTTGTGGCGACTGATCGGGAACTTACCACTCCCCTTCTAGTGCCATTTCAGATGGCTGCGCCGGGTGGTGCCTTGCCTTACCGACGCCAGCCGACGCGCGCTGTTGGTAACCCGAGCAAATGCTGCACTTGCAAAATACGCCTGCGCAGCTAATTAAGCCTAAATGACGTAGGGGCAGCATATGAACGAGATACTTTCACTTGCCGGATCGAACCTGATCTCTCCGATTATTCTTAGCTTTGCGCTGGGACTGGCGGCGGCGCTGGCCCGATCTGATCTGACAATTCCCGAAGCCGTGGCCAAGGGGATGTCGATCTATCTGCTCTTTGCTATCGGGTTCAAGGGTGGTGTGGCCGTCAGCGCCCATGGGGTGGATACGACCCTGATCCTCACGGTGATCGCGGGGATTGTTTTGTCCTTTGGTCTGCCGCTGATCGCCTTTGCTTTGCTCAAGGTGATGACCGGGCTGTCGCGCACGGATGCGGCGGCGGTCGCGGCGCATTACGGCTCTATCAGCATTGTGACTTTTGTGGCGGGGACCTCCGTTTTGGAAGGCCGCATGATCGACGCCGAAGGCTACATGGTGGCCGTCGCCGCAGCGATGGAAGCACCCGCGATCCTGTCCGCCCTGTGGTTGGTGGCTCGCGGCGGGGGCGGCGGCAAGATGGAAGACGGGTTGATGCGGGAAATCCTGCTGAACGGGTCCATTGTCTTGCTGGTGGGGTCCTTTGCGATCGGGGCGATTACTGGCGAAAAGGGGCTGGAAGAGATCAGTTCATTCATCGTCAACCCGTTCAAAGGGGTGCTGTGCCTGTTCCTGCTGGATATGGGGCTGATCGCCGGGCGGGGCCTGCGGCAGTCAAAAGGGGTGGTCAGTCTGGGGGCTGTGGGCTTTGCCATTGTGATGCCGCTGATCAGCGCATTGATCGGGTTGGGTCTTGGCATGATGATCGGCCTTTCACTGGGCGGGATCGTTTTGTTGATGATCCTGTCGGCTTCGGCCAGCTATATCGCTGTGCCTGCCGCCATGCGGGTCGCGCTGCCAGAGGCGAACCCGTCGGTCTATCTGACCCTCTCGCTTGGGGTGACATTTCCGTTTAACCTGACCTTGGGCATTCCGATCTACCTTGCCCTTGCTCAAATGATGACCGGAGGCTGAGCCATGCAGACCCATATCGCAAAACGCGTGGAAATCGTGATCGAGGCCCCGTTGGAACGCCGCCTGACCGACACGCTGACAGAGGCGG
Organism: Yoonia sp. SS1-5; assembly: GCF_038443705.2. Taxonomy (NCBI): domain Bacteria; kingdom Pseudomonadati; phylum Pseudomonadota; class Alphaproteobacteria; order Rhodobacterales; family Paracoccaceae; genus Yoonia; species Yoonia rhodophyticola. The sequence goes on along the minus strand of NZ_CP151767.2, from coordinate 1,976,203 downwards.
GGGTGACCGGCTACACCGTGCTGCCCGTGCGGGGCGGGTCCGGTCGGTCCGGCAAATGGACGCGCGAAGGGCAGGTCGGTCGTGCGGGGATGGTTGCCGTTGTGTGCCTGATCAAACCCGAACGCCTTGATCCGCTTCTTGAGGCCGCATTTGCGGTGGTTGAAAAACATATCGGTGTCGTCAGCATCACCGATGCGCAAGTGTTACGCGCCGAGCGGTTCTAGACGGCACCGTCGTCTAGCGCAGCACGTACCCGTTCGGCCAGCGCAGCGTGTAATCAAGCTGGATGGTTTGCGTTGCACCCGCACTTACATCCAGATCCCATTCCAGAACACCGCGTTTGCCGTCCGGTGCGACACGGGCCGGGTTTGGCGTGGCCTCAAAGCTGACCTCCAGATCGTCCTGTTCTGAAAACGGGATCGCGTCGCGCAGCAACACATCCCAGTCTTGCCCGGTCAGGTTCTCAACCTCAATCACGGCCGCTTCACGCAACTGATTGCTGCTGGAGAAGACGCCCGTATCACCCTCTGACCGGTTGGGGGTACGGCGGGTCAGCCGCAACCCGTCCAGCGGGCCAAAGCCTAGTTCCGTATCGGCCCCGGCAGCCAGCAAGGGAAGCCATGAAAACCCGATCATCGTTCCGTCGGCAAAGATCAACGCCTCACCCGGAAGCAGGATTTCCTGACCATCATTGGTAAATTCGACCATCCGGTACGCGATCTGATCCCGGCTTGGAACCGCCTGCGCCCAGACTCGCGCATCGAAACGCAACGTGTCGAGCGGCAGCCGCAGATCATCGACGCCGTTGCGGATATCGACCTTGACGGGATAGCGATAGGTCACGGTCGCACCGCTGAAATCGGCTGTCATCGCGGCTGGCGCTTCGGCCATGACGGCAGGCGCCGCCATCATGTCTGCCTCTTCCGCCATTTCCAGACTCAGACCGCGCGTCTGGGCCTGAAAGTTCTGCAGATTTTGCCGCTCCAGCTCTTCTTGGGAAATGATCACGCGACGGGGGGGAACACGTCCCCCGGGGTAATCTGTTCGCCCGGACGGGCGGTCGACAGGATCAGATTGATATCCAGCCAGTCCTGTCCACTTTCCTGACTGACCACAACCGACCGATCCACGTCCAGTGTCGCGGTGTCAGCAGTTGAAAGGCGCATATCGTAGACCGGGGACCAATTGGCAAAGCCTTCAAGGGTGCTGACCGTCACGGCATAATCGCCCGGTGACGGGACCGTCAGTGTGAAGTTCAGCGCAGCACCATCTGTCTGCGGGGCCATCAGTGCGGCAAGCGCCTTGCGGGCGTCCGCCAGCGCATCAATGTCATCCTTGCGCGCGCGCTCGGCTGCGTCGGCCTCTTGCTGGGCTGCAAATGCGGCCTGACGTGCGGCGAGTGTTTCTGCGCCGACCATCTGGGCCATGGCCTGAATTTGGGCAATGCTATCGGCATCCAGCGCCTCACCCACGCTGGCTTGTGACAGGTTTTGCAGGAACGTGATCTGCTCCTCGGCGGATTTGACCCGCAGCTTGATACGCTCCACCGTTGCCGCACTTTCGCGCAGCACGGCCTCGAGCCGCTCAATCTCGGCCTTGGCGGCGACGATATCAGGCGAGGATTGGTCAGGGGTTACGGGCAACCGGCCATCGGACAAATTGACGGCACCAATCACCGCATCATTCGTCGCCGAAAGGCGCATGCCCTGCGCGCGCAGGTTTTGGGGCAGGTCGGGCACGATAATGTCGTGTTGGCCGGCAGGCAGGGTCAGCGTGATTTCACGGCTGACCGTCGCGACACCGGGATAGATGGTGACGGTATCAACCCGGGCTTGCCCCACAAATGTGTCGGCCAGCGCCGAACTGGCGAATGTGATCAGGCTGGCGGTCAGAAAGGGACGAAACATGGCGGCTCTCCTGCTGTTTTGCCTTAGCCTATATCTGTTTGACGGATCGGGGGAGGGTATCCTTGGCGCGGACAACAAAAAAGGGGCGCAAATGATGCGCCCCTTGGTCCTGACCCTAAGAGCGGCCTATCCCTTTTTGAGACACTCGCGGCCAAGGGTCTCGGCGATCTGTACCGCGTTCAGGGCGGCGCCCTTGCGCAGGTTGTCAGAGACGCACCATAGGTTCAGCCCGTTATCAATTGTGCTGTCCTGCCGGATGCGGCTGATGAATGTGGCAAAGTCGCCGACGCATTCGACGGGGGTGACGTAGCCGCCATCCTCGCGCTTGTCGATGACCATCACGCCGGGTGCCTCGCGCAGGATATCGCGTGCCTCATCCTCATCAAGGAAGTCCTCGAATTCGATGTTCACCGCCTCGGAATGGCCCACAAAAACGGGCACACGTACGCAGGTGGCGGTGACCTTGATCGCGGGGTCCACGATCTTTTTGGTCTCGGCGACCATTTTCCATTCTTCCTTGGTCTCGCCGCTATCCATGAACTTGTCGATATGCGGGATCACGTTAAAGGCGATCTGCTTGGTGAACTGCTTGGGCGGCTTGTCGTCGGTGGGATTGTACATCGACTTTGTCTGGTCCCACAGCTCATCAATGCCGCCTTTGCCCGCACCAGAGACGGACTGATAGGTGCTGACCACAACCCGCTTGATCCGGGCGCGGTCATGCAGCGGCTTGAGTGCCACGACCATCTGCGCTGTCGAACAATTCGGGTTGGCGATGATGTTTTTCTTTGTGTAGCCATGGATCGCGTCGGCGTTCACCTCGGGGACGATCAACGGCACATCGGGGTCGTAGCGATAAAGCGACGAGTTATCGATGACCACACAGCCTGCGGCTGCGGCCTTGGGCGCATAGATTTTTGTTGCGTCCGAACCGACGGCGAACAGGGCGATGTCCCAGCCTTCAAAGTCGAACGTATCGAGATCCTTGGTGGTCAGGGTGGTATCGCCAAAGCTGACTTCCGTGCCCAGCGATTTCCGGCTGGCAAGTGCGGTGATTTCATCCACGGGGAAAGCCCGCTCGTGGAGGATATTCAGCATTTCGCGGCCCACATTGCCTGTGGCGCCAACGACGACGATTTTGTAGCCCATTGGCTGACTCCTTGGTTTCAGATGGGGCCTGTTACACCCGGCGGCGGGTAAGGGAAAGGGGGCGCGCGATCCGGTTGACAGCTGTGTGACCCTCGCGCCCGCGCAGATCCTCACAAGGCGGACAATTAACCTTTTCTGTGCGGATCGGCACTGCGCGGGTTGTGATCGCCGGTTTACACACAGCTTACACATTTTTCGCCGATTTGACCGGCATCGCCCGATTATCAGGAGGTATGAGATTATGGCATGGGATCAGAGCATTCATTTTGGATTGGGACATCAACGGGGCGGCGGAACATCCGGATTTCACCGAAACGGAAGCCAGGCGTCATTTAGCGGCATCGTCTACCGCGGCAGCAAAACCGGCCCCGGCACCGTGTTTACCCGCGGATTTGTCATCCGCGAGGCACAAGAGGTGATCAATGGCCGTCAGCAGACCACCGTACCGGCTGTAAATTCCGAAGAGGGGACCACACGCGGGGTGATCTCAACCGGCCTGGGGGTCACGATGGCCTCGCATTGGGCGGCGGTGAACCGCGATGGCTCCGCTGGTGAAGGATGGGTTTATTGCATTGTTCTGGAAAATTACGCCTGGGCTGCCGAGGGCGAACGCAACATGACACAAAAGGGCGGTTGGACGATGTCACGCTATCAGGGCGAGATCATGCTGCGCGGTCCTGACGGGGGGCTGGCACTGCCCGGGTCCCATATTTATGCGGCCCGGCCTGTCAAATACGAGGCGCAGGCGGATCGGCCATCCTTTAACGGGATTATTCAACGGAATGTGGCCTATGCCAATGGTGATCCGATGGCTGACCCGACGCTTGCCGCAGATGCCCATTTTCGGGCGTTTTGCGGCGGCACCATGCCCGCCCCACCCGATATGATGGCTGCTGCAGCGGCGGCACCGGCGGGACTGCCGGATTAGGGTCCTGACCCTGGCATTCAGTCGAAGGTTGTTGAATCCGGTCCGGTAAAGCAATGTGTGTAACTGCCATCCCGTTCCGAAAAGCGGTAGACCATGCCTTCCCAGGCGCCGAAGTTCATCGGCTGACCGATGCCAAAGAGCCGGTCATGGTCATAGTCCTGCACCATGCTTGATGCGTAGACGGGAACGCCTGCGCTGACCGCCAGAGCACCGCAGGTGCGGATCCCGTCGCGATACCGGACCGGACTACACACCAAAAGCCTGATCCGGTCCGAGATGCGACCATTGATCAGCCGCCCGAATTGCGCGGCATTGTCGGGGTGCAGGGTTTCGCCCAGCTGAATGACAAAATCATAGCTGCCCTGCGGCCCGGCGACCCGGTGGCCTGGTTCGGGATGCGTTGTGCCATGGGCTGCGATGCTCAGCACCGGCACCGGATTGCCCCCGTTTTCCTGTGTGCCCGCCCAGACATGGCGGGCCAAAGTCGGGACGCTGGCCGATGGGCCAACCCTGTAGACGCGCCGTTCATCGTCGACGCGAATGGTCCCCTCCAATCGGCTGTCATGAAGAATAATACTGTTAATCACTGCCAATACCGCCCGGTCATTGTTTCAAATGCGACGAGGCTGGGCGTGATCGCCGTATGATGCAAGCATTTTGACCGCATGGACCAGCGCAAGGCGGGTATTCCACCATAAATTCAGGCAGATAGGGCAGGTCAGCCGACGTTTTGGCGTTCGATATAGGCGCGCAATTCTTCGGTTTCGTGCCGGGCCTCGCGCAAACCGTCCATGGCGGCGCGCAACTCTGCCTCGGTTTGCGACAGCTGATTTGTCATCTCAGCCTCGCGCTGCTGCAGATAGGTGATCGCCTGATCGCGGGTTTCTTCGGCCTCGTGCAGGGCCTGGGCCATTTTGTCCAATTCGCCGATTTCGGCCTTGGTCACGCGGGTAAACCGGTTGACCAGCCAGCTGGCAAACCAGCCCAGCATGAAGGCGACAAACAGGATGATGGCGGTCGCAATGATGAATTCGGTTCTATTCACGGTCTTGCCTTCACTCTGTCTCGCTGTCGTCAGCGCTGTCTTCGATCGGTACGTCGTCTGCGATCGCGTCAAGCGTGCTTTCTTCTTCGACCACTGGTTCAGGAACGATCAGGCTGAACTCAATCCGTCGGTTCGCTTCGCGCCCCGCGTCGGTGTCATTATCTGCAATTGGGTCGGCTTCGCCATAGCCAATTGCCTCAAAGGTTCCGACAGGGACACGTCGTGTGCGCAAGGCGGCCAGAACCGCCTCGGCGCGCTGCTGCGACAGGTTCAGGTTCATTTCCTCGCGCCCCTGACTGTCAGTATAGCCTGCAACACGGATTTTCAGGTCGCCACAACGTTTGAGAATTTCGGCGATATCATCAACGACAGCCTGGGCTGACGCGGAAATATCGGCCGAGCTTGGGTCAAAAGTGATCTTGCGGTTTTCCGTGACCACCTTGATTTGCGCGACGCATTCTTCGGGTGTCGGCAACCCGGCAATCGGGTCAAGCTGTTCGACATAGGTCACATCAATCTCGAAATCCGCACCTTGCCCGAGCTTGTCAATCAGCAGGCGCGAAATCGCGGCGCTGGCATCCTGATTGCCTGTGTTGCCGCGCACCTGGATTTTGTCGGGCTGCACGATCACAGCACCATTGGACAGTTCGGACAATGCCTCGATCCCGGCGAGGACCCGGACGGACCAGCCAGCAGGCAGCCCCTCGGCCACGCGTGTGCCCATGGTCAGGTTGCGTTGGCCGAACTTGGCGATAGCATAGTTGGCTGCAACCGTGTTGGTGACCGCATCAGGGACCCGCCCGCGCAACTGGATCTCGCCTTCCGGGCTGCGCGTTGCGGTAAACTGCGGTGGGCCTTCTGTGGACACCTGCGGTTGCTCGGGCAATTCGGCGGCAAGTGCAAAGGCGTCAGGCAGCGCATTCTGCAACTCGCCCACAACGTCATCAAATGTGCCCTGCCCGGTGCCGAGGGGGGCGACGAGCATCACGTCGGTATCGGCAATCGTGACCGTGCCGCCACCCAGTTCGCCAATCGCGCTGATCGAAAGTGCAACAGCATCACCCCAGGTGCGTGACGGCGCGCCCAATGCCATGGTGCAATTGGCCCGTTCGGTAAAGCCCGCATCCGAGGCGGCCGCAAGGATCATGCGCAGCGATTGTTCCGTGTCAGCTGCGCAGGCGTCAAAATGCGCGCCGTTTTCCGCATCAATCCCGAAACGGGTCGTGAAGGGCGAAATCACCGGTCGCGGTGCCGAAATGCTGACCGCAAGCGACACGCCGTCGGGTGTGTTGCGGGCCAATGCGGTTTCCAGCCGACGTTTTTCCTCGGGACTGTCAGAGATCGCGCTGACACGCACCCGGTTTGCGTTCACCGATATCTTGGAGCGTGGCAGCATCTCAAGCGCGCGAAGCGAATAGTTCAACGCATAACGCCATGTGGGTGCGACGGGATAGTCCGCCTGTTCCAGCAGATCGGTGACGGGCTGGCCGTCGGCGATGTCGGCGATCCGGGCGGCCAGATCGGTTCGGTTGGTTTCAGCGGGGATCAGACCAATCAGGGAGACACCGCTGTCATTGCGCAAAATCTCAATCGCGAATTCCGGCGGGGCAAGGACAGCCGAATCGGCGACGGACAGGTTGTCGATAACCCGGCTGGCATCCACCATCTCACCCGCGGCCGAGATCGCGCGGAAACGTGTGGCTTCGGTTGGCGCCTGTCCTTCCAGAATGACCTGCAGACCGTCACCCAGAACGGATGCCCATTCATAGCCCTGATCTACAAGGGTTTCCTGCACTGCAATCACGGATCGTGTCTCAACCACGGTGACGGCGGCGCGGCTGGCAAAGAACGCCCCGAAAGCCGCAATTGCAAAGACAACCAATCGAATGAGTAATGATGACAGACGCATGCGGATCCGTGTTTAAAGCTGGCCCTTTGCATAGGCGCTCAGCCAGCGGGGTTCAATCATACCAATAGTGCAATGGCGAAAAACGGCAGGGGAATTAAGCCCGCATCCCGGTTCGACCGAAACAGCTGCAACAGATTGTCGCCATCCCCGTCGGCCCGAAAGCGGCTGAGCTGCCATGTCAGGTGCCAGCCCATCGCCCATGGCCCGCCTAGCGCGATGACCAGTGACAGGATCGACCGGTTCCAGCAGGCCAGAACCACCGCAACCCCGAACAGGATCACGATGATGGTCAGAAACAGACGCAGCCACCGGTGCGTGTCGTCCCCGAACAGCCGGGCGGTCGAGCGTACCCCGATCAGTGCGTCGTCTTCGATATCCTGATGCGCATAGATCGTGTCATAGAACAGGGTCCAGGCAATACCCGCCATATAAAGAACCAGCGGGACAGGCCCGATACTGTTCGTGTGCGCCGCCCAAGCTAGCAGCGCCCCCCAATTGAATGCCAGCCCCAGAAACAACTGCGGCCACCACGTGAACCGCTTTGCAAACGGGTATATGGCGACGGGCGCAAGGGCCACGACCCCCAGAATGATCGCGGTGGGGTAAAAGGTGATCAGGATAAAGAACGCCAACACCGCCTGGACGATCATCCAGATGATTGCCCCCCTGACCGTGACCTGTCCTGCCGGAATAGGCCGGGATCGGGTGCGGGCGACTTTCCCGTCGATATGTCGGTCGGTGACGTCATTCCATGTGCAACCCGCACCACGCATCAAAAACGCGCCGATCCCGCAGCCGACAATCGTCCACAGGTCGTGGTTGGCAAACCGGTCTGTGGCCAGAATGGCCAGCGCCAGCCCCCACATACATGGCAGGAATAACAGCCATGTTCCAATCGGCCGGTCCGCGCGGCTGAGCCGCAGAAAGGGCCGGGTCGGGCCGGGCGCGAACCGGTCGACCCAATTGCCTTTCACAGCATCCGCGACGCTGTCTGTAGGCTCTGGCATCTGGGCATTCTCGGTCATATGGTCCGCCTTATGGCATCCAAGGTTCGGCTTTATGTAGATCATGCACTGGGCGAAGGGCAATCTGTTCCGCTGTCGCGGGAACAGGCGCATTATCTGTTTGGTGTCATGCGGCTGGCAGAAGGCGCCGTACTGTCCTTGATAAACGGCACTGATGGCGAATGGGATGCCGCCGTCATCAAGGCCGGAAAGAAGGCAGGCCTGTTGCAATGCGTTGTGCAGACAAGACCCCTGCAACAGCCGCCTGATCTGTGGCTGCTCTTTGCACCCATCCGCAAGGAACGGACCGCCTTTATCGTGGAAAAAGCGGTCGAGATGGGGGCGGCGCGTCTTTGCCCTGTGCAAACAGCCTATACCCAAAATGCCGACCGGCTGCGGATCGACAAGCTTCGCGCGCATGCGGTCGAGGCTGCCGAACAATGTGGCGGGACATTCCTGCCGCCGGTGGACGGGTTGCACAAGCTGGACCAGGTCCTGGCGGACTGGCCCCATGACCGGCAATTGATGTTCTGTGACGAGATGCTGCTGGACAAACCCCAAACCCTGCCGGCGCTACCGGGTCCCTGGGCCATTCTGATCGGGCCCGAAGGCGGGTTTTCCGACGCCGAGCGTGCCACGTTACAAGACCTACCATTCGCCCACCCGGTCAGCCTTGGGCCGCGAATTTTACGGGCGGATACCGCCGCGGTTGCGGCACTGACGATGTGGCAACAGGCGCTGGGCGACTGGAAATGATAGCCGCCACCGCAACCGACCGGCCAGAGATCGCAGATTTCCTGCGCGCCCGCATCATGCAGGCGATGTTCCCGCTTAGTAATCTGTCGAAATATGGGATGGATGGCGGGCATCACTATGCGGTCCGGTTCTGGATCTCCAGAAAGGCCGGGAAAACCACCGATGTCCTGACGGTGACAGATGGGGGCATGGTGATGCCGCTGCTGCCATCTGGTGAATTTACCAAGGCCGCAGATCTGCTGCGGGATGTGACCGTGACCGGTATGGCTGGGCCGCAACGGGATGTGCGCGGGTTGAGCGTGATCTGTCTGGCAGATCGGACGCCAAGCTTTGACAAGGATGAGCCGCAATTCGGGCTGGATATATCCGACCTTGTCGTCCCGCAGGGGCCGGGCCGGATCAGGCCACTGCAGGACGCGCCCGCCGATCTGATCAAAGGCTGGATCTATGACTATGATGTCAACACGCTGAACGCATCCCCCGACATCGCGCGGGCGCAGGTGGACGGCACGTATGCCACCTATATCGAAACCGGCAGCCATGTTGTGCTGATGGATGGGGACACACCGCTCGCCATGACCGGCTTTAACGCGCAACTGCCCGATATCGTCCAGATCGGCGGGGTCTACACGCCACCCGCCATGCGCGGTCGGGGGCATGCACGGCGCGCCGTTGGTCTGCATTTGGCACATGCGGCCGCCCGGGGCGTGAGGCAGGCAACATTGTTTTCGGCCAGCGCTGCGGCGGCACGCGTCTATCGCGCAATCGGCTTTCAGCAGATCGGAACCTGGAGCCTGATCCTGTTGGCGCCAGCCCCGCAGGTCATCACATCATGATACGCGCCGTTGCAACCGACCAACCCGCGATTGAGGCGTTTTTGGCCAAACATATCGAAACCTCGATGTTTCCCTTGGTCAATCTGATCAACCACGGCATGTCGGGCGGGCATCCACGCGCGGTGACATGCTGGATCCGCTGGAAAGCCGGACAGATCACAGACGTGCTGACCGTCAGTGATGAAGGAATGATCTTTCCCCAATGCCCCACCGGGCCATGGGGGGATGTGGTGACCGTTTTGTCCGATATCGGCATCAAGGGTATTCTGGGGGCTGCAGATCAGGTGGCAAGCCTGCGTGGGACATTACGACTGCCGGCGTCCCCCGACCTTGATGTGGTCGAGCCGCTTTACCATCTGTCACTCATGAACCTGCAGATACCGGACGGGCTGACCGAATTACGCCAATTGCAAGATGCGCCGCGCGACCTGATCGAAGGGTGGCGGGCGGCCTATAATATTGAACTTCTCGCTTATCCCAAGGATAGCGCCGCCGCGCAGGCCGCTCGCGATATCGCGGGCTACATCGCAAAGGATAGTCACAGGGTGTTAATGCAAGATGGCAAACCCGTCGCGATGACCGGTTTCAACGCGGAACTTCCCCATGTTGTCCAGATCGGCGGTGTCTATACGCCGCCCGAAGCGCGATCCGGTGGTCTGGCCCGCCGGGCTGTTGCGCTGCATCTGGCCGAGGCCGCTGAAAAGGGGGTGACGGATGCACTTTTGTTTGCCGCCAACCCGGCAGCCGAGAAAGCATATCAGGCCATCGGCTTTGCCCATATCGGCCATTATGCCATCGCCATGTATGAAGAACCGCAGGTGCGACGTGACTGATTTTCTCCGCCCCGAGGTTCGGGCCTTCTTTTGGCGCTGGCGCGAGGTGTTGCTTGCCACCGGTCTGGCTGTGCTGGGTGTCTGGTGGGGGGCGACCGGCGTCGGGATCACCCGGTGGCTGGGATTTCTGTGCATCGCAATCGGGGCCGCCTGGGGCTTTGCCGGGGTGCAGCGGGTGCGGTTTGCACAAGGTGCGGATGGACCCGGGGTGGTCCAGATCCGCGAGCGCAGGCTGGCCTATTTTGGCCCCCTCGATGGCGGTGTGATGGATGTCGAGGACGTCATCAGCCTTGCGCTTGATCCGTCGGGGTACCCCGCGCCGCATTGGGTGATCACCGGCGCCGGTGGGCAACGGCTTGCGATCCCGGTGAATGCGGCCGGGTCTGATGACCTTTTTGACGTCTTTGCCAGTCTGCCGGGGATCAACACGCACAAGATGCTGGATGTGTTATCACGCACACCTGATGCGCATGTTATCATTTGGGCGCGGACCCGTCCGGTCTTGCATTGACACCCCTGTTGGTTCAGGTCACCCAAGACACTTCAGATCTGCGACACGGAGCAAGCGATCATGTCTATTCCCCAGTCCGGCGGTGGGCCGATTGAGCATCATGATCAGCTGGCCGAACTGCTTGCCAAAGGGTGCAAGCCCAAAGCCGATTGGCGGATCGGAACCGAACATGAAAAATTCGGATATTGTCAGGATACGCTGAAACCGCTGCCCTATGAGGGGGACCGGTCGATCCGGGCCGTTCTGGAAGGGCTGGAAACCCGGTTCGGCTGGGACCGGGTGGCCGAGGATGGCAAGATCATCGGCCTGACCAAGGGTGGGGCCAATGTCAGCCTGGAACCCGGTGGCGCGCTGGAACTGTCCGGCGCCCCGCTGGAAAGCATTCATCAGACCTGCGACGAGGTGAATGTCCACTTGGCCGAGGTCAAAGCCGTTTCCGACGAGATCGGGGTCAAGTTCATCGGCCTTGGCGCGGCCCCTGAATGGACCCACGAACAAATGCCGCTGATGCCCAAGGGGCGCTATCAGCTGATGAATAATTACATGGAAAAAGTGGGCAGCATGGGGACCGCAATGATGCGGCGGACCTGCACCGTTCAGGTGAACCTTGATTTCGGGTCAGAGGCCGACATGGTGCAAAAGATGCGCGTAGCACTTGCATTGCAGCCCGTGGCCACCGCGCTTTTTGCCAATTCGCCCTTCTTTGAGGGCAAGATCAACGGGCATAAGTCCTGGCGCAGCCGTATCTGGCGGGATCTGGACGCGGATCGGACAGGCATGTTGCCATTCGTCTTCGCAGATGGGTTCGGGTTTGAGGCGTGGGTGCAATGGGTTTTGGATGTCCCAATGTATTTCGTCTATCGCGACGGCAAATATATTGATGCGCTGGGCATGTCTTTCCGGGATTTTCTGAAAGGGGAATTGCCGGCGCTACCGGGTGAAAAACCGCTATTGTCGGATTGGGCTGACCACCTGACCACCGTCTTCCCCGAGGCCCGGGTCAAGCAGTTCATCGAGATGCGCGGTGCCGATGGCGGCCCGTGGCGCAGGCTATGCGCGCTGCCGGCTTTCTGGGTCGGGCTGACTTATGATCAGACGGCGCTGGACGCGGCGTGGGACCTTTGCAAGGGCTGGACCGCCGAACAGCGCGAGGCGCTTCGGGTGGGTGCCTCTGTTGATGGGTTGCAGGCGCGGGTTGACGGGATCAACATGCATGATCTGGCCCGCGAGGTCGTGGCGATCACCGAGGCTGGTCTGAAAGCGCGGGCAATGCCCGGTGCGGGCGGTTTGGTCCCGGATGAAACACATTTCCTGAATGCGCTGAAGGAAACAATCGAAACCGGCCGCACGCCTGCGGATGAGCTTTTGGCGCAATATCACGGCGATTGGTCGGGCGATCTGACCCGGATATACGCAGAATACAGCTACTGATCGGTTGTTTTGGCGCGTATTTGATGCGTGGGATGACGATCAGGCCCTGAACGCGCGGATGACCAAAGTGCTGAGGACGCCGCTGGCTAGCCTACCATCCGTCCACGCTGCGCCGGATGGAAATGGTGGCGCTGCCAATCCGGCAAGACGGGTCACAGCGCGCTGCAGAAAGTTTTGCCACCTCAACCTGATCGGTCCGTTCCCAACCCTGCCTGCCGACCCAATCGACAAGATAAGCCTCGGCTGACGCCGCAAGCAGGCGGGATGTCGGATCGCCGGCAATCAGCGCATCATAGGTCTGCGCATCAAGGAAAACACCGTAGCCGATCATGTCATGCGCACCATTGCCGGTCACATTTCCTGCGTCGGAATCAAGCAGCACAATTCCCAAAGAGGGCGCGTTTCGGACAGTTTCGGGGACGGTGAACGAGAAATCTATGGTATCGGGCCGGGCGATGTCATTGGCACAGAAATCTTGCGGGGACGCATTGGGATCAACAATGCAGACGATTGGATCAGGGGGCGAGACGCGTCTGTTCACCTCGTCGATTGCGACCTGACCACCTGCATCAAGCGCCCCGCGCAGCAGGCCGCCGACAGCACCAAGGCCGACGCTGTCCACCGCTTCCTCGACAGTGCCGTCGAGTGCGGAAGATGAAACGCCCGTGCCGTCCCATGGACGCGCGCCGCTCATGGTGTTGTCGACCGTGATCGAAAAGACCAGTTCCTGTGCGGAACCGGCGGTGCCACAGCAAAGCGCAAGCACCAGCGCGCTGAAACGATAGACCGGCAGAAGCGATAACATGACCTGTCTCCTTTTGGCCAAGCCTAGGGTCAGGACCCATTAATTCCACGCCGCCAGCGCAGATTTCGCGAAATATCAGTGGTTCGGGACGCGTAGGCCATAGTTCTTCTACGGACAAGCGGCCCGCGCCGCTGAGATGAAGCGAAATCTGCGCTGGCGGCGTGGAATTAATGGGTCCTGACCCTAGGAAACATGCGCGGTCCGGGCAAGCATCGCGGCTCAGGTTTTGGCGGCCGCCCCGATCTTGCTTTCCGTGCCCGCCTTGAGCCGCTGGATATTTCCCCAATGCCGCCAATAGATCAGCAATCCCAGCACCGCACTCAGAACAAAGCCGCCGGGCAGCCCAAGGAACATGAAGACCACTGGTATCCATCCACCAGTGATCAATGCGGCCATTGACGAATAGCGCGAAATCGCAGCCACAAGCAGCCAAAGCACGCATGCCACCAGCCCAACGGGCCAGGCAATCGCAAGGATGATCCCGAAATAGGTGGCAACCCCCTTGCCCCCTCTGAAACCCAGCCAGACCGGAAAGCAATGACCCAGAAACGCCATCAGCGCACCCAGCTGTGCGGCATCTTCGGCGGCAAAGCTGCGGGCAAGCAGCACGACAATCGCCCCTTTGAGCGCATCAAAGATCAGAGTCAGCGCCGCCGCTTTTTTGTTGCCGGTCCGCAGGACATTTGTGGCCCCGATATTGCCGGACCCGATGTCGCGCAGATTTCCAAGGTTCATGACACGCGCAAGGATCACGCCACTGGGGATGGACCCGAAAAGATACCCCATCGCGGCCCACAGCAGCAGCACCAGCCCCGTGCTTTCAATCATCGGCATGTTACGCGCCTTCCCAAATCCGTTGCCCGTTCACCCAGGTGCCTTGCACCTTGCCTTGTAACCGGGCGCCGTCAAAGGGGGTATTTTTGGATTTCGAATGCAATTTGGTGCGGTCGAGCTGAAACGGCGCATCAGGGTCAAAAAGGATCAGGTCCGCAGGCGCATCAGGCAGAAGGCGCCCGGCATCAAGGCCAAGCAGCCGGGCCGGATTAAGGGACATGGCCCGAAACAGCCGGGGCAGATCAATCATCCCGGCATGATACAGCCGCAATGCCGCCGGCAGGATCGTTTCCAGACCGACCGCGCCGCTTGCGGCCTCCTCGTAGGGCAGGCGCTTGCTTTCCTCATCCTGTGGGGTGTGCATGGAACTGATGATGTCGATCAGCCCGTCGGCGACGGCCTGCACAACCGCGATCCTGTCATCCTCGCTGCGCAAGGGCGGTTTGAGTTTGAAGAATGTTCTGTAGTCGGCCACATCCAATTCGTTCAGCGTCAGGTGGTGGATCCCGACCCCGGCGGTGATTTGCAGCCCGTTGCGTTTGGCCCGCTCGAGCGCTGGCAGGGCGCGGGCGGTGGTGATCTGATCCACGTGATAACGCGCGCCTGTCATCTCAAGCAGGCTGATATCGCGGTCCAGCCCCATACGCTCTGCCATGGGGGATACGCTGGGCAACCCGCGGAGTGAGGCGAATTTGCCCGATGTCACCGCCGCGCCGTCTGACAGGATAGGTTCCTGCACATGTGCGATAACCAGCGCGTCCAGACTGCGCGCATAGGTTAATGCGCGGCTGAACACCTTGGTGTCGCTGACAACCCTGTCGCAATCAGTGAATGCGACCGCACCGGCATCCTGCAGAAAACCGATCTCGGTCATTTCGCGCCCTTCGCGGCCCTTGGTCAGGGCGGCCATCGGCAATACGTGGACCGGCGCGTCGAGTTGCGCGCGCCGTTCCACAAATTCCAGCGTCTCGGGTGTGTCGATGGCGGGCAATGTGTCAGGGCGGGTGACAATCGTGGTGACCCCGCCAGCGGCGGCAGCGCGCCCGGCAGAGCGAAAGGATTCCTTGTGCCGCTCGCCCGGTTCAGAGACTTTCACGCCGATGTCGATGATCCCCGGGGCCAGACACATGCCGCCACAATCAACGATGGCTGCCTCTTTTGGGGCGGCAGTCGGCTGGTCAAAAACCTCGGCGATCACCCCGTCGCGGACCAGGATCGCGCCTGGGCTGTCAGTCAGCGTGACCGGATCAATCACGCGCGCATTTGCAAAGAATGTATCAGTCATTCACGCCACCCAGATCATCAATGCGACCAGTAGAAACAGGACAATCAGCGCCAGTGTGGCAACCATTCCGCCGACGCGCGCGTCGGACTTGGCGGGCTTGGCAGGGGGATCTGCGATCACCCCATCTGCGGCGTCACTGCGAAGGGGTTCGACAACAGTGATCTGCGCCTCTGGCACGTAGGTTGTCACGTGGCGGACGGATGCAGGCAGGGTCAAGCTGACCTCCTGCCCGCGGGTCGCGCTTGACATGACCAGTATAGCATAGCCCTCGATCCCGTTGACGGCCTGCACGTCATGCGGCGCGGGCTCCATGTCATAGCCTTGGGTGATATAGTCGGTCAGCTGCATAGAGCTGAGATCGGCGATCTTGATGATGTCCACATAGGTCGGGTCCAGCGCGTCCGTACCAAAGAGCTGCAACAGACCGTCCGAGGATTTGGACAGGATGGCGTCACTTGGCTGGTCGCGCATCTCGAACACGCGGATCTGCCCAAAATCATTGGCGGGGATGGTCAGGGTCACGTCATCACCTCCTGCGGGCCGCGGGCCCGGCGCAGGTTCTGGGCCAGTAGATCCATAACAGCCATACGTACCGCAACCCCCATCTCGACCTGTTCCTGAATGACGGAGCGGTTGATGTCGTCCGCGATATTTCCGTCAATTTCGACGCCCCGGTTCATCGGGCCGGGATGCATGACGATGGCGTCCGGCTTGGCATTGCGCAGCTTGGCGGCATCAAGTCCGTAGCGATGGAAATACTCACGCTCGGAAGGGATGAAGCCGCCATCCATGCGCTCTTTCTGCAAGCGCAGCATCATCACAACATCCACATCTTCCAGCCCGGCATGCATATCGTCAAAAACCTCGACGCCGAAATCGGCGATGCGCGATGGCATCAGGGTTGGGGGCCCGATCAGGCGCACCCGGTTTTCCATCTTCCCCAACAGCATGATGTTGGAACGCGCGACGCGGGAATGTGCGATATCACCGCAGATGGCGATGGACAGACGATGCAGGCGTCCCTTGGCCCGGCGGATCGTCAATGCGTCCAGCAGCGCCTGTGTCGGATGCTCGTGCCGGCCATCGCCTGCATTCAGGACGGCGCAATTGACCTTTTGGGCCAGCAGATCGACCGCGCCTGATTGCGGATGTCGCACCACCAGCAGATCAGGGCGCATCGCATTGAGGGTCAGGGCGGTGTCGATCAGCGTCTCGCCCTTTTTGATGGAAGAGGCCTGCATCCCCATATTCATCACATCCGCCCCAAGCCGCTTGCCAGCCAGTTCGAAACTTGCCTGCGTGCGGGTGGAGTTCTCGAAGAACATGTTGATCTGGGTCAGCCCGGCCAGCACATCGCGATGGGCGCGGCCCTGCCGGTTATGTTCGGCATAGCTATCTGCAAGGTCCAGGATGGCGCTGATTTCGGTCGGGTGCAGCTGCTCGATACCCAAAAGATGTTGTTGCCGGAATGTCATGCGCCGCCCTGTGACTGTTTGGCCGGTTATAGCAGCCGATCTTGGCGCATCAATGGCAATGCAGATCAGGTTGTTCCGTCCACAGATCCCATGGCAGCATGAACTGCCCCTTTCTGTACGACCAGTTGCCATAGCGCCGGTTATCCCCTTCGCCGACGATCAGGATGGCATGTGCCGTCCAATCGCCTTTGTCGAACGTCATGAATGTCAGATCACCTGGACCATCGGCGATCCGATGGCGCTGATTCAGGTAGATACAGTGGGGTGCCCCGGCTGCCGCGACCCGCGCCATGTGGATGACCTGCAAGGGATAAAGCGCGCTATACGCAGTCAGGAGCGCCATTGTTACGGCACACGCCCGTCCGGCAAGCTGAAACTGGAACGCCACCACGCTCAGACCCGCGAGGCTGGCGTGAACAAGGATCGCATGCTCGCTGTGTGCGTTGAGTAAGCCGATGATCCCGACGATGATCACGCCGGCTGCAACACCGTTGGATATCTTCAGGACCGAACCTATCTGGAATGGGTCCGGGTCGCATAGTGGCCAATCGCATAGCCAATAAACGAACGCCCGCAACATCAGACCTACCCCCGTCAGCATTACAGTCGTCAAGAACGCGAGCAGCATCATTGTGTCAGCGAAACTGTGTCCGCTTACCGGAATGCGTGGTGTCGCAATCCAGATTGCCGGGCCGATCAGGACAAGCAGGTTTAGCCAACTTATCAAGGCGCCGGTGGGTAAGGCCACCATAGGTCCAACGGTCAACAGCACGAAGGTGAATAAATACGTCAAGTTTGCCACCCTGTTTCAGGTCGCCTTCTCTTTCTTGGCCGGGGCACTGGTTTTTTGCGGGCATGTTGTGCAGTTGTTTCGCAGTCCGCACTGCACATCCGGCGCAAAGCGGCCTATTTATGGGATATGGAATCGGCGAACACATATTGGGCGGACCGATCTGCGCTGGAATGGCAGGTCGAACTGGGCGCTACGGATGCGATTGGGGATGCGCCCGTTGATCGCTATGCGCTTGAAGTGGCCGCACCAAAGCCAAAGGCGCCGGCAGCCCCAAAAACACCCCCGCCCGTCCCGCAACCGGCCGAGATTGATGCACCTGCGCTGGCCGCCCAGGCCGCGGCGACGGCAACTGACCTGGCCGCGCTGTCCAGCGCGATGCAGGCTTTTGAGTTTTGCGACCTCAAGCAGGGCGCGCGCAGTTTCGTGTTCTGCGACGGCCAGCCATCGGCCCGGGTCATGATCGTGGGCGAGGCACCCGGCCGCGATGAGGACCGTGCCGGCAAACCGTTCGTCGGACGGGCCGGGCAATTGCTGGACCTGATGCTGGCCGCAATTGACCTTGACCGCGCCCACGCGGACCCCGCACAGGCGGTTTATATCACCAATGTTCTTCCGTGGCGGCCACCCTCAAACCGTGCGCCGGACAAGGCCGAAATCGCCATGATGCTGCCGTTTCTTGAACGTCATATCACGCTGGCTGATCCGGATGTGATTGTGTTGATGGGCAACATACCCTGTCAGGCCTTGCTGAGCCGGACCGGCATCACCCGGATGCGCGGGAGCTGGGTCGAGGTTCTGGGCAAACCCTGCATGCCGATGTTTCACCCGGCATATCTGTTGCGTAATCCACCGGCCAAGCGCGAGGCCTGGGCCGATCTTCTGGCGCTCAAGGCGCGGTTGCGGGGTGATGCGGGCGCATGAAAACGGTTTGGCGTTATCTGGCCGTGATAGGCTGTGTGACTGGCGGGGCCGGGCGAGCCGACCCGCTGGGCCTGATCGACTATGACGCCCTGTTTGCCCAACATGCGGCACAGGCTCAGCCGATTGATGCGACCCGATCCGTGCTGCGGCTTGGCGATATCAGCATCACCCGCATTGATGGCACCCCGCAAAGCTATGTCGGTCGGGACAATAGCGGACATGTCGCTATCGGGTGTTTTGTGGATATCATCGCACAGATCGAAGCGGCAGAACGTGCCTGCGGGCACGCATTGTCGCCCAGCCAGCAGACCAGCCTGGAGGCCTACCGCCGGATCGCGCTGGTGGCATACGGGCGCAATGTGCAGCCTGCCACCACGCTGGACGCGGTGCATGCGCGGTATGCGGCACTGGTTGCGACATCTGCGGCTGACGCCGGGAATTCCTGTCAGGCCGCTGACGCGTTTGATGCGCATGCCGCACAGGTTTTGGCACCAGATGGGCGGGCCGCCCTCGCAGCCTCAATATCAGCGCCCCGCCTGCCCGTTGCAGACCCCTGCTTTTGAAGAGGACCAGATGAGCCGAATTGACGAAAGTACGGCATTCATGCCCGTCCGCATCGCGGTTCTGACTGTCAGTGACAGCCGGCAGATGGCAGATGACAAATCGGGTCAGACGCTGGTGGACCGGATTGGCGCGGCCGGGCATCATTTGGCAGACCGCAAGATCCTGCCCGATGAACGTGCGATGATCGCCGCACAGCTGCGTGACTGGTGTGCTGACCCTGCGGTGGATGCGATCATCTCAACCGGCGGGACAGGCCTAACGGGCCGGGATGTCACGGTTGAGGCGCATCGCGACGTCTATGAGAAGGAAATTGATGCATTCGGAACGGTGTTTACCATCGTCAGCATGCAGAAAATCGGCACATCTGCGGTGCAAAGCCGGGCGACTGCGGGCGTCGCGCAGGGCACATACCTGTTTGCGCTGCCCGGAAGCCCGGGGGCGTGCAAGGATGCATGGGACGAAATCCTTTGCAAACAGCTCGATTATCGGCACCGGCCCTGCAATTTTGTGGAAATAATGCCGCGTCTCGACGAACATCTGCGCCGGAAATAACGTTTCAGTGCGTTAAACTGGACGTAGGCTGTTTTTGGCTTACTTCAGGGCGGGATGATCAAGGATTTTTGACATGCGTTTTCTGCGTCGGAGCCTGATGGGTGTGTTCCTGCTGGCCGTCACGATCGCGATTGTGGCGATTGCGGCGAACACGGTGCGCACGGCGGTTGTTGCCAGAATGAACGAGGAGCCGCGCAGCTTTCCGCAGCGCGAACGCGTTCTGGCGGTCAACGTCGTCACGCTGACCCCGCAAAGCCTGACCCCTGAACTGACCGTCTTCGGCGAACTTCGCAGCCGCCGTAGTCTGGATTTGCGCAGCGCCACAGGCGGTACGGTACTGGAAGCCAGTGCAGATCTGATCGAGGGCGGATCCGTCAATGAAGGGCAGCTATTGCTGCGCATTGACCCGGCCGAGGCGCAGGCCGCATTGGACCGTGTGCGGGCGGATCTGCAGGATGCAGAGGCCGAGCTGCGCGATGCACAAAGATCGCTGGGCCTTGAGGCTGATGAATTGACCGCCGCACAGGCGCAGGCCGACCTGCGCGATCAGGCGCTGACGCGCGCCCGCGATCTGGCAGATCGGGGCGTGGGTACGGCAGCGGCGGTTGAAACGGCGGAACTTGCTGCATCATCTGCACAGGCTGCGGTGCTGACCCGGCGGCAGGCCCTGGCGTCGGCCGAGGCGCGGATAGACCAGGCCAATACCCGTCTGGCCCGCGCGCGGATCAACGTATCGGAGGCCGAACGGAATGTCGCTGATACGGAAGTTTTTGCAGCCTTTGACGGCACAATTGCCGATGTGACGGTCAGTCCGGGCGGCCGGGTCACATCAAACGAACGGTTCGCCCAACTGGTTGACCCCACCCAGCTAGAGGTCGCTTTTCGTGTCTCGACATCGCAATATGCCCGGCTTTTGGATGGTTCGGGCAGCCTGATCAATGCCCCCATCCGCGTGGCACTGGATGTTTCGGGCGTGAACCTGTCCGCCAAGGGGCAGATCACGCGCGAGGGGGCGACGGTGGGCGACGGACAGACAGGCCGGTTGCTTTTTGCCTCACTTGACGCCGCACCCGGCTTTCGACCCGGCGATTTTGTCACGGTCAGCATTGACGAGCCGATGCTGGACGGCGTCGCACTTGTCCCTGCGACGGCAGTGGCCGCTGATGAAACAGTTCTTGTCGTCGGTGCCGAGGACCGGTTGGAGGCAGCGCAGGTCACTTTGCAGCGCAGGCAGGGCGATGATGTCATTATCGGCATTGACGGGTTGGCAGGTGCGACAATTGTCGCCGAACGCTCGCCCCTGCTTGGTGCGGGCATCAAAGTGCGCCCGATTGTGCCGGGCGAGGCCGCAGAGCCGGACGTGCCCGAAATGGTCACGCTTGACCCGGACCGGCGGGCGAAACTGGTGAGTTTTGTCACCGAAAGCCGCATGCCGGACGAGGTTAAAGCCCGCATTATCGGTCAACTTGAACAAGACGAAGTCCCGTCAGAGACAATTGCACGTCTTGAAAGCCGGATGGGCAGCTGATGGCAACCGGGGCTGACAGATTGAACGCGGGCGCTGGTGGGATCCTGTCCTATTTCACCCGGCATCGCACCGCTGCCAATCTGGTCTTGGTGCTGATGATCACAGCGGGGCTTTTTGCCTTTCCAAATATGCGGGCGCAATTCTTCCCCGATGTTGTTGTAGATGACCTGACGGTTTCGGTTGGCTGGCAGGGTGCCGGTGCCGAAGACGTGGATGCCGCGATTGTGCAGGTGCTGGAACCCAGCTTGCTGGGGGTCGAAGGGGTGACGTCATCCTCCGCCCGCTCGACCGAGGGGCGGGCCTCTATCCGGCTGGAATTTGAACCTGGCTATGACATTGATCGCGCGGCTGAAGACGTTCAACTGGCCGTGGATAGTACGACCAACCTGCCCGAAGATGCCGATGATCCAACCGTGCGGCGCGGCGGTTGGTCGGACAGGGTCACGGATGTCATCATCAGTGGCCCCGTCGACGTGGATCAGCTGGGCAGGTTCGCCGATGAGATGTCCACACGGTTGTTTGCCCAGGGCGTGACCAAGGTGCTGATCCAGGGTGTGGCGGCCCCGTCAACAATTGTCGAGGTGCCGTCCCTGTCGCTTATCGAACATGATATCGGCATGGCCGACATCGCCGCGCGCATCCGCGAAGAGGCTGACGCCGATCCGGCGGGTGATGTATCGTCCAGCGCGCGTGTGCGCACCGGCGTGGCCAAGCGCAGCGCCGAGGATATCGGTGCGATTGTGCTGCGATCCAACGCTGACGGCTCGAAACTGACGATTGCGGATATCGCATCTGTCCGGGTTGAGGGCACAGATCGCGACCGGGCCTATTTTGTGGGCGATGATCCGGCCATCAAGATCCGCGTGCAACGGTCCGCGCAGGGGGATGCGATTGGCATGCAGGAAACGGTCGAACAGGTGGCTGACCAGCTATCTGCGACATTGCCTGCGGGCGTTTCCATCGAATTGACAAATGCGCGCGCCGAACTGATCACCGGACGTCTGGATATTCTGCTCGATAACGGGCTGACCGGCCTGTTGCTGGTGGTGGGGCTGCTGTTCCTGTTTCTGAATGCGCGCACGGCGTTCTGGGTGGCGTTGGGCATTCCTGTTGCGATGCTGGCCGCCGTGGCGCTGATGTTTGCATTCGGCATTACGATCAACATGATCTCGCTTTTTGCGCTGATCATCACATTGGGCATTGTGGTTGATGATGCCATTGTCGTGGGCGAACACGCCGATTTTCGGGTCAGGCAATTGGGCGAGCATCCAACCGTGGCCGCCGAAAATGCAGCCAAGCGCATGTTCAGCCCGGTATTTTCTGCCACGACGACCACGATCATTGCGTTTTTCGGACTTGTCGTGATTGGGGGGCGCTTTGGCGATCTGATTGCCGATATCCCATTCACGGTGATTGTTGTTCTGGCAGCCAGTCTTGTGGAATGCTTCCTGATCCTGCCGAACCACCTGTCCCACGCAATCGCGCATTCGGCCAAGGATCACTGGTATGATCTGCCATCCAAACTGGTCAATCGCGGGTTTGACCGCTTCCGTGACCGGGTCTTTCGGCCGTTCATGTCTGTCGTCATCACGGCCCGGTATCCGGTTTTTGCCCTGGCCCTGTTGGCGCTGGCCTCGGCCGTCTCTTTGTTCATCCAGCGCGATGTGAATTGGCGCTTTTTCAATGCGCCAGAGCAGTCGCAGGTCACGGGCAATTTCGCGATGCTGCCCGGTGCCACCCGGGAAGACACGTTTGAGATGATGCGCGAAATGCAGCGCGCGGCCGAGGCGCTGGGGGCCGAGTTTGAACAGGAACACGGGGCCAATCCGCTGAAATTTGTGGTTGCTGAAATCGGCGGGAATTCCGGCCGGGCCTTGTCGGGGTCCGAAACCAAGGATGCCGATCAGCTTGGGTCCATCACCATCGAACTGATTGACGCTGATAGCCGTCCCTATTCCAGTTTCGCCTTTGTCAGCGCGCTGCAGGACGCCATCGTGCAGCACCCGATGGCCGAAACGGTCAGTTTCCGCAGCTGGGGCTCCGGCCCCGGCGGGGACAGTCTGGATATCCAGCTTTATGGCGCTGACAGTGATACGCTCAAGGCCGCCGCCGAGGCGCTGAAGACCGAGTTGGGCCAATTCCCTGAAATCTCGGGGCTTGAGGATTCGTTGTCGTATGACAAGCAAGAGCTGATCCTGGAGCTGACCCCGCAAGGACAGGCGCTGGGCCTTGGTATTGACGGTCTTGGGCGGGTCTTGCGCGACCGTCTGGGGGGGATTGAGGCCGCGACCTATCCTGACGGTCCCCGCTCTGCCGCGATCCGGGTGGAACTGCCGCAGGCCGAACTGTCTGCTGACTTTCTTGATCGGACCCGGATCAGAACGGGCGACGGGGTCTATGTGCCACTGGCTGATGTGGTCACCGTGCAGACCCGTACAGGCTTTTCCTCGGTGATCCGCGAAAACGGCATTCAGTTGATTTCCGTGCAAGGTGATCTGGATGACGAGGATGCAGCCCGCGCCACTGAAATCCAGCAGATCATCGACGAAACGATCCTGCCGCAAATCGAAAGCAATTTTGCCGTCGAAAGTCAGCTATCGGGCCAAAGCGAGCAAGAGCGCGCCTTTCTGGACGATGCACGCACGGGCCTGATCCTGGTATTGCTGGGGATTTACCTGACATTGTCGTGGATTTTCAGCAGCTGGACCCGCCCGGTTGTGGTGATGGCCATCATCCCCTTTGGCCTGATCGGCACGATCTATGGGCATTATGTCTGGGGCGTTCCGCTGAGCATGTTTACCGTTGTGGGCATGATCGGCATGGTTGGGATCATCATCAATGACAGTATCGTGCTGGTCACGACGATTGATGAATATGCGCAGGATCGGGGACTTGTCCCCGCGATCATTGACGGGGCGGCTGACAGGTTGCGCCCGGTGATGTTGACCACGCTGACCACCGTCCTGGGCTTGATGCCGCTGTTGTACGAAGGATCAAATCAGGCGGAGTTCCTCAAACCCACAGTGATCACCCTCGTCTTTGGTCTGGGGGCGGGAATGTTCCTTGTGCTGTTGGTGGTGCCATCGTTGATGGCGATGCAGGCAGATGTGGGCCGGCAGATACAATCGGCCAAGCGCGCCTTGCGGGGAAGGCGGGCGGCCATGCTCCTGCCTGCCGCTATCGGTGCCGCGCTGGCGGCAGGGTTGTTTGCCGCAACACTCGGGCCGCTGCTGATCAATGGTGAACCATGGGGCGCCTTGGCCGCCACCTTGCCCGCATTGGCAGGCGGTATCGGGCCGGCCATGGGCATCTTTGCCGCCGGGCTGATGGTGATATTGCTGGTGATCTATGCGGTGACGCTGGTCAGCTTTGGGATGCGCAGGTCACCCCGGTAAGTATTGGATCAGCTTCTTGAGCAGCCGTGGATATCGACGGCCTGATCGCTGCCCAAAACGGTAATGCGCAACGCCGAGCGATCCAGCGCAAATGCGCTGCCGCTGCTATGAACCATATCGACGGTCGCGCTGAGTTGATTGCCGCTGCGGGCCACGTCGGCTTCGGACACCCAGATATCCGGATCGCCGGTTTCAATCACCACATGCTCGGACATGCCGGTGCTTGGCAGGCCGATTTGGGTAGTGACCTGCAAACCGTCGCTGATGGGCGCGATGCGGCAGGTCACAGCACCTACATTTGCTTCGGCAGCGCTGAGAGGGCGATCAATCAAGGCCGCTGCAATCGAGGTATCCCGCTGGCTGTCAGGGGGCAGGACGGCTTCAAAATCCAGATGAACGGGAATGCAGATTTCTTCGCATACCCCAATCGAAATCTCGCCGCTTAACGCGATGGGTTCTGCGTGGCTGGCATGGTCAAGCGTCAGGGGAATCACGACACTGTCGATATAACCAACCGACCGAAACCCATCCTGATCGAAGACTTCCGGTGTTGGCCAATGCGGGGTGATCGAGCCGATGCTCGCGGATCCGGTGAATGAAAACTGGGGCGGAATACCGGCATGGCCGGGGGCCCGCCAATAGGTCTTCCAGCCGTCGGCCAACGTGATCCGCAGACCTGCCACGTGATCGCCTTGCGCTGTCCGCCAGCCGGGCAACACCTCGACTTCCGCCAGATCGCTAAAGGGATCTGCGGCAGACAAGGCCGGAAGACAGGCCAAAGCAAGAGGTATGAGCGACTTTCTGATCATGGAAACCGTATTGGAACAGAAGGGTTGTAATGGGAAGTCACGTTTGGGCGAGCCGGGCCTGTCCTTTCCCTTGCGTCAGGGCTAACACTCGCAAATAATGGAAAACATGAGCTTTGATCCCATAGACCTGACAGGCAAGCTATTGATCGCGATGCCAGATATGGCCGATCCGCGGTTTGCGCAGACGGTTGTCTATATGTGTGCCCATTCTGACGATGGCGGTATGGGGCTGATCGTCAACAAACCGCAGATGGAGGTTCGGTTTTCCGAATTGCTTGACCAGCTGGGGATCGAGCCGGCCAAGGGTCTGCGCGACATCCGGGTCCATTTCGGCGGACCGGTTGATCATGCGCGGGGTTTTGTGCTGCACACGGCTGATTACCGATCCGAAATGGGCACGCTGCAGGTTGATGACAATATCGGCATGACAGCCACGATGGATGTGATCGAGGACCTTGCCAGAGGTGTTGGACCAGACACGTCGATACTGGCGCTGGGCTATGCAGGCTGGGGGCCGGGGCAGCTGGAGGATGAGATCGCCCAGAACGGCTGGCTGATTTGCGACCCCAGTGAAGATATCCTCTTTGGTCGCGCCAATGAGCACAAGTGGAAGGCTGCGTTGGGGGTTCTTGGCATCGACCCCATCCTGTTGTCCTCGACTGCCGGGCGCGCCTAGGCCTGCGCCTATTTGTAAGCCTCGACGTACAGGCTTTCATCCGAAACAGAGTTATCAAACAGCCTGACATCCGTCATTGGTGCGGCAACAGACCCGCCAAATGTGCCCGTGCGATGCGACGCAGGTGTGCCGATAAGACATCCCGATGTGCCCACGCGCGGTGATAAAAGGACCAAGCGCCGAAATCGCTCTGCCAGCTTCTATATCAGGGAAGCTGGACAGCCTAGGACAAAGTCTCGACCAGTGCGCGCATGATCGCCTTGGCGCTGTCGCTTGCCCAATCGGCATCACCCTGAAGACGGGCGATTTCCTGCCCCTGTGGATCCAGAATGATGGTCACTGGCAGGCCCAACACACCCATATTCCGGGCCAGTGTCTGGCGGGCATCCGTGTGCAGCGGCAGATTGTCGACACCGATCTCGGCAAAGAAACGTTGCATAGCAGGCACCGGATTGCGGCCGGTTGCAACCGTGACAACCGACATTTTGTCACTGCCCAGTTCGGCCTGCAATTCGGACAGATGCGGCATCTCTTTGCGGCACGGGGCGCACCATGTTGCCCAGAAATTCAGCACCACATATTGCCCCTCATAGGCGGCCAGGGTCATGTCCTCGCCGGTCTCGCTGACAAACGGTGTATCCACCGGTGCAATGGGGGTGCTGTGCACGGCAAGCTTGCGCATATCGCCTTCGCGCAGCGCTGCGATATCCTGTGCCGAACCCATATTTGCAACCACAGCGAGGGCCGTATAAAGCAGGGCTGATTTCAATTTCCGCATGGGCGACTTCCTCTATGACAAAATCCGCAAACACAATGTGGGGCGGGCGTTTTGCCGCCGGACCAGACGCGATTATGGAGGCGATCAACGCCTCAATCTGGTTTGACCGACGCCTTGCCGCGCAGGACATCGCAGGTTCGCGTGCCCACGCCGCCATGCTGGCTGCGACAGGCATCATCAGCGATAACGATGCAGAGGTGATCAGGGAAGGCCTGCTCACGGTGTTGTCAGAGATTGAAACCGGGGAATTTCCGTTTTCGACCGCGTTTGAAGATATTCACATGAATGTCGAGGCCCGATTGCGGGACCTGATTGGCGAGCCTGCCGGCCGGTTGCATACGGCCCGGTCGCGCAATGATCAGGTTGCTGTGGATTTCCGGCTTTGGGTGCGGGATCAATGTGATCAGGCTGACGCGGCACTTGCGGCGTTGCAGGCAGCACTTGTCGGGCAGGCAGAGGCGGGCGCGGATTGGGTGATGCCCGGCTTTACTCACCTTCAGGTCGCGCAGCCGGTGACATGGGGGCATCACATGCTGGCCTATGTCGAGATGTTTGCGCGCGACCGGTCGCGGTTTGCAGATGCGCGCGCACGGATGAACCTTTCGCCCCTGGGTGCTGCGGCCCTTGCGGGAACATCATTCCCGATTGACCGGGCGATGACGGCAGATGCGCTTGGGTTTGATGGCCCGATGGCAAATTCATTAGATGCGGTGGCGGACAGGGATTTCGCTCTTGAATATCTGGCCGCGGCAAGCATCTGCGCGATGCATTTGTCGCGCCTTGCCGAGGAATTGGTCATCTGGTCCTCGGCCCAGTTCCGGTTCGTGAAAATGTCCGACAAATGGTCGACCGGATCATCCATCATGCCGCAAAAGCGCAACCCGGATGCAGCCGAGCTGATCCGGGCGAAAATCGGCCGGATTTTCGGGGCGAATGTCGCGTTGATGACCGTGATGAAGGGGCTGCCGCTGACCTATTCCAAGGACATGCAGGAAGATAAGGAACAGACCTTTGATGCGGCCGATAACCTTATGCTGGCCCTTGCTGCAATGGCCGGCATGGTCGGTGATATGACCGCAAATCAGGATGCATTGCGCCTTGCGGCCGCAACCGGATTTTCGACCGCAACTGATTTGGCCGATTGGCTGGTGCGCGAACTTGGGTTACCGTTCAGAGAGGCGCATCACGTCACCGGCACGCTGGTTGCACTTGCCGAAGACAAGGGGTGCGATCTGCCCGACCTGACACTGGCCGACATGCAGGCGGTGCATGCGGACATTCGGGATGATGTGTTTGATGTGTTGGGGGTTGAAAACTCGGTCGCGTCCCGGACAAGCTTTGGCGGGACGGCACCGGTGCAGGTCCGCGCCCAGGTGGCGCATTGGAAAGAGGTTTTGAAATGACACGGATTGTCTTGATACTCGGCGTGATGGCGATGGCAGGGTGCGGCGCGAACAGCGCACCATTTACCCCAAACGCAAATGTCGGGCTGAGCGTTGGGTCAGGCGGGGTCAGCACGTCAACCAGCATTGGCGCTAGCAATGGGACAGTTTCGGTCGGGCTGGGTTTCTGATGCGCGTCGTCTATTTGCTGTTGGCGATCTGGGGTGCCATTCATCCGATGTACTATTTCATCACGTGGTTTCAGGCCGAAGGCTGGGACCTGATGAACATGGTTGATGCCTGGCATGCGAATGCGGCCAGCAGCGGTCTTGTCTGGGATCTGACCATCGCCGCGATCGCCCTGACGATCTGGATTATCGCCGAGGTCAGCAAATCGCGGAACTATCTGAGCCTGCTGGCGATCCCGGCCACGTTCTGTATCGGTGTCAGCTGCGGTTTGCCACTTTATCTGTTTTTGCGCACGCGGGTCGTCTATACGCCTGACAAGCACACAGTCCGCGTCTAGCGCGACAACTTGAAGGATCGCAGGATGGCTGTTTCCACCCCGAAAAAGGCGCTGCTTGGTGCGCCACCGGCCAAGAAACCCGTTGCAGCCGAGGCATTGGTCAGCGTGGCAAAAACTCATGGTGTCAGCCCGGTCAAGCAATTTGGCCACCAGCTCAAGCGGATGTATGGCCCCAAGAAATCCAAGTTGCGGTCCATCGAATATTACGAATATCAACTCTACCGGCCCGAATTGACGGCCGCAGAACGGCTGGAATTTATCGGCAATGACAGCAACCTTGTTCTGAACCAGTCCCTGTCGAACAACCGGGGCCGGATCAATGGCGCGATCATTGAACAAAAGGCGCTTTTTTCCGCGTTGATGGACGGGCTTGGCCTTGCCATGACAAAGATGCAGGCGGTTGTCAGCCACGGGCCCGCCTTTGGCGACATGCGCACATTGCGCACCGCTGAAGATGTCGCAGCCTTCTTGCGTGACGACGCCCGCTACCCCGTATTCGGCAAGCCGGTTGAGGGATCCAAAAGCGTAGGCTCCGCCCTGTTCCAGTCTCATGATCCGGAAACGGGGCTGATCACGTTTGGCAACGGGCAGACACATGATGCCGCGGCGCTGGCCAAGGAAATCTTTGACGATTATCCCGAAGGGTATCTGCTGCAGGATGCGGTGACGCAGCACGGCGATATGCGTGCGCTGGCTGGCGATGCGGTGGGATCGGTGCGCATGGTGACGGTGCATGACGCCACAGGCGCCCATGTTCTTTACACGTTGTGGAAAATCCCGTCCCCCGCTGCGATGTCAGACAATTTCTGGCAGGATGGCAGCATGCTGGCCCATATCGACGCAAACGCGGGGAAGGTCACGCAATGCCGTCGCGGTGTTGGGCTGAACGCGGAAGATATCGAAACCCACCCGGTATCGGCGCAACCCATCGTCGGATTTAAGCTGCCCCATTGGGAGGCCGCGCGCAAACTGGTGATGGACACCCATAGCGTCTTTCCCGATCTGGGGGTGATCGGATGGGATGTGGGCATCAGCGCCGATGGCCCCGTGATCATCGAGGGCAACCTCAACCCGTTCCATACGCTTTATCAGATCGCCACCGGGCGCGGGGTCAATAACCCTGAATTTGTCGCGGTCTTCGACCAGATAAGAGCACATCAGGCGAACCAGCTGAAAGTGCAGGCGGCCGCCCAAAAGGCCTATCTGGAACGGCATACGAAAACCTGACGCGGCAGGGTTGGTCTTTGCCGCTGATCTGGTATGTCGGTGGCTGGTTTCGGACAAGGATCAATCGCTTTGGATCATTTTCTTTATCGCAACGGCGCGCTCTACGCCGAGGATGTGCCGGTGGCAGATATTGCCGCCGCAGTGGGAACCCCGTTTTACGTCTACTCCACCGCCACCCTGACCCGGCATTTCAAACTGTTTGATGATGCGCTGGACTGGGCCGACCACTTGGTCTGCTTCGCGATGAAATCGCTGTCCAATCAGGCGGTGATCAAGGTGTTGGCAAATGCCGGTGCCGGCATGGATGTGGTGTCGGTGGGTGAATATATGCGCGCCCGTGCCGCAGGTGTTCCCGGCGACCGCATCGTGTTTTCCGGCGTGGGCAAGACGGCTGACGAAATGCGCACCGCATTGCAGGGGGGCATCCGCCAATTCAACGTCGAAAGCGAGCCCGAGATGATCGTGCTGGATCAGGTCGCGCAATCGCTGGGCATGGTTGCGCCAATCACCGTCCGGGTCAATCCGGATGTGGATGCCAAGACCCATGCCAAGATCGCGACCGGCAAATCCGAGAATAAATTCGGCATTCCGATCAGCCGCGCCCGCGCGGTCTATGCGATGGCGGCAAAGATGCCCGGCCTCAAGGTAATCGGCATCGACGTGCATATCGGATCGCAACTGACCGATCTCGCCCCGTTCGAGGCCGCCTATCGCAAGGTGGCTGAACTGACCGAGGCGTTGCGCGCCGATGGACACGAGATCTCCCGCCTCGATCTGGGGGGTGGGCTGGGAATTCCCTATGCCCGGTCCAACGAGGCCCCGCCTTTGCCCACGGATTACGGCGCGTTGATTGAACGGACGGTTGGCCATCTGGGCTGCGAGATCGAGATTGAACCCGGGCGCCTGATTTCCGGCAATGCCGGGCTGATGGTATCCAAGGTGATTTACGTCAAATCCGGCGAGGATCGCGACTTCCTGATCATTGACGGGGCGATGAATGACCTGATCCGTCCCGCCATGTATGAGGCCTGGCATGATATCGTACCCGTGGTCGAGCCTGCGCCGGGGGCGACGCCTGCGAAATATGATATCGTCGGACCAATCTGCGAAAGTGGGGACACTTTTGCCAAAGCGCGCGAGATGCCGCCGGTGACCCCCGGCGATCTGGTCGCTTTCCGCTCTGCCGGGGCCTATGGGGCGGTGATGTCTTCCGAATATAACTCGCGCCCGCTTATTCCAGAGGTGCTTGTCGACGGGGATCAATTTGCAGTTATTCGCGCACGCCCTACCTATGAAGAGATGATTGCGCGCGATACAGTCCCTGTATGGCTCGAATGAGGGAGTGATGTTCTGACCCAGACACCTGACCAGATGCGACACCTGCGGCTGCCGGTCTTTGGCACCCGGGCGGGTATGGTCGCCGAACAGGTGGTGCGGGCCTTCTGGCCGCTGTGGACAGCTGTATTTGTTGCGCTCGCACCCTTGATGATGGGCTGGCAGGATGAATTGCCGGTAGAGGCCCTCTGGGGCGGCGGTGTGATCGCCATACTTGCCATTGTTGCGACGGCGATCTGGGGCATCCGGCGGTTTAAAATGCCCAGCCATGCGGCGGCAGTGGCGCGGGTCGATGCGGCCTTGCCCGGACGCCCGATTGCCGCCATCGCCGACACGCAGGCCATCGGCAGCGGCGACCCCGCGTCAGAGGCCGTCTGGCGCGCCCATGTCGCCCGGATGGAAGAACAGACCAAGGCCGCCCGACCGGTTGAGCCGGATTTGCGCATTTCGGATCGCGACCCCTACGGTTTGCGGTTTATTGCGCTTTTGTTTTTTGTGACCGCACTGCTGTTTGGATCGCTTTTGCGGGTTGGATCGGTGGGCGATATTGTTGCGGGCGGTGAACAGACCCTTGCAACCGGGCCGGTCTGGGAAGGCTGGGTCGAACCGCCTGCCTATACGGGCAAGCCGTCTTTATACCTTAACGATATCCCGGCAGGTGGCCTGCAGGTCCCGGTTGGCAGTACGATCACCTTGCGGCTCTATGGCGAGGTTGGTGCGCTGACGGTGGCGGAAACCGTATCTGGCCGCACCGGTGAGGTCACCCCCGCATCGGACGCCCAACAGAATTTCGAGATCGCACAATCCGGCACCTTGGCGGTTGAGGGCGAGAACGGCATCAGCTGGAACATCACGGCCATCGCCGATCAGGCCCCAATGGTCGAACTGACCGGCCCTATAGAGGCCGACGCCTATGGCGAGATGTCACAACCATTTAATGCCAGCGACGACTACGGGGTCGAGACCGGCACGGCGACAATTGCGTTGGATCTGGCAGCAGTCGACCGCGTTTTTGGTCTGGCGGCAGAACCTGACCCGCGCGAGCCGCTTGTGTTGGATTTGCCGATGCCTTTCACGGGCAACAGATCGGATTTCGATGAGTTTCTGATCGAAAACCTGAGCGAACACCCACTGGCCAATTTGCCTGTGACCCTGCAATTGACCGTCCTTGACGCGGCGGGTCAGACCGCATCAACACCGCCCGAGGCGCTTGTGCTGCCCGGCCGGCGGTTCTTTCAGCCATTTGCAAAGGCCGTGATTGAACAGCGGCGCGATCTGATGTGGACCAAGGCGAACGCCCCGCGGATCACCCAGGTCCTGCGGGCCATCTCGAACCGGCCCGAGGGGCTGTTTTCGAACGAGACGACCTATCTGCGGCTGCGCACAATTATCCGCAGGCTGGATGCAATGGCAGAGTTCGGCATGACAGATGACGGTCAGGCCGAAATTGTCGAGGCATTGTGGGATTTGGCGGTCCAATTGGAAGACGGGCGGCTTGCCGATGCGCGCGAGCGTTTGCGCCGCGCGCAGGAACGGCTTGCCGAGGCGATGCGCGACGGCGCATCTGACGAGGAAATCGCAGAACTGATGCAGGAACTGCGCGAGGCAACCGACGATTACATGCGGATGCTGGCACAGGAGGCCGAACCGCAGGACGGCACCGATCAGGCCGATAGCGGACAGGAATCGTTCGAGTTTTCACAGGATGAGCTGCAGGCCCTGATGGATCGCATCGAAGAGCTGATGCAGGAAGGCCGCATGGCCGAGGCGCAAGAGTTGATGGAACAACTCAACGAGCTGATGGAAAACATGCAGGTGACCCAGGGCGAAGGCGGCGATGGCCCGCAAACCCCAGGGCAGCAATCCATGCAAGACCTTGCCGAGACATTGCGCGATCAGGAGGAACTGTCAGACGATGCGTTCCGCGATTTGCAGGACCAGTTCGATCCCGGCGATGGCCAGCAGGGCCAGCAACAGCCCGGCCAGCAGGGTCAACAAGGCCAGCAGGGGCAACAGGGTCAGCAAGGCCAACAGCAAGGGCAGCAGGGCCAACAGGGGCAAAACGGACAACAGCCTGGCCAGGACGGGCAGCAAGGCCAAGGTCAGGGCTTTGGTGAAGACGGCCAAAGCGGCCAGCAACGTGGTGATGGTGCGGGCGGCGAGGGTGATGAACGCAGCCTTGCAGAACGTCAGCAAGCCCTGCGCGAGGAATTGCAGCGCCAGCGTGACGGGCTACCCAACCTCAGCGGTGAGGCGGGCGAGATTGCACGCCAATCGCTTGAACGGGCCGAGGGGGCCATGGAGGGCGCAGAAGATGCGCTTAGAAATGGTGATCTGGCCGAAGCCATCGACCGGCAGGCCGAGGCAATGAATGCGCTGCGCAACGGTATGCGGCAGCTGGGCCAGGCCTTGGCGGAAAATCAGGCCGAGCCGGGTCAGGGGACCGAACAAGGCGATGCTGGCGGGCGTCCGACCCCCGGCGCGCGCGATCCTTTGGGCCGGGAAATGGGCAATACAGGTCAGCTTGGCACTGATCAGGAGCTTTTGGGCCGCGAAGACATCAACCGCCGTGCCGAGGAACTTCTGGGTGAAATCCGCAGGCGCTCTGCCGAACAGGACCGTCCCGAAGTTGAACGGGATTACCTGCGCCGGTTACTCGACCAGTTCTAGGGTCCTGACGCTAAGGCAAATTATTCAGTTGCGGCTGGTGCCGTAGATGGGTCTGCCGCTGCAGGATCGCCATTCAATGCATTGTCGATCATGCCGCGTATCGTATCAGCCTGATCATTCAGCCAGACGCGTATCTGATCCACCGTGCTGACATACTGGGCCATGACATCGCTGGTCTGGGGCAGGTTCTGCGTGATCTGATCTGCAAAAAAGTAGGGCGTAATCAGCAGGGCAACCAAAAGCAGCATAAGAAAGAACCCACGCCGGAAGCCACGCCGTTGCACGACTTCGTAATGTTCTTCCTCTGTCAGGCCGGACCGATCGCTCGCCAGTGCACGGGCACTGAGCGTGGCGTTGATCTCGTCAATACTTGGAACGGTATGCACGTCACGGCCCGCAACAGCCCCGGTTGCGGCGGCGGCAATTGCGGCTGGGGTGGCCGCACCATCTGTCATCTCGGCTATCCGGCGGCGTGTTTCGGCGGCGCGCGTTTCCGAAGATTTGCCCATCTCGGACGGATGCGGGGCTGATCCCTGGGTCTCAGGCATGGCGTTTTCGCGGGCGGCTTCTTCGCGCAGGATATCCGCGATCGAGCTTTCCAGCGGCTTGCGGGTCGGGGCGTCTTCGACAGGTCTGTGACGGGGGCGGTCAGCCAGATTGACCCGCTTGGGGCCATCGGCCATGTCCAGCATGGGCGGCGGTGTCGGACGACCCGGCACTTTGGGTTTGTCGGTCTGAAACCATGTATGCGCGCAGCTGGAGCATTGCACATCCCGGCCACCTTCAGGAATTACATCATCAGAGATGTCATATTGCGCATCGCAATTTGGGCAAATCAGCCGCATTGATGTTCTTCCTTCTGCCCGTCAAGCAACAGTTTTTCCTGTCTTATTTTGGGCAATTTAGCAAGGGGAAGACGAAACGCCAAGGATTTGCACCTAGGTGGCGGGCCGGATCATTGTAACCTGTTGCAGTTTTGGGCAGAACACGCCCAAAGGCAAAGGAAGACCTACCGTGATTGAATTGGACAATGTGTCGTACGGCTATGGGGATAAACTGCTGTTTTCAGGGCTTTCGCTGGCACTTGAGCCGGGATCGTTCCACTTTCTGACGGGGCCGTCAGGTGCAGGCAAAACGACGCTGTTGCGGATGTGCTACGCCGATTTGCCCGCGATATCGGGGCAGGTGCGGCTGTTTGGGCGGGATGCGGCGGCATTGGACCGGGACGCAGTGGCAATGACCCGCCGACGGATCGGGGTTGTGCATCAGGATTGCCAGTTTCTCGACCACCTTTCGGTTGCGGAAAACATCGCTCTGCCGCTGACCGTCGCAGACCGCGTCGCCGAGGCGGCGGGCAATCTGCCGGAACTGCTGTCCTGGGTCGGGCTTGGGCCCCAAGCGGGGCAGCTGCCCCCGTCGCTTTCGGGCGGCGAACGGCAACGCGCGGCACTTGCGCGCGCGGTGATCATGGCACCCGACGTGATTATCGCAGATGAACCAACAGGCAATGTGGATGACGACATGTCCCAGCGGCTATTGGCGCTGCTGGTGGAACTGAACAAGATGGGAAAGACGATATTGATCGCCACACATGACCTGCCGATGATCCGGGCGTTGAAAGCGGATGTGCAGGCCCGGGTCTTGCGCCTGAAAGACGGCCAGCTTGTTCAGGCGGGGGCGGCATTGTGAAGGGCGCGCTGGATCTTTTGATGGGCGACCCGCAGGCAGACCGGGTTGTCCCGCCCACGGGGATCACGGCGCGTATGGTGATCTTTGTTGCGGGCGCGATGGCATTTCTCGCGGTGATCTCGCTGGCCTTGGGTGGCACGGCGGGGCGCGTTGCGGACAGATGGGCGGATGAACTGGCTCAGGCAGCAACGCTGCGTCTGCCTGCGCAGACCAGCGCGGATGAGTTGGACAGGGTGCTGCAAATCCTGGCGCAGACGCCCGGCATCGCGGATGCGCGGGTTCTCGATGATGCCGAACAGCAGGCCTTGCTGTCGCCCTGGCTTGGGGCCGACATGTCGCTTGATGCCTTGCCCGTGCCGCAACTTGTCGAGGTGGTGGCGACCGATGATGGTTATGACCCGGACGGGTTGCGCGCCCGTCTTGCGGCCGAAATGCCGCAGGCCGTGCTGGATGATCATGGCCGCTGGACAGAACCGCTGACATCAGCCGCGCGGCGGCTGCGTTGGCTGGGGGCCACTGTGACGCTGTTGATCGGGGCCGCGATGGCCGCGACGATCACCCTTGCGGCACAGGCCGCGCTTGCCGCCAATACGCCTGTGATCAAGGTGCTGCGGCTGGTAGGTGCGCGCGATATCTACATCGCACGGGCCTTTGTGCGCCGCTTTACGGTACGCAGTGCAGCCGGGGCCGCAGGTGGCAGCATCCTGGGCGTTCTGGCGTTGACGCTGATGCCCGGGGCTGGGCAGGTTGGCGGGTTCATGACGGATGTGGGCTATGCCGGGGCCAGCTGGGTTTGGCCCTTTGCGGTCCCGGTTCTGGCCGCTATTGTGTCGTTTCTGGCGACACGCCATGCGGCGTTGACCAAGTTGAGGGAGCAGTCATGAGTTATGCGATCCAATGGGTGCGATCCCTGATCTTCAACGGCCAGATGTATGTGGCGATGCTAGTGATCGGCGTGGCCTATCTGCCGGCAGCAATCATTTCGCGTCGCGGGGCCATTGCCGGGTGTCACCAATACTGCCGTTATATCCGATGGAGCGCGGGCTGGATCATGGGGCTAAAATGCGAGATCCGCGGCACCCCCCCGACAGAAGAGGTGATGGTGGCCGCGAAACACCAATCGTTTATGGATGTATTGATGATCTACGGGGCGATCCCGCGCGGTAAATTCATCATGAAGGCGATCTTGCAGTACGCGCCAATCATCGGGCAGTTCGGGCTGCGGATTGGGTGTATTCCGGTGAACCGGGGCAAACGGGGCGTGGCCATCAAAAAAATGCTAGCCGATGTCAAATCAGGCCGGGCCCTGCCGGGGCAGTTGATTATCTACCCACAAGGCACCCGTATTCCACCGGGTGAAAAGCGCCCCTACAAGATCGGGACCGGTCTGCTTTATCGCGAATTGGGCCAGCCTGTTGTGCCGGTTGCGACAAATGTCGGTGTGTTCTGGCCAAAGCGCGGGGTCTACCGCAAGCCCGGAACAGCGGTGTTCGAATTTCTGCCGCCGATCGCGCCGGGATTAGAGGTGGATGCGTTTATGGCAAAGCTTGAGACCGATATCGAAACCGCCTGTGACCGGCTGAATGCCGAGGCGGGTTTTCATGGCTGATCACATCATCGCCGATATCGCGACACTCGAGGCCCGTTATGGCACCCCAGGGCATGCATCCCTGGTCAAGGTCGCTGACCATCTGACACCGCTCTATGCAAAATGGATATTTGCGTCACGATTTTGCGTCGTGTCGACAGTGGGCGCGGATGGCACCGATGGCAGCCCGCGGGGCGATGACGGCCCGGTTGTGCAGGCGCTTGATCGCCACACGCTTTTGTTGCCGGATTGGCGGGGCAATAACCGGATGGATACGCTGCGCAATATCGTTGCGGATGGGCGGATCAGCCTGATGTTCATGGTGCCGCAGTCCAACAACGTGATCCGCGTGAACGGGGCGGCACATGTCTCGATTGATCCCGCGTTACTGGGGCGTTTTGCCCGGAAGGGGCATGAACCCCGATCAGTCGTCGTGATCAAGATCGCCGAGATTTACAGCCAGTGCGCGCGTGCGTTGCTGCGGGCCGGGCTTTGGTCCGGCGAGGGCGCAGCGGATTTGCCAAGCGTCGGTGCGTTGCTGGCGGAACAAGAAGCCGGCTTTGACGGGGCGCGCTATGATCAGGAATGGGACGCACGCGCCGCCAAGACCATGTGGTAAGCCTAGCGCAGTCGTAGGTTACTTTGCCGTCCCAACCCGTATCGCAGGCACCAGGCAATTGCCGCAAGGCTGATGATCAGCCAGATGCCGCCCCACATCATCGTTGTTCCACCAAACTCTTCAGCCAGCATTCTGGCGTCAGATCGCAGGGCGCTGCGCGCGATGGTGTCGCTGAAGATATCATATGGCACATAGATCATGCTGGTCAGCCCAACGACCCGTAGCAGCAGATCGTTCGGGCCATGCCCCAGAAATCGCGCCATTGCCAGCATCCCAAGACCGGTGGCAAGACCAAAGGTCAGGGCAAATGCCTCGCGCACATAAAGCAGCGTGACCAGCAAAGTGACCGCGCCGCAGAATGCGACCACCTTGCGGTCGGCCCGGCTGCGCAGCGCGGCGAGCAACAGCGCCATGCCGATCAATAATGAGCCGAGATAACCGGCACTGAGCGACACAAACCGGTTCCCGCCGCGTGCCAGCACCATCCCGCCTTGGCGCGGGGACAATGACAGGCTTTCGACCTGCCCGCCGGTGACGATGACGGCGATTGCGTGCGAAAGCTCGTGCAGGAAAACGATGAGTATCTTCAATGGGACGAGAAACGGGGTTTGCCACAAGCCAAAGATCAATGCGGTCAACAAGATAAGTTGCCAATGCCCTTTGATGATCTGCATATTCTGAAACCCGGCGCCGATGATCTTTGCACGTGTTCTGCGTGGTTCAGATCGCGGTCGCACACAAGCTCTTTTTGCCCGATATACGACTGTTAGCTGGCTGCCTTGAGGCAAAATTCCTTGAGTGCGTCAGCAGGCATCGGTTTGGCAAATGCGTAGCCCTGCAGCATGTCACACCCCAGATCGCGCAGCAGATTTGCATGTTTCTGGGTTTCGACCCCTTCGGCTGTCACCCCGATATTCATCGACCGCGCGATGTCGACGATCCCCTTGATCAGTTGGCTGCTACCGGCTTTTTCGGTGAGCGGCCTGACAAGCGATCTGTCGATTTTCAGCCTGTCGGGGTTGATATTGATCAATGCGGATATTGATGCCCGCCCGCTGCCAAAATCGTCAATCTGAATGCCGATCCCCCGTTCGCGCAACAGATCAAGCATCCAGTAGAAACGATCATCGCCATCGTCGAAATAGATCGATTCCAAAAGTTCGAATGACAAGGCGAATGGCGGTGACAGCCCGTCCACACTGCGCAGCAGTTCGGGATCGTAGAGCCGCGATTGGCTGATATTGACCGACAGTTCGGGGATGTGAAAGCCATGCGCCGCATTCAGTTCGGAAATGATTTCAACAGATCGCCAGAGGATCTGGTGGTCGATGACGCTGACGACATTCATGTCTTCTGCAGCCGGCAGAAATTTATCCGGGGTCAGCAGGCCCCGTTGCGGGTGGTTCCAGCGCACGAGCGCCTCCACCCCTTTCAGTTGCAGACTGCGCGCATCATATTTTGGTTGAAAATAGGGTTCCAGTTCGCCGTGCTCCAATGCGGCCAGCAGATCATCCCGCATCGTCCGTTTGCCCGCAATTGCGGCGGCAATTTCTGTCGAGAACACAGCCGCCTGATTTCGCCCATCCTCCTTGGCCTGATAGAGGGCGATATCGGCATCAACAACCAGGGTCGCAAGGTCCGTGGTGTCGGGCTGGCTGAATGCAATGCCGACACTGGCCCCGAAAAACGCCAGCTCATCCTCGAAATGAACGGGTTCCGACAGTTTGGCGACAATCTCCTCGCCCAATGCGATGATGCGGTCACGCTCCTGCCCGCTGTCATCCATCATTGGGCAGAGCATCATGAATTCATCACCGCCGACCCGGGCCACAAAATCGTCGTTCTGGGCAAGCTCATCAAGTATTTGGGCGGCCTGCTTCAGTACGGCATCGCCGGCGGCATGGCCCAACCTGTCATTGATCTCCTTGAACCGGTCCAGATCAATATGAAGCACCCCCAATGGCAGTTCGGTCACCGCCAGCAGCTTGTTGTAATCGGCAAGCCGTTCCTCAAGAAAGCGGCGATTGGGCAGCGATGTCAGGGCGTCATGCAGGGCGATATGGGTCAATTGGCCCGATTGTTGGGATATTTGGGTACCCGTATCATGGATTTGGTCCATAATTTCGGCAAATGACCCGGTAAATGCGTGATCGGCCCCCGCGTCCCAACGACCTTCGGCCATGTCATGCATGGCCTGCCCAACGGCGGCGACGCTGCCATCGACGCGATCGACGAAGTGATTGATGTCATTGGCGAGCGCCTGCAGGTTCTCGTCCGAAAATTCCGTATGTACACGCTGTGTAAAATCGCCAGCGCTGGCTGCGTTGATCACCTGCCCGAATTCCTGGCGCAACTGGGCGGTCATTTCCTGACGCGTCTGCTCGGCCAGGGCCTGCGCGTTGGCCAGTCGTTCCCGTTCGACCGCCAGTTCAGAGGTGCGTGCCGCAACCTTTTGTTCAAGCGTACGGTTCAGGTCGTCGCGTTCCTGTTCAAGCTGTCCTGTCCTTCGCTGGCTGCCTTGCAGGCGGGACACCGCCCGCGCCACTTTGCCAATCTCGTCTGTGCGGCCCGTGCCGGGGATCTTGATATCCAGCGCGCCTTTGTCCAGCGCCTCGACATTATGTGCGAGTTTCAGGATCGGGGTGGAAATATTCCGCGCGACCGACAACGCCACAAGGCACATGATGGCGGCCAGAAGGGCGAGCCCAACAAAAAACGCCTGAACAAGGCGCGTTGTGTCGGCGCGCATTGTGTCCATGTCTTCGAAAACCAGCAGGCGGGTTTGCGCGGCCATGGCAGAAAAAGTAGCGGCAGCGGCGTTCAGATGGCTATCGTAGTTCTGTGAAACGGCGATGGCATCGGCCATATTCGCGCCTGCGGCTTGGGTCACGATTTCGGCCAATGCATCCAGTCGTTTATCCACATCCAGCATCCGCATGCGCGGATCCAGCCCAAGGCGTAATATCTGGATACGACGAAAATCGCGCTGAATGGCGGCTTTGGTTCGCGATATCTCAAACTGGGGGGCGCCGCCTTCACGCAAGGCGGCCAGCTGATACAGATCGGCGTGGATCTGCTTGACGAGGATCGGCAGTTTTAGGGCCGTATGCTGATAAGTCAGCGACGCTTTGACATCGTTTTCCAGATGCTGGAGGTGTCGATCAGCCAGTTGCATGCCGAAAAAGAGCAACAGCGTCACGGATAACCCACCCAGCACCGGGATGGCGATGACCAGGCCACGAATGCTCCAATACCGTGGGTTCAGTTTGCGCACCCATCCGGTCATGCGGTGACCTGCATCCTATTGCACGAACAGTGCCGGACTATCTGGGCCCGCCTGATGGGGCAGCATATGGGCATGGCGTATTTGCCGTCTCCTGAACATGATCATGTCAGGACATACCCGGTGCAGGTTAAGAAACGATGTGGCGCAGCCCGTTATCAGGGAAGATGGAAATCAGGCCGCCAGCCCCGCCGCGCCAAGACTAAGGTACTTGCGGCGCCTGTCGGCACGGACCTCTTCGGCTGATTTGTCGCCAAGCTCTGCCAGCTGGGCCTCAATCGCGGCGCCAACCGCCGTGATGGCTGCCTGCGGGTCCCGATGCGCCCCGCCAAGCGGCTCGGCCACGGTCGTGTCGCACACCCCCAACGCCATCAAATCCTTTGACGTCAGACGCAGCGCCTCGGCAGCCTCGCGCATTTTTTCGGCGTCTTTCCATAGAATTGAGGCGCAGCCCTCGGGGCTGATGACCGAATAGATGGAGTGTTCAAGCATCGCAACACGGTTTGCCGTTGCAAATGCCACAGCCCCGCCAGAGCCGCCCTCGCCGATCACAACGCTGATCAATGGCACCGAAAGTGCCAGGCATTTTTCGGTCGAGCGTGCGATAGCCTCGGATTGTCCGCGTTCTTCGGCCCCTTTGCCCGGATATGCACCGGGTGTGTCAACAAGGGTGATCACCGGCAACCCAAAGCGGTCGGCGAGGTCCATCAGGCGAATGGCCTTGCGATACCCTTCCGGCCGGGCCATGCCAAAGTTCCGTTCGATCCGGGATTTGGTGTCATTGCCCTTTTCATGGCCAATGACCATCACCGGCGTCCCGTTCAGCCGGGCCAGCCCGCCCATCACGGCCATATCGTCGGCAAAGTTCCGGTCGCCGGCCAATGGCGTGTACTCGGTAAACAGCGCCTCGATATAGTCCTTGCAATGCGGGCGTTGCGGATGCCGGGCGACAAGACATTTCCGCCATGGGCTAAGATCGGCATAGAGCGATCTCAGCAGATCGCCTGCTTTCTTGTCCAGCGCGGCGGCCTCTTTCTCGATGTCCATTTCGGCATTGTCGCGGGCCATGGCCCGCAATTCCTCTGCCTTGCCTTCAATTTCGGCAAGCGGTTTTTCAAACTCGAGATATTGGACCATCGGGGGCACATGCCTTCTGCAACCTTTGGGGATATATGGCCCAAGGATCGCGGGATATCAACGGCGGGGCTGCGATCTACAGCGTTTCGATTTTAACTTGAAACATCGCAGATCCCAAATCGCGTTCGACCGAAGGGAGAGGCAGCGAATTGTGTTTCAAGTATGCATCGAAACGCTTTAGGGGGCTGATATCATTTCGGACTGTCGGACGATCACTTCGGCCTGCTTGATCGACGCGATGTCGACCAGGCGTCCTTTGTAGACTGTTGCACCCTCGCCGCGTGCTGTGGCCTCTTGCATGGCTGCAAGGATTTCGCGGGCTTCGGCAACGGCAGCATCTGTGGGCGTGAACACCTCATTGGCAAGCGCAATCTGTTTGGGATGGATCGCCCATTTGCCAACCATGCCAAGCGTTGCCGATCTACGTGCCTGCGCGCGGAAACCTTCATCATCGCTGAAATCGCCAAAGGGGCCGTCAACGGGCAAAATGCCATTGGTCCGGCATGCGGCCACAATCGCCGTCTGCGCCCAATGCCACGGGTCCGAATAGTGCCGGTTGTCACC
The DNA here is from genome assembly GCF_038443705.2 of Yoonia sp. SS1-5. Lineage (NCBI taxonomy): Bacteria > Pseudomonadati > Pseudomonadota > Alphaproteobacteria > Rhodobacterales > Paracoccaceae > Yoonia > Yoonia rhodophyticola. The sequence goes on along the minus strand of NZ_CP151767.2, from coordinate 1,933,459 downwards.
ATGCAGCATGTAGTAATTGTCCTGGGTGCCACCAATGCCGGTTGTCTGCATCCCCATCGAGGCTGCAAAATCGGCGGCGCCAAGGCTCATCGCCTCCAGACGGGGCGAGGCCGCGGCGATTTCCGACACATGCGCAAGGCCAGCAGCAGATTCGATGATCACCTCGAACGCGGTGGGCTTCTTGCGGCCCTTGGCGGTCTCGGCTGCCGTCACAAGCGCATCAACCGCGTAGATATCTGCAGCACAGCCGACCTTTGGGATCATGATCTGATCCAACCTGTCGCCCGCCTGTTCCATCAGGTCGACCACATCGCGATACCAGTAGGGGGTATCAAGGCTGTTGATCCGGACACTGACCCGCTTGGTATTCCAGTCCACGTCGTTGATGGCGGCGATCACGTTCTTGCGGGCGATTTCCTTGTCCGAGGGGGAGACGGAATCCTCCAGATCCATATTGATGACATCTGCTGCAGACCCGGCCATTTTCTCGAACAGCTTGGTGTTCGAACCCGGTCCAAATAGCTGGCAGCGGTTTGGGCGGGCAGGGGGCGTTGGTTGCAGGCGGAATGACATCGACGATCCTTTGGGTATGAAAATTACGTAACTGACGAAAAAATCGTTATAATGTTACGTGGATTGCTGCAAGAGCGATTTTGCAGCCGCAGCAATCAATGCCGCAACGCAACGCTACAACCGGGCGGGAAACCCCGGGGCGCGCAGATCAGTGCCAAGCGCGTCCTCAAGCAATTTCACGATCTGGGTTGATTGGGCCGCGCCGCCATAGGCCGTCTTGCCCGCTTTAAAGATCTCATGCACCAGATCGGCAACCGCAAGCGGTGTGCCGGTTTCTGCAGAAAAATCAGCAGCAAAGCCCAAATCCTTCAAGGCAAGGTCCATCGTGAAGGCCACGTCATAGCTGCCGTTGAGGATCAACTGACCTTCGGTTTCATGTACAAAGGAATTCCCAGACGAGGCCGCAATGGCCTGCCACGCCTTGGTCAGGTCAAGGCCCGCGCGTTTTGCCAGCATCATCGCCTCGCCACCGGCCACCAGATGAATGAAGGCCAGCATATTCGTGATGACCTTGATCACTGCAGCAGAACCAAGCGGGCCCATATGGATGATCTTTCCGCCCAGGGCCTGCAAGGCAGGTTCATGCACGGCGAAAAGGTCGTGATCACCGCCGACAAGCACCGTGATGTCCCCGGTCGCGGCCAGATGCACGCCGCCCGTTACCGGGCATTCGAGGGTCCGAACATCTTTTGCGGCGGCCTTGGCCGAAAGGCGCAGAATATCATCCCGGCCCAGCGTGGACATTTCAATCCAGGTACTGCCCGGCCTGGCGGTTGTCAGGATTTGATCCAGCACCGTTTCTGACGCGGTGGGCGATGGCAGGCAGGTGATGATCGCATCGCAGGCGGCGGCGATTGCGGCCGGATCGGTCGCGGCGGCGGCGCCCAGTTCGGTCAGCGCGGCCACTTCGGCGGGGTTCTTGTCGCAAACGACAACGTCGAACCCGTTGCGGGCCAAACTTGCGGCAAGATTGCCGCCCAGATTGCCCAGCCCAATAACACCATATTTCACTTATAAACGTATCCTGAAATTGGCCCGGATCGCCAGATCCAGGCTTGGGTCGATCTGATGCTCGGCTGCGGCAAGCAGCGCGTTTTTGCGCGCAATCGCGGTTTCAAGCAGGTCGGGTTTGTCATTTTCGGCCCATTCCTTGGGGCTCATCCGGTTGCCAATTGCTGGATAGATATATTCTGTCTGCATCAGGCTGAGGGTCTGATCGCTGCCAAGATAATGCCCCGGCCCGTCCAGACAGACATCACGCATCACCTCGATTGACGTATTATCCTCGGTCACTTCGATGCCGCGCACACAACGCAGAACCTGGCCCAGGATATCGTCGCCCAGAACGAGACTTTCAAAGCAAAACCCCAGCAAAGAGGCATGCATGCCAGCCGCCTCGTAGACCATGTTCAGCCCCGACAGGCCGGCCATCGTGTTGGTTATGGCCTGTTCCCAGCCCGCTTGCATATCGGGCATCTTGCTGTCCGACATGCCCGCCGCCGCCCCACCGGGAAGACCGTAGAACCGGTGCATCTGCGCGCAACCTGCTGTCAAAAGACCCTGTTCTGCGGACCCGCCCGACATCGCGCCGGTGCGAAGGTCGGACACAAAGGGCCAGGTTCCAAAGACAGCCGGATGACCCGGCGCAATGGCGTTGACATAAACCAGCCCGGCCAGACATTCGGCGACGGCCTGTACGATTGCCATCGCAATCGGTGCGGGTGCTGTGGCCCCGGCCTGACCGGCGGATAGCAGCAAGACGGGCATGCCCGCGCGAATGCAGGCCTCCATCACCTGACAGCTTTCGGTTGCGAATTTCATGGGCGGCACCACGAAACAATTGGTATTCGACACAAATGGCCGGGCCCGCCAGGTCTTTTCGTCGCCTGCGATCATATGCGCGAGGCTGATGCAGTCAGGCACAAACGCCTCTTCGGTGAAGGAGGTGCCGACATGTTTCTTGGTCCCTGCACAGCTGGCGTAAAGCGTGTTCAGATCAAGTTCGTAATTGTCGGTGATGTCCCGCGCGACCATGGCACGCTGAAAGAAATGCACGTTATCAAGGTTCTGGGTCAGCCGGGCCGCATCGTAGAGGTCCTGCAGCGTCGAATCCCGATAGCTGTTATCGACCGGATCAACGATATGCACAGCGGCCCCCGCAGTCCCGAAATGCACATTGGTCCCCGACAGGTCCAGATCATATTGCGGGTCACGTCCGCATAAGGTGATGTCGCGCGCGGCAATGGCCAGCATGTCCTCGACCAAGGCGCGGGGAAATCGCAGCCTGCCATCATCACCAAGGATGGCGCCAGCGGCTGTCATCGCGTCGATCCCCGATTGCGGGGCCAGCGAGAGCCCGATCTGTTCGAGCGCATTTAGTGCGGCGTTATGGATACGGCTGACATCCGCATCGGTCAGCGGGCTGTAAAGCCCACCGGCCATCCCCGGGCGAACCGGGCGCAGATGGTCGGCCAGAGGTGCCGCGCGCAGCGCGACCCGTGCGGCCCGCCCGCCAGACCGGCGGCCACGCGCCGGTTCCGGCGGTGCCTTGATCGGTTCTGCCATGACATCCCTTTCGACGCTGTTCTGCATCGACGGTAGATGTCGGTTTTGCGACCTGTCTAGCTTCTTTGCGGCACGGCGCCTGTTCTAGACACCAGCGGCAACAATGGCTTTTGCCAGGATTGGCACGGTGTTTTCGTTCAGGCCTGCAATATTCATCCGGCTGTCACCAACCATGTAAATCCCATGCTCGGCACGGATCTTTTCGACCATCTGCGGGGTCGTGCCCAGACGGCTGAACATGCCGCGATGGTGCGCCAGAAAGTCGAACCGGTCGGAATTCGTCAGCCGGCGCAGTTCGTCCGCCAATTGCTGGCGCAGGGCGAGCATGCCATTTCTGGTTTCCTCCAGCTCGGCCTCCCAATCGGCGCGCAGGACGGGATCAGTCAGGATCGTCGTCACAACACGCGCACCATGATCGGGCGGGAAGGAATAGTTCTGACGGTTCAGAAATTGGAGCGTTTGCTGCGACAGCGCCTGCTGTTCGGGATCCTTGGCGATGGCCATCAAGACGCCCGTCCGCTCGCGGTAGATGCCGAAATTTTTCGAGCAACTTGCCGCAATCAGGCAATTATCAAAGGCAGCGGCAATCTGGCGGGTGATTTGCGCGTCAGCGTCCAAGCCGTCACCAAACCCCTGATAGGCAATGTCCACAAATGGCACCGCCCCTTTTTTCTGCATCAAGGCGATGATCTCTGCCATCTGATCGGCGCGCAGGTTTGCGCCGGTCGGGTTGTGGCAGCAGCCATGCAGCAGCACCACATCGCCCGGCTGTACCTGATCAAGATCGGCAATCAGCCCGGTATAGTCGATGCCGCGTGTTTCATTGTCGAAATAGCGGTATTCGGCCATTTTCATGCCGAGATATTTGATAATGGACGGGTGATTTGGCCAAGTGGGGTTGGACAACCATACCGTCGCATCGGGGGCAGCCATCTTGATCAGCTCCAGCGCCTGCCGGATCGCACCGGTCCCGCCGGGCGTGGCCACTGCGGCGACCCGGTCAGCTGCGACACTGTCGCCCAGCACAAGATCACGCATCGCGGCCCCGAATGCCGGATCACCGGCCAGTCCGGTATAGGCTTTGGTTGATTGATCCGCGAGGATCCGGCGTTCGGCCTCTTTGACGGCGCGCATCACGGGCGTGTTGCCGGTTGCATCCTTGTAGACGCCCACACCCAGATCAACCTTGTCATCGCGTGGATCTGCACGGTACGCGGCCATCAGGGCCAGAATTTTGTCAGCGGGTTGTGGGGACAGGTTTTCCAGCATCAGGCAGCTCCGGTTGCAATGGGAAGATCGGCATACATGCCCCATTCGGACCACGAGCCGTCATAGAGGGAATGATCGGTCTTGCCGATCCGTTCAAGGGCGAGCGAAAGGATCGCGGCGGTCACGCCGGACCCGCAGGTGGTGATCGCCGGTTTGGACAGGTCCACGCCCGCATCCAGAAATGCGGTGCGCAGGGCAGCGGGGGCTTTCATGGTGCCGTCTTCTTTCAGAAGATCTTGATAAAAGACGTTTCGAGACCCCGGAACATGCCCGCTGCGCAGCCCTTCGCGCGGCTCTGGCGCATCGCCCCGGAAACGGACGGGGGCGCGGGCATCAATGATACTGTGATCACCCAGTTTTGCCGCCCGGGCCACTTCGGTCACATCCTTGACCAGATCGCCGCGTGTTTTCACCGTCATGTGCCGGTCGCGGATCACGGGTGGGCTGGCCGTCACCTTGTGCCCCTCGGCGCGCCATTTGGGCAGCCCGCCGTCAAGCACCGCAATGTTGGTCTGCCCCATCAGTCGAAACAGCCACCAGACCCGGGCCGCCGAGAATATTCCCATCCCGTCATAGACTACCACCTGATGCCCGTCGCCGACGCCCATGGCCCGCATCCGGGACATGAATTTTTCGACAGGCGGGGCCATATGCGGCATCTCTGACCGCAGGTCGCTGATTTCGTCGATATCGAAAAAGCGCGCGCCGGGGATATGGGCATCAAGATATTCCGCCTTGGGGTCGCGGTCCATGTCGGGCAGGTACCATGACGCATCAAGGATACGCAGATCGGGATCTTTGATATGGGCCGCCAGCCAATCGGTGCTGACAAGCGTCTTGGGATCGTCAGACATACAATACCCCCTTCGGCCAGAATTCCTGGCCCGTCACTACGACGCAAGGCGGCATCTGTAAACGCCGGGCTGGGGATTCTGCCGTCGGACACGCAATTTTCTGACACCGTCAGCCGCATCAGGCGAAAGGTGCTAGCGAATACTGCGGGCCACAACGATAACGCGCATGACAAACATCACGCCAAAGCTGGCGCAGACGGCCACAAGCTCGCCCAGTGCTGCAAAGTCCAGTGCCAGAAACAACGCGCCACCCAACAGCGAAATCGTCGCATACAGATCTTCTTTCAGCACGCTGGGGGTGACGTTGCATAACACATCTCGGATCATGCCGCCGAAGGTCCCCGTGATGCAGCCCAGAATAATGGCAATCGGCGCGGACATACCTGCGGCCAAGCCGATCTGCAGCCCGGTCAGCGTAAACAGCGCAAGGCCCACAGCATCGAAATACATCAGCATGCGGTGCCGCCGCCCATTACCGGGGTTCAGTCCGCGCGCCCAGAAAAAGACGGCAAGCGAGACTGGTACTGCGGTCGCCAGATAGGTCAGGTCCGTCATCCAAAAGACCGGCGTGCGCCCCAAAAGCAGATCGCGCACTGTGCCGCCGCCCATCGCCGTCGCCGCTGCCAGCACCGCCGCCCCAAAAGCATCAAATTCGTGACGGACCGCCTGAATGGCGGCAGAGGCGGACATGGCAGCCGTTGCAAACACCGACAGGAACAGCGTGACCTGAATTGTGATGTCAGGCATGGACCGGCCCCTTGCGCAAAGGGTCAGTCCCCATGCCGCAGCAACCGCTGCTTTTGCCGGCCCCAATCGCGCTTTGCCTCGGTGGCGCGCTTGTCATGGTTTTTCTTGCCCTTGGCGGTCGCGATTTTCAGCTTCACCAGTCCACGGTCATTGAAATACATCACCAGCGGCACCAGCGTCATACCCTCGCGCTTGGTCGCGTTCCACAGCTTTGACAGCTCTTTGCGGCTGACCAACAGCTTGCGTTTGCGGCGTTCCTCATGCGTGAACATGGCGCGGTCATAGGGGGCGATATAGGCGTTGGTCAGCCACAATTCGCCGTCGTCAACGCTGGCATAGCTGTCGGCGATATTCGATTGGCCGACCCGGAGGGATTTCACCTCGGACCCGGTCAGGATGATGCCCACCTCGATGTCATCATCAATGGCATAGTCATACCGGGCGCGCCGGTTCTCGGCGACGACTTTGTAGTTTTTGTTTTCCGGTTTCTTGGCCATAGTTGGGCAGAGATAGGCGATGGCGCGTCGCGACACAAGATGGGGCCGCACCGGACCGGAGAAGACGGATGTTTGTTCAAATTGCACTCGGCTCAGTCTTGCTGATGGCGTCAATCCTGATTGCCGGGGTCAGTTTCTGGCTGATGGAGGCGCGGATCGCCCGGATGCGCCCATGGTTAACGCGGGCGCCCCACAGGCCCAAGCTGATCCTTGTCCTTTGCGGTGCCGCATTGTGGATTCTGGCGCAGATGACGGCGGCGGTCTGGCTTTGGGCATTTGCGATGCTGGCGCTGGACATCTTCGAGACGCTGGAACTATCGGTCTATTTCGCGCTGGTGGCGTTTACGACGCTTGGCTTTGGTGATGTTTTGCTGCCGGTCGAATGGCGGCTGCTTGGGGGGATGGCTGCATTGAACGGCTTGCTGAATATTGGTCTGGTGACGGCCGCGATGGTCGAGATGCTGCGCCAGCTGCGCTTGCAACAAATTGCCATGCAGGATGCTGACACGTGACCGTGCCGATCCTGCCCAACAGGGACGCGCGGCATCTGTTTTTGCACAAACACGGGCTGGATGACCGCCCCTCTGGACCAGGCAAAGGGGCGGACCTTTGCGATGTGCTTGATCATCTGGGGTTTGTGCAGCTCGATAGCGTGAATACGTTTGCCCGGGCGCATGACCTGATCCTGTGGGCGCGGCGGCAGCAATACCGCCCGCGCGCGCTGCAAACCTTGCTGCAAAACCGGTCGGTCTTTGAACACTGGACCCACGATGCCGCCGCCATTCCCATGGCGCTATTTCCACATTGGCGGTTGCGGTTTGCGCGCGATGCAACCCGGATGGAAACCCGGTGGAAGGAATGGCGCAGGGGGGATTTTACCGCCAAGATTGACGACGTGCTGCGCCATATCAGCGACAATGGGGCCTGCGGCAGCGGTGATGTGGGCACGGACGAGGTCAAGGGTTCGGGCGGTTGGTGGGACTGGCACCCATCCAAAACGGCCCTGGAATATCTGTGGCGGTCCGGGCAACTCTCGGTCACGAAAAGGGTGAATTTCCGCAAGATTTATGACCTGACTGAAAAGGTGATACCGCCTGAAGCACTCAACGCACGACCGCATGTGGACGACACCATCGAAGCACTCTGTGCGGGCGCATTGGACCGGCTTGGGTTCGCAACCAGCGGCGAGTTGTCGGCGTTCTGGGACACAGTTACTCCCGCCGAAGCGAAAAACTGGTGCGCGGCAGCCCTCGCCGACAAGCGGATCATAGAAGTCGATATCGCATGCACTGATGGCAAGCTGCGCCGCTCTTTCGCATGGCCCGACGTGATGGACGCCGCCATCCCCGCATCCACACCGCGCTTGCGTATCCTCTCGCCCTTCGACCCAGCCTTGCGGGATCGCAAGCGGGCCGAACGCCTCTTCGGTTTCCACTACCGGATCGAAATTTTCGTTCCCGCCGCCAAGCGGCAATACGGCTATTATGTGTTTCCGGTGATGGAGGGGGATCGCATGATTGGCCGGATTGATATGGCGCGGGACAAGGACGTGTTGCGCGTCACGGCATTCTGGCCGGAACCGGGTGTGCGCATGGGGGCAGGGCGGATCGCGGCGCTAGAGGGCGAATTGGCACGCGCCGCCCGGTTCGGCGGCTGCGCAGAGCTTGACTATGCGTCTGGATGGCTCCGCCAGACATAAATATTGAACAATGTTCAATTTTGTGATATCTCCCCGGGAAACGACCTGGAGAGACAGATGTATTATGTGGCCGAAACGCAGAGTTTGCTTGATGACGGGATCATCAGCGATGTGCAGGCGGATGAAATCAAATCACGCGCGCGCGCGGCGATGGTTGCGCTATGTGTCAACACGCTGCTGATTGCGGGTATTCTGGCGGCGACTATTGGGTTGGTCTTTTACCTTGGCACCGCGCTGAGTGTTGCGCTGTGCGGGGGGCTGTTCTTGGTGGCTGGGCTGTTGATCCTGCGCGGTGGTGCGCCGCTTTATCGGATGTTTGGCAATGCAAGTGCGATGATCGGTGCGGGCATGCTGATTTCGGGCACCGGGATCGAGTTGGTCGACAAGTACACCGATATTGCGGGGCCAGCGATGATGGCCATGGGCGGGCTGATCGGGGCGTTTTGCCTGTGGCGTTTCCGGGCGGCACCGGCACATTTGCGCTTTGCCTATGGGGCGATATTGCTTATGGGGGCGGCACTGCATCTGGAGGGCGTGTATTTTATAGCTGACGTTTTCTATCTGCCTGGCTTGCCCATGCCGTTTGTGCATTTTTACGTCTTTGCGGTGATTGCCTTGCTTGGCGGATTTCTTGATCTGCGCGTTGTGACCGCCTGTGCGATCATTCCGTTTGCGCAGATGCTGGACACCGGCAGGTTTCATTTCCGTGATGTCTATATCTTCAATTCCCCTGAGACGACATTGAGCATCCTGCATATGGGCCTGCTGATTGCTGTCTGCCTGTGGATCGCCGGGCGCAGTAACGGTGCGATCAGACGGCAAGCGGGTATCTTGATGATCATGGCGTTCATCGTGGCCAATCTTTGCTTTCTGGTCGGCAGTCTTTGGGGCGATGAGGTGGGCAGCGCATTGTTCAGGCCGCGCGACGCCGACTTCAGACTGGAAGGCAATGGCCATGACACTGATGCGTATCGGGCCGCATTGGATGCGTTCAGGGCATCAACACTAGTCATCCATGAACATGTCTACTCTGTCATCTGGGCGGTTCTGCTGGCGGGGCTCAGCATTTGGGCGGCAATGACAAACCGGCCCGGGATGTTCTACACGACCATGACCTTTGCCGGGATCTACGCCTATACGCAGACGTTCGAAAATTTCTATGACGAACCGCTGGCCTATGTCATCGGCGGGCTGGTCGCGATCCCGCTGGCATTCGGGCTTTGGTGGTTGAACAACGCCTGGTTCAAGCCGGTGAAGGTTGCGGCAAGCTAGTCCAATATCAGGTTTGGTCGCCCGGTCTTGCGACCGGGCGGTGCATCAATTCAAAAGGCCTGCATGCACCATCGCGGCACGCATTTTCGCCTTTGTCTCATCTGTCAGTCCGGTCAGCGGGCGGCGCACCTCTTCAGAACACAGACCCAACAGGGACATGCCGTATTTTGCGCCCACCAGACCGGGCTCTGTGAACACGGCCTGATGCAGGGGCATAAGCCGGTCAAGCTGGGTCAGGGCCGTGGCATAGTCGCCCGCAAGCGTGCTGGCCTGAAACTCGGCAACCAGCTTGGGTGCGATATTCGCGGTGACCGAGATGCACCCGACCCCGCCATGGGCGTTGAAACCAAGCGCGGTTGCGTCTTCGCCTGACAATTGGATGAAATCCGGCCCGCAGGTCAATCGTGTTGCGGGAACACGGGCAAGGTCCGCAGTGGCGTCTTTTACGCCCACGATCATCTCGTGCTTGGCCAATTCGCCCATGGTTTCCGGTGTCATGTCAATGACAGAGCGGGGCGGGATATTGTAAATCACAATCGGCAGACCGCAATCGGCAGCCGCTGTGAAATGCGCGATCAGCCCACGCTGGGTTGGCTTGTTGTAATACGGGGTCACTACAAGGGCCGCGTCGGCGCCTGCTTTCTTGGCGGCCTCGACCAGACGAACCGTTTCGCGGGTGCTGTTGGACCCGGCCCCGGCAATTACCGGGATACGGCCCGCAACCTCTGCCACCACAGTTTCGACGACCATATCATGTTCTTCATGGGTCAGTGTCGGGCTTTCGCCTGTTGTTCCCACGGGCACCAACCCGTTTGACCCTTGCGCGATATGCCAGTTCACCAGTTTTTTCAGCGCGACCACATCAACCTGGCCGTCCGAAAACGGCGTGACGAGGGCGGGGAGGGATCCCTTAAACATGGCACGCTTCCTTGTATGGTGGGTCTGGCAGACCCGAGTCAAAATCGGGCGGAACCTAGACTGCTTTCTGCCGATTGCCAAGTTTGTGAGTTGTACTTCGCCGGGGCGGCGTTACCTTTGGTACAAAACGGGATCGGTGGTGCATTTGATGCGATTATTGTCCATTGTGGCAGCGGCTTTGCTGACGGCCGAGACAGCGCGCGCGCAGGCGGTTGACCCGTCCGCCGTTGCGGTGATCAGGGCGGCTGATGACAGCTGGGAGGATGCGCGCATTCTGGCCGCGCAGGCCGATCCGCTGACCCGGGATGTGCTGACATGGATGCGGCTGCGCGCTGGCGAAGGACGGCTGGCCGAATATACAAGCTTTCTGGAAACCCATGCGGATTGGCCCGGCCTGTCGCGGCTGCGCGCAGCTGGTGAGGGGGCTTTGCACGAGACCACCGATGCGGAGGCGGTGATTGCATTTTTTGGCGACGCGACACCGCAGACCGGTGAAGGCGCCGTGCATCTGGCCCGCGCGCTGATATCAACCGGCGCGCCCGAGGCAGCCGAGGCGATGTTGCGCGAGGTCTGGATCGGCAACCGGCTTAGCGGTGATGGGCACGCGGCATTGATCGCGGCCTTTCCGGATATTCTGAAACCCTTCCATCTGGCGCGCACCGATGCGCTGTTATGGCGCTGGCGCACCTCGGATGCGGCGCGCATGCTGCCCCTGCTATCGCCGGATCAACGCGCTTTGGCTGCAGCGCGCATCGCCTATATCAAGAAGGCGGGTGATATTACCGCCAAGGTCAACGCGGTGCCTGCCAATCTGCGCCAGGATCCCGGGCTGGCCTATGACCGGTACAACTGGTTGGCCGACCGGGGGCGGCGGACCGAAGCGGTCAAGATATTGCTGGACCGGTCCACAAGTGCGTCGGCACTGGCCGAACCCTTTCGCTGGGCCGGCTGGCGCCGGTCATTGGCCCGTTGGGAAATGCGCGAAGGACGGGCAGATCAGGCTTATGCGCTGGCCTCGCGTCACTATCTGACGGATGGGGCGGCTTTCGCGGATCTGGAATGGCTTTCCGGCTATATTGCCCTGACCTATCTGGGCAATCCTGCAGCAGCACTTGATCATTTCCAGACGGCAGCCGGTGTCGTGGACAGCCCGATTTCGCTGGGTCGCATGCATTACTGGATCGGGCGGACACATGCGGTCATGGGCGCAGCAGACGCCGCCGCCGAGGCCTATGGCATCGCCGCAACCCACCAGACAAGCTTTTACGGGTTACTCGCGGCCGAAAAACTGGGCCGCCCCCTGGACCCGATTTGGGCGCAAACGCCTATCGTTCCGCAATCCGATGTCTTTGCGGCTGACCTGGTGCGCGCAGCTTTCCTGCTGCTTGCGGGCGGCGAACGCGGACATGCGGTTACATTTTTCGCCGAGCTGGGTGCAACTTTGAACCCTGGCGATCTGGCGCAGGTGGGTGCCGCACTCGATGAGATGGACGAACAATATTACACCTTGTTGCTGGGCAAGCGGGCCTTGCGGCGGGGTATCATGGTTCCGCAAAACTATTTCCCGATACATGATCTTGCGGCGATGGAGCTGCCCGTTGATCCGGCACTTGCCCTGTCCATCGCGCGCCGCGAAAGTGAGTTCAACATCGGGATCGGCAGTCCGGTCGGCGCGCTGGGTCTGATGCAGTTGATGCCCGCGACAGCCGAAGAGGTCGCAGGTTTTCTTGCCTTGCCCTATTCGCGGGGGCGCCTGACAAGCGATTGGGAATATAACGCGACTTTGGGCGCAAAGTATCTGTCGATCCTGCAAGAGGATTTTGGCCCCACGCCGGTGATGATTGCAGCCGGATATAATGCAGGCCCAAGCCGGCCCAAGACATGGATGGATGAACGCGGTGATCCCCGTCTGGGTGAGATGGACGTGATCGACTGGATCGAACATATTCCGTTCCGCGAAACCCGCAATTACGTCATGCGCGTCACCGAAAGTATCCCGATTTATCAGGCCCGGCTGACCGGGCAGGCCGGTCCCGTCGCCTTTACGGATCTGCTGATCGGGGAAAAGCCGCTGCTGCGCCCGCGCGCGCGACCTTTGCCGCAGGCTGTGGAGGACACGCCAAGCATCCGGCCGATTGCGCGGCCAGCACGCGGGTAGTCACCGCCCGGACTATGCCGGACGTGCACGCGCAGCGCGCCACAGGGTGAATAGCCCGGCGGCCACGATGATTGCGGCGCCAATCGCCACCTTGGGTTCCAGGGTTTCGCCCAGCACAAATATCCCGATGGCGCTTGCAAAAACCATCTGCAGATAGGCAAAGGGTTGGACGGCACTTGCCTCGGCCACTTCGTAGCATTTGATCAGGAACCAGTGGCCCAAGGCCCCGGTGACGCACAGCGCCAGCATCCAGAGCCAATCTGCGCGGCTCATCGGTTCCCAGAACCAGATGCCAATGATTGTCATCACAACGGCACCCGTTGTCCCTGTCCAGAAAAAGGAGGTCGCGGCACTGTCCTTGCGCGCCGCAAACCGGGTCAGCAGCCCGTAAAGCGCAAACATCAAGGCCGAGGCAAGCGGGATGATCGCTGCGGGCGCAAACACTGTGCGCCCTGGTTGCAGGATCACCAGCACCCCCACGAACCCGATCCCGATCGCCGCCCAGCGTTGCCAGCCAACCCGTTCACCCAGAATTGGGCCCGATAGTGCGGCGACCAGCAATGGATAGCAGGCAAAGATCGCGTGGCTTTCCACAAGGCCCAACGCCACAAAGGCCGTGACCATCACGCATATTTCCACCGCAAGCAGAGCCCCCCGACCGATCTGCAAAAGGGGCTGGCTGGTGCGGGCAGCGGCCCGGATCGACCCGCTTTGGCGGGTTGCGATGCTGATTACAAATGCTGCAAAGAACCAGTACCGGATCATCACGATCATGATCACGTTGTATTCGCCGGCCAGATGGCGTGAAATCCCGTCCTGCACCGCAAACACAAATGACGTGGCCACCATCAGCAGGATGCCCAGCCGGGTATTATTCTGCATCTGGTTTCCTGGCGCGGGTCATGTGGCGTTTGCGGCCAAAGCCGGGGTGCCGCGTGACTTCAAATCCGGCGTCCGACAGGCTGCGCCTGATACGACCGGCAGCGCTATAGGTCGCAGCCGTGCCGCCGGGCGTGGTGTGTTGTCCCACCGCCATCAACAGATCAGCCTGCCAGAGTTCGGGGTTCTTGGCAGGCGAGAACCCGTCAAGAAACCACGCATCTGCGCGGCCCTCCCACAAGGGCAGGGTGACGCGCGCGTCGCCGGTGATCACCTCAAGCCTTGGACCATCTTCGAACTGGATTGCCCCGCCATCCGGTGCCCAGCTGTCCAAAAGCTGTCGGGCATAGGCCGCGAGTTGCGGAAAATGTGCGAGGGCCATTGCCGTGTCATCCTTTGCCATCGGAAATGCCTCGAATGAGGTAAAACAAAGCGATCCGGGGCGGCCCGCCGCATCCCATGCCTGCCAGGCCACCAACAAGTTCAGCCCCGTGCCGAACCCAAGTTCTGCAATCTGGAAGTCCCCTCCGAACCGGTCAGGCAGGTCGTTGCCCGTCAGGAAAACATGGGTTGTCTCGGCAACCCCGTTATCGAGCGAGTAATACGGGTCATCAAAGGCCGTGGCGATCGGGACACCGTCACGCCATTGCAGTTTTGCTGTCTGGTCCGCCATTCGCCAATACCCTAAGTGTTAAGCCATCTTTGGGCAGGCAGGCGTAAAATGGCAACGGTAGATGTGACAGTTATGGGTGCGGGGATATTCGGCCTGTGTGTTGCCTATTGCTGTGCCAGGCGCGGTGCGGCTGTGCGTGTGATTGACCCCAACGGCGTCGGCGCGGGGGCCAGCGGCGGATTGGTTGGCGCGCTTGCCCCCCATGTCCCCGAAAACTGGAACCCAAAGAAGGCGTTTCAGTTTGAAAGCCTGATCATGGCAGCTGATTTCTGGGCCGAGATCACCGCGGTATCGGGGGCTGCGACGGGATACGCCCGCACAGGCCGCTTGCAGCCGCTGGCCGATACCCGGGCGGTCGATCTGGCCCGAAGCCGGGCGGCCTCGGCGGCCGATCTTTGGCAGGGGCAGGCCGTCTGGCAGGTCATTGCGGCGCCCGATGCCAGCTGGGTGCCGCCAAGCCCAACCGGGTTGATGGTGCGCGATACCCTGTCTGCGCTAATCCACCCCCGCCGGGCGGTCCATGCCCTTGCCGCAGCACTTGTCGCCAAAGGCGGGGTGATTGCCGGCGATAGTCCACCCGAAGGGCAGGTGGTGTGGGCAACCGGCTGGGCGGGGATGCCGGAACTCGGCGGCAATGGCGTCAAGGGGCAGGCGGCGCTGCTGTCTTATGACGCGCGTGGGCAGCCACAGCTTTTTGCCGATGGGCTGCATATCATCCCGCATGGTGATGGGACCGTTGCGGTTGGATCGACCTCGGAAAGGGTATTCGAGACCCCGGGCGCGACCGATGCGGCGTTGGATGAGGTCCTGGTCCGCGCCCGGCATGCTGTGCCGGTTTTGATGGACGCGCCGGTCACGGCACGCTGGGCCGGCGTGCGCCCGCGCAGCCGCAGCCGGGCGCCGGTCTTGGGGGCGCATCCAACCCGACAAGGGGAGTATGTGGCGAATGGTGGCTTCAAAATCGGATTTGGCATGGCGCCCAAGGTGGGCGAGGTGATGGCCGATCTGCTGCTGGAAGGGCGCGACCTGATCCCCGACGGGTTTCGGGCGGCGCAGGCATGATGCGCCGGAAAATAAGGTCGGAGGCAGGCAAATGACCCCTTCACTGACGCAGCTCGATCATCTGGTGCTGACGGTGCGCGATATTGACGCGACGGTTGCGTTTTATACGCGCGTGCTTGGGATGACATCCGCGCGATTTACGGCGGCGGATGGTACGACAAGATGGGCGCTGAAATTCGGACGCCAGAAAATCAATCTGCATGCAGCCGCAGCACCGTTTGAGCCCAAGGCCGGCTCGATACAGCCGGGATCTGCCGATCTATGTTTTCTGTCAGACACCGGGTTGGCCGACTGGCAGCGCCATTTTGCGGATCTGGCGGTTGATGTTCTGGATGGCCCGGTTCAGCGCACCGGGGCTGCCGGACCAATCCTGTCCATCTACATTCGCGATCCCGACGGGAACCTGATTGAGGTCTCAAACGCCCTGTAGGTGACGCGTGCTTAGGTCATCGCCCGCAACTCTTCCATCAACTCTGTCAGAAGCTTGACGTAGCTTTCGGTTGTCAGCTTGCCATCGGCGTCGAACGCCTTGTGGCTGGCGGCCACCAGTACCTCGGGGCCTTGCAAGAGCCGCGGACGAAAGGCCATCATCGCCAGCCGTAGGGAAAATTGCGCTCTTTCCCCGCCGGCGCGACCGGCTGTGGCGGACATGATCGCAACCGGTTTGCCTGCCCAGGGGCCGCCTTTGGTGCGGCTGACCCAATCCAGCGCATTTTTCAGAACACCGGAAATAGCCTTGTTGTACTCGGGCGTCGAAATGATCACTGCATCAGCGGTGGCAATTTGATCAGACAGGGTCTGAACCGATGCCGGAATACCGGACGCGGCCTCAAGGTCACCATCGTATAGCGGCAGATGCAGATCGGCCTCGGTGAACGTGTCGGGATTGAAAATTTCGGCGGCATTTCTGATCAGCAGCGTGTTTGTTGAATCCTTGCGTAGCGCGCCCGAGATACCCAGAAGTTTTGTCATGATGCGTCGTCCTTTCTTGCGTTGGGGTGGGACCTAATCCGTTTGCGCAATTGCGCAAGCCGGTCGCTTGGCACATTGTCGGCGCAGGCAATGTAAAGGGGATGCGGATGATCCGGCATGGGGGCAAAATTCTGACCGATCAGTTGATCAAGCTGGGCGTGCGCCGGGTCTTTTCCGTGCCGGGGGAAAGCTTTCTGGCCGCGCTTGATGGCCTCTATGACAGTGGGATTGCCAATATCGTGTGTCGGCAGGAGGGCGGTGCGGCGATGATGGCGGAGGCTCATGGCAAGATGACCGGTCAGCCGGGCGTATGCTTTGTCACACGCGGGCCGGGGGCGGCCAACGCGACGGCGGGCATTCATGTGGCGATGCAGGACAGCACGCCCTTGGTGATGTTTGTTGGCCAGATTGATAACCGCCAGACAGATCGCGAAACATTTCAGGAGGTTGATTATAGGGCCATGTTCGGCGGCCTGGCCAAATGGGTTGCGCAAGTGGATCACACGGCGCGTTTGCCCGAATATATCGGCCGCGCCTTTCGGGTGGCCACATCCGGGCGGCCCGGACCTGTTGTGCTGGCCTTGCCTGAAAACATGCTGAGCGCCACAGCGGATGTGCCTGATCTGCGAATACCGGCGATGCAGGGGGAAACACCTGCAGATACGGTCCAATCCATCATGCATGCGCTGGCGCAGGCGACCAGACCGCTTGTCGTGGTTGGTGGCCCCCATTGGAGCCGGACCGCCCAGGCGCAGCTGCAGGCCTTTGCAGAGACCCAGGCGCTGCCGGTTGCTGCCGGATTTCGCCGGCAGGACTACATCGACAATCATCATGCGCATTATGCGGGTGATCTGAATGTGGGAATGAACCCGCGTTTGGCCGACCGGGTCAGATCGGCTGATTTTCTGCTTTTGCTGGGTACCCGTTTTGGCGATATCGAAACGCAGGGGTATACGCTTGTTGACCCGGCAGACCCGCAAAAGACAATCGTGCATGTACATGCAGACCCGTCCGAGATTGGGCGCGTCTATGTGCCTGATATCGGCGTCGCTGCCACCGCCCCGGCGGTGTTGGCGGGGCTGGCTGATGCGGCCCCGGCAGGCAACTGGTCTGACTGGACAGCCGCTGCCCGCGCTGATTACGAGACCTGGGCGCATCCGGCGGAAAGCCCGGGCGCCTTCAAGCAGGAGACGGCCATCAAATGGCTGTCGGATCAGTTGCCCGATGATGCCATTGTGACGAATGGGGCCGGGAATTATGCAGCCTGGCTGCACCGCTACTTTTCCTATCGCCAATATGGAACGCAATTGGCCCCAACATCGGGGTCGATGGGCTATGGGTTCCCTGCTGCTGTCGCTGCATCACTGGAACATCCGGGCAGGCAGGTGGTCTGCCTTGCGGGTGATGGCTGCTTTCAGATGACATGCAACGAGATGTCGACCGCCGTCCAGCATGGGGCCAAGCCGATTGTGGTTGTGATGAATAACGGCCGCTACGGGACGATCCGCATGCATCAGGAAAAGACCTATCCGGGTCGTGTATCCGGCACGGAATTGCACAATCCGGATTTTGCCGCACTCGCCCGCGCTTATGGCGGCCATGGCGAGACGGTATTGCGCAATGCTGATTTCGCGGATGCGTTTGTGCGCGCGCAAGGTGCAGGCACTGTTGCGGTTCTTGACTGCAAGGTTGATGCGGAGGCGTTGTCGACCGGCGCCACACTGCGCGATATCCGACAGGCCGCCGTGACCAAATAGCGCGCCTGCGGCGCATCACATGTCTGGATGGCCGATCGCCTGACCCTCGCTTTCGCGCAGACGCCAATTGTCTGCCTGACTGGGCAAAAACGCCTCTATCGCCGCGGTGGCGACAATGGCTGTCTCACCGGTTTCATCATTGGCGATATTCAGACCACCCTTAACGGCGGTCACTGTTGCGCGCCCACGCGGCAATGCGGCTGCGAGGGCTGTCAGGTCGAGTTGATCGGGTTTCTGCACGCCCACCGTCACCTGCACCCGCATCTGCTGATGATCCACCCCGATACTTTGGAAAATCGGCAGGGTGGAATGCCGCATTGCGTCCTCTATCGCCCGCCGCGCTGCCTTTTGGTAGTCCTGCCCGTGCAGGTCGTTGCCCATCCCCATTTCGATGATCATGCGTTGGTCAGTCATGACGGCACCATATCGAACGAGACGTTGATCGCGACATTGGCAATGACGGTTGGTTTGCCATCGGGGCGTGGAATGTCCAGCCCACCATGATGGACCGTGATTGCGGGTTGGCCATAGGGAAAGATATCAAGCAAAGCCGCCTGATCCACCTTTTCGGGCTGCTGCACCCCGATCTCGACATCAATCAGCATCGCCTCTTTGGGGAAGCCAAACAGTTCAGCCATATTGATCGAATTATGCCATAGCGCATCCTGCAATCCGCGGCGTGCAGCCTGTGTATAATCTTGCCGGCGCAGGCTGGTGCCCATGCCAAATTCGGTGAGGACGCGGTGTTTGGGCATTGCAGTCTCCGGCGTGGATGTGGTGCTGTGTTGTCAGTAATTCAGCGTGGCACCGGTATCAATGCCGTGATTGGTGCGGGCGTCATAGGCCTTTTGCGCGGCGCGGAATTCCGCATCATAGGCCTGGCTGTCGACCTTGCAATCTGCCGCCTTGATCGCAAGCGCGGTGTCGCGCCCGATGGTCACATGCCCCATCTCGTGGTCCAGCAAGGCCGCATACATGCGATCCCATTCGGCCTGCTCTGCCGCTGTCAGCCGACCGGGGTCTTCCAGCCGGGGCATGGTAATCTCGGCACGGAAAGACATGTTGCAGTTGCCATCCCACCGCCAGCGTGTCTGCGCCCACGCCCAGTAGCCATGCGGCCCCTTGCTGTTTAGCTGTTCTTCCACTTCGGCCAGGCTAGAGCCACTGATCGTGTAGGGCTTGATGATCAATTCATCTGCCGCAAGCGGGGCTTGCGCGTGTGCTGCAAGCGGTAGGATCAGGAAGGGGACCAGACGGAATATGCGCATCAGTGACCTGCTTTCTTGGATAATGCCAAGCTAGCGGCAGGACCCCCGGCCATGCAAGCCAGACCGGGTCTGGATTTCCACACTGAGCGGCGCCCCCCGTTTCTGGTAGGTTGGGCGCATATTTCAGTGGAAGGTTTTGACGATGTATATTTTGAATGATGAAGTATCCGACCTCGCATCCTGGTTCCGGGACGAGATTGCCTTTCCCGGCGAAATTGCCCGTGGCGCGCGGGGGCGCAAGGCCCAAAGGGTGCAGGAATGGCTGAACCTGCATGGCATCGGCCTTGTGATTGATGGCGATTATGGCCGGATCACCACCGCAGGTGTGACAAAATTCCAGGAAAAGAGCGGGCTTCCCGCGACCGGCGCAGTTGATCACGCAACCTTTGATGCCCTGACCAGGCAGATGCGCGATATGCTTGCGCCACTCCCGGGTGCGTTTAACAGTTTTTCCGACTGTGTTCTGGCCTTTGCGGCGCGTTACATGACCGCCCATCCCCGCGAAGTGGGCGGCCAGAACCGGGGGCCGTGGGTCCGATTTTTCATGAAGGGAAATGAAGGCAAGGACTGGCCGTGGTGCGCCGGTTTCGTGACCACGCTGATGGAGCAGGCCGCCGAGCAGATGGATGCATCAAAACCCATCACAGGCAGCTTTTCCTGCGACAGTATTGCCGCCCAGGCCAAGCAAAAACGCAAATTCCTGCGCGAAGGTGCCGCGAATGACGGCACAGTGCCCGGCGGGTCGATCTTTCTTGTGCGCCGCACCAGCACCGACTGGACCCATACCGGTATCGTGACCGAAGCCGGTGACGCGATGTTTGGCACAATCGAAGGCAACACCAATGATGACGGGCATCGTGAAGGCTACGAGGTCTGCAAGCGGTTGCGCGGGTATGGCAAGAAAGACTTTGTTGTGCTGGACTAGGGTCAGGACCGATTAATTCCATGTCGCCAGCGCAGATTTCACGAAATATCAGCGGTTTGGGACGCGTAGGCCATAGTTGCTCTACGGACAAGCGGCCCGGGCCGCTGAGATGAAGTGAAATCCGCGCCCGAAGGGTTTGACTGATTTTGGCCGTGACCATCGTTGCATCCCCTTGAAATAGAACCACTATTACGGCGGGGCTGCGCCTCGTCACGCCCAAAATCAGTCAAACTGGCGACGTGGAATTAATCGGTCCTGACCCTAGGGGCCCGACCTCAGGGGCTCACGCGCGCGAAGTGTCGCGTGCCTTGATCCCACGAAAGGCCGGTGTTTCTGGCAAGTCGTCTGCAACTGTCATCCAGCCCCATTCGGTTCGACCAGTGGGCCATTGATCGCACAGGTATGGCGTGAATATCGCCAAAGCCATCCACCAAAACGCATTCCGCCGGGCCATGACCGCTGCCATTGTCCCGATGGCCAAATACAAAGTTCTTGGGGTTCATATCGCTGGCCCGGATCCCCAGCGCAAAGATCCGGCTGACCGTTGCATTCAGCAACGCAAGATCATCATCAGTCAGTGTGGCGTTCTTGACCTTGTCACTCAGTGTCTGGCCAAGACTGCCATCTGGCTGCATGACCCGTTCAGTCAGGCAGCCCAGCCCGATATTCGTCGTCGCAAAGCCGAACATATGCGAGATGGGCGCGCGAAAGCCGGGTTCAGGATGTTGTAGCATCACCCGCAGATATTCCTGATATTCCATGCGAATTTGACGAATGCGGGTGCTTGGAAACAGCCGGTCCATGATCCCGTTGAAATTGGTGCGCCGGGGTTGGTCCGTATCAGGTTTCAGAACCTTAACCAGTTTTGTGGGATCGGTCGGGTGCAGATAAACCGCGCGCTGGACGCCGCTGGCAACCAGACTTTCCTCGGACAGGGTCAATGGGTTTGTCATGATGTAGCTACCTTGGGGGCGGATCAGTGGCAGTTCATTGCCACTGGCCTTTGGGGGCCGTCTGCCCCGCAGCGCGGTGCATAATCTAGAATTCCACCCCTATTTGCGCCTTGATGCCCGAGCGGAACGGATGCTTGACCAGTTCCATCTCGGTCACGAGGTCAGCGTGTTCGATCAGATCATCATGCGCATTGCGGCCGGTCAAAACCACATGGGTCATGGGCGGCTTGTGGTCGCGCAAAAAGGAAACAACCTCTGCGATATTCACATAGTCATACCGGATCGCGATGTTAATCTCGTCAAGAAGAACCATGTGGTTGGTTTCATCAAGGATCAGTTCCTTGGCTTTGGCCCATGCGGCCTGGGCCATTTCGGTGTCGCGGGACTTGTCCTGTGTCTCCCAGGTGAAGCCCTCGCCCATGGTGTGAAAGGCGCAGGTATCGCTGAATTTCGACAGGATCAGATCACGCTCGCCGGTGCTCATCCCGCCTTTGATGAATTGAACGACGGCACATTTCATGTCATGCGCGATGCAGCGGAAAATCATGCCAAAAGCGGCGGAGGATTTGCCCTTGCCCTTGCCCGTATGCACGATGACAAGGCCTTTTTTGTCGGTTTTCGTCGCCATGATCTTGTCGCGCGCAGCCTTCTTCTTGGCCATTTTTGCGGCGTGGCGCTCTGTGTCATCGGTCATCTTTCAACACTCCCGTGGATATCCGGCCACTGTGCCGCTGAACTGGCAGAGGTGCAATCATCAGCGGGATCAAACCGGGTTTATTTCAGTGTTACGACGATGGTCCCGTAGTTGAAAACGTCGCCAGACTGATCAGGCCGGGTCGGTGCGGTGTCTGCGGTTTCGCCGGCAGTCACATTGCGCGGGCGTTGCGTCACGTTTCCGGATTGGCTGCCTGACTTGCATTGCACGAATATTGCGGGCGAAACCCGACCGTAATTTGGCACAACCACCTTGGCGGGCGTCGCAAAGCTTGCGGTGTAAAGGCCGCTATCAAGTGTGCAATCCGCTGTGGTCGGCACGCCGCTCTCCGCCCCAAGCGTTTCGCGCAGACTGACCACATCAATTGTGATATCGCCGCGATAACGCGGGGCGCTGTTGCCAGCCGCGCGCTGGGCGGCGAACACGTCGAGCCCTACGGCTGTTTCAGCGTTCTTGGGCGTGACGTTGACCGGTTGCTGTACCGCGTCGGTTGTCGCACATGCGGCCATCAATCCGCCAATAGCGCAGAAAGTTACGAATTTCTTCATATCGAAAACCACCTTCTCTCAAATCATCTAAAATAAAGCCCCCCTTTGCATAGGCAAAGACCGCCTTGCGTTCAACTGTGATCGTCTGCCTCGGGCAGGCAGACGTCACCCGGCCAAGGGACGAACGTCAACTCGGGCCAAAGCGCCATTTGCCGTTTTGCCTTGGCCAAATGGGTGGCGCGGTTGTCGCGGATAATATGTGGCGTCAGACGAAAGCTGAAAATGTCGCCCAGTCCAAAAGGGGCGTAGATGTCAAAGCTGTCATCCTTGTTCAGACGCATGCCGATAGCGTGGGTTTTGCAGGCAAAATTGTCGATCCCGTCGGTCGTCTTGGTCAGCGGCGCGTAGTCCTGGCCAAAGTGGTCTGTGTACCAAAGATGGACACGGGCCTGATTGCGGATTTCTACGGGAACAGGTGTTTCAAAGTGCATTGCCCCACGTTGAATGATCCTGTCTTCGGCAGCGTAGCTGACGTCTGTGTCAAAGTAGAACAGGTCCATGTCCTTGACACCGTAAAGGTCCGGTTTGCCGGTCAGGTGGTTCCAGACCTGATTGTAGATTGCGCCCGAGACGATCCACCAATCCGGCAGGTCCAGTGCGCGGGCTTGATGGAAACACCGCATGAGGTCAGGACAGTCCTGAACTATTGCAACCAGCGCGTCGCGCTGGGTCTCTGCATCTTTTCGCGCCAGCCGTAGATGTGGCGCAACGGCGTAGGATGGATCTTGATCCATCCTAGTCAAGCAATCCCGCCAGGCGGGCCCGGGCAGAGTTTGAGGCAGGCTGCCACAGGTTGCGGTCGATCGCCTCCTGCAGGCGTGCCGCGATCTCCTGCAGTGCTGGCGCGTTGACATCGGCGATAAAGGCGCGGGTCTCATCATCCTTGATGAAGGCTTCTTCGACCAGATCGAAATGGTGGTTACGCACGGCCCCGGTGGTGGCCGCAAAGGCGAAGAGGTAGTCGACCGTGGCCGCAATTTCGAAGGCGCCTTTGTAGCCGTGTCGTTTGACCCCTTCGATCCATTTGGGATTGACCACGCGCGACCGCACCACCCGTCCGATTTCATCGTCCAATGTCCGGATGACTGGCCGTTCGGGGCGTGAATGGTCGTTGTGATAAATCGGTCTGTCCTGTCCTTGCAGGGTGCTGATGGCCGCCGCGGCCCCCCCTTCGAATTGGTAGTAGTCATCGCTGTCGAGGATATCGTGTTCGCGATTATCCTGGTTTTGCACGACCGCGTCGGTTTGAGACAGGCGTTGCTCCATGGCTTGACGGGCCTTCCGGCCCTCGGCGCCCGCGCCGTAGGCATAGCTGCCCCATTCCAGATAGGCCTCGGCGAAATCCGCCTTGTCCGACCAGATACGTTCGTCAATCAGCGCTTGCAGACCGGCCCCGTAGGCGCCGGGTTTCGCGCCGAACACGCGGGACCGATCTTCGCCCGCTTTTGTGCGGGCGGCGGCGGGGTTCAGCTCTTGTGGTTCATCGAGGTTCTGCACCGCGCGGGCGGCTGAATTGATCAAAGCGATGAGTTGCGGAAAGGCGTCGCGGAAGAAGCCAGAGATGCGCAAGGTGATATCGACGCGGGGGCGAGCGAGGACGGACTGCGGTAAGATTTCAAAGCCGGTGACCCGTCTGTTGGCACTGTCCCACGTCGGCTTGACGCCCATCAGTGCGAGAGCCTGTGCAATGTCATCGCCGCCCGTGCGCATATTTGCAGTCCCCCAAGCCGTGATCAGCATTGTGCGGGGCCAATCGCCGTGGTCTTGCAGGTGTTTTTCAATCAGCAGATTTGCCGATTTCCACCCAAGCGCCCAAGCTGTGGGTGTCGGCACGGCCCGGCTGTCGACAGAGTAGAAATTACGCCCCGTCGGCAGCACATCAAGCCGCCCGCGTGTTGGTGCGCCGGACGGGCCCGGGCTGACGAAGTGCCCAGAAAGGGCGGTGAGGAGGCCCGATCCCTCAAGCTGCCCGCAGGTCTGAATGGTCGGCAGAATGTGGGATTGGATATGGTCCAGGACGGGGTGTGTCGCTCGTGGGGTGACCCCCACATCGCCCCACCCCCCATCCCGCAGGAGTGTTTGGCTAAGGCTTTCGAGCCGTTCGACCGTATCGCCATTTGTCCGCCATGTGGTGCCATCGGCAAGACAGTCCGGCTTTTCGCCTGCGGGCGCCCCCATATCGCAATCAAGGGGGTCGAGGCTGAGACCAAGATCTGTGGCGAGTGCGCGCAGCAGCGATGCATTTGCCCCCTTGCCGTCACCACGCGGCACACGCGCAAGGGCGATGGCCAGGTCCCGTTCCTGCTGCCCTGTCGGGGATTGACCGAAAATGTGCAGACCATCGCGAATTTGCGCTTCTTTCAGCTCGCAAAGATAGGCATCGAGCTTGCCCAGATCGCTGTCGTTGTCGCCCGTGAAGCCTGCGTCCTTTGAAAGTCCTGTGACCTCGGAGAGTGACAGGATTTCCCGACGCAGATGATCGATCCGGCGCGGATCGACCCCGGCCGCCTCGTAATATTCGTCGACAAGTGCTTCGAGGTCGCGCAAAGGCCCGTAGCTTTCGGCGCGGGTGAGTGGCGGGGTCAGGTGGTCGATGATGACGGCACTTGTGCGCCGTTTTGCCTGGGTTCCTTCGCCCGGGTCGTTGACGATGAACGGATAGATGTGGGGCATGGGACCGAAGACGGCTTCTGGCCAACAGGTTTCCGACAGCGCAACTGCTTTGCCGGGCAGCCATTCGAGGTTGCCGTGTTTGCCCATATGGATGATCGCATCCGCTCCCCAGTGGTGTCTTAGCCAGAAATAGAAGGCGAGGTAGTTGTGCGGCGGGACAAGGTCGGGCGAATGATAGGTGTCGATCGGGTCGATGTTGTAGCCGCGCGCGGGCTGCAGGCCCACGATGGCGTTGCCGTAGCGGTGAATGCTGAGGGCGAAACCCGTTGCTGACGTCGGACCCTCGGGGGGGAGTATTTCTGGCGAGATGATGAAGGGGTCGTCTTCGGGTTGGCCCCAGCGCGTGGTGATCTGTTCTTTGACGTCCCATGGCAGCGCGTCGAAATGTTTTTTGTAAATGTCGAGGGGAAGATGTTCGCCGCCCTCTTTGTTGGCCCGGTCGGTGAGCCAGTTGGTTGGGCCGTCCATGATCTGCTGCATCAATGCAGCACTGTCGGGAGGTGGGGTGACCTCGTAGCCTTCGGATTTGAGCAGGTTCAGCACGTGCACTATGGCCGCAGGGGTGTCCAGACCGACCCCATTGGCGAGCCGCCCGTCTTTGTTGGGGTAATTGGCGAGGATCAGCGCGACTTTTTTGTCTTTTGCAGCTGTCTGCCGCAGTTCGGCCCAGTTTTTTGCAAGCTGGCTGACGAAATCGATCCTGTCGCCCCGTGCCTGATAAGTCGCGATCGGGCATTCTGTGGCCGCATCAAAGAACGCCTCGCCCTTGAAGCTGACAGCGCGGGACAGGATACGCCCGTCCACCTCGGGCAGGGCCACGTTCATGGCGATGTCGCGGGCAGTGAGGCCTTGCGGATTTTCCGCCCATGTCGCTTCGGACGCGCCGGAGAGGATGACCTGGAAAATCGGGGCGTTGTTGGCGCGCAGCGGGTTTTGCGGGCTGTCATCGCCATCATGCGGCGATCCCACAGCGAAGGCTGTGCAGTTCAGGATGACATCGGGCGGGGCGGCCGCGAAGAGCGTATCGAGCGTGGCTTTGCTGACCGGATCCTTGAGGCTGGCCACGAAGATCGGCAGCGGGTTCAGCCCGGCGCGTGACAGGCTGCGGGTCAGCCGGTTGATCGGGTTCAGCCCGCCGCCCTGGACAAGGGCGCGGTAAAAGATGATTGGCACGATCGGCGCATCGTCCGTCCAGGTCTTCTGTGCTTCTTGAACATCGGCGATGCCTGCGCCGGGCCAATAGACGCCAGCCCGCAGCAAGGGCGCGGGCGCCGTGGGCTTGTCGCCGCCATCCAGCATGGCTTTTGCATAATGCAGCAAGTTCGTGCTGTTTTTCGGGCCGCCTTCGACCAGATAGGACCAGAGCGTGTCATAATCCTCGGGGCTGACGGTCGAGAGTTCCCGCAATTCCTGATCGGGTTTGTCATCACCGGGCAGGGCCACGAAAGGGATGCCTGCCGCGTGAAGACGCGCTGCATATTGGGTCAGTCCGTATTTCCAGTAGCCCGCGCCGCCCAGGATGCGCGCGATGACAAGGCGGGACTTTGTGGCACAATCATCCAGATGCAGATCGACCGACATCGGGTGGGTCAGGTGCATCATATTGGCAAGGCGCAGGGTTGGCGGGCTGTCCATTTCGGCCCGCGCATCCGACAGGGCAGCCAGTTCGGTATCGGCGGCTGAGATGATGACCACATCGGCAGGTGTCTGGCCCAGATCGACGGGTTCTGTGCCATCGCTGATCGCACCGGGGGTGGCGGCCAGAAGGTGCATGTCAGGCAGAGGCCCCGGATCTGCGTCCGGGGCTGCGTTGGCGGGTCATAGTGATTTTTCCATGAAGATTGATGAGTTTGCTGCGACATAATCCCCGAAAACGCCGCAATCGGTGAAACCATGCCTTCGGTAGAGCTTGTGGGCTGCATGCAGTACGTTGCCGGTTTCGAGTTTCAGCATCGGCAGTTTCTGTTCGCGGGCGGTGTCTTCGAGTTGGCGCATCAATGCGTCGGCCACGCCTTTGCCGCGCGCGGCCTCGGCCACGAACATGGACTTGATCTCTCCATATTCCGCTTTGATCTTCAGCGCGCCGGTGCCGAGGATCTGATCGCCTTCGCGGGCGGCGAAGAAATGGATGTCAGGGGCGACCAGATCGTCGATTTCGAGATAGTAATTATCTTCGGGCGGGAAGAGCTCCTGCATCAGCGCGTGGCTTTGTTTCAGCAAAGCCACAGCGCCGGGGTGATGCGGGTCGGTCCGTTCGACGATGATCATTTCTGCAATGCGGCGGTGATGGCCGCGTGGTCAAGGCCCGCCTCGCCGATCACAACCAGTCGCGTTTCGCGGGCGGCGTCGCCGAAGGGCTGGTCGAAATAGGTGTCCACGCGCGGGCCAACGGCCTGCAAGGTCAGCCGCATGGGTTTGCCAGCGACAGCGACGAAGCCTTTGAGCCGCAGGATGTTGTTGGCGCGGATTGTATCGGCCACCTGTTCGGCAAAGGCGTTGGCATCGGTGACTTCGCCGCGGGCCACGATGAAGCTTTCGAATTCGTCATGGCCATGTTCATGTGCGTGGTCGTGGTCGTGGTCGTGATCATCCTCGTCGTCATGGTGATGATGGTGGTGGATTTCGTGGCGGCTTGCGAGGTCGGCCTCTGCACCGATGCCTTGCCCCAGAAGGACATCGACGGGGAGCGCGCCCATGGCAGTCTTGACCACTTGCACGCCGTCGCGGCTTTCGGATTTCAGGCGGCTGGTCAGCGCCCCTGCCTCTTCTTCGTTCAGAAGGTCGGTCTTGTTCACGACGATCATATCGGCGCAGGCGACCTGATCTTCGAAAAGCTCGGACAGCGGCGTTTCATGGTCGAGATTTTCGTCCTGCGCGCGCTGGGCATCGACGGCGGCGACATTGTGGGCGAACTGCCCGTCATGTACGGCGCGCCCGTCGACCACCGTGACCACCCCATCGACGGTGACTTTTGTGGAAATGCCGGGCCAGTTGAACGCGCGCACCAGTGGTTGGGGCAGGGCCAGGCCGGAGGTTTCGATTACAATGTGGTCGGGTTTGTCATCGCGGGCGAGCAGCTGTTCCATGGTCGGGATGAAATCATCGGCCACGGTGCAGCAGATGCAGCCGTTGGAGAGTTCTACGATGTCGTCTTCGGTGCACGTTTCCTCGCCGCAGCCTTTGAGGATATCGCCATCGACACCCAGATCGCCAAATTCATTGATGATCAGAGCGATCTTCTTGCCTTCGGCGTTTTGCAGCATGTGGCGGATGAGCGTGGTTTTGCCGGCACCAAGAAAGCCGGTGACAACGGTTGCGGGGATTTTGGCGGGCATGGGATCTGTCCTGTGGGCTGTGACCAAACGGAATGACGGCCCCTGCGGGACCGCCATGCACGATGTTTTGTTTGGCGCTTAGGCGCCGGCGATGGCGGCGACAAGCGGCCCTTCGACGATTTCCAGCGCAAGGAAGACGCCGACCCCGGCCACCATGGCCCCGCCAAGACGGGCGTTGATGGCTGTCGCATCTGTGGCGCCCAGTTTCTGGACGGCCCAGCCTGCGGCGATGGCGATCAGGTATTGGACCACACCCAGACCGATCAGGTAGCCGAGCAGCACTGCGCCACCGACGCCGCCTTCTTGACCGGCGATGGAGCCGCCGAAGGCAGAGCCGTGGAACAGACCGAAGGTCGCAAAGATCAGAACGGCAGCGGCTGTGTTCAGCGCTTTGCCTGACAGGACAATGCCGCCCAGAACGATCAGCGACAGTACAATCACGGTTTCCGCGATGGGCATCGCGATACCTGCATACATCAGCCCGCAGCCAACGAGCATGGCCCCGATATAGGCCGCAGGTGTCATCAGTTTGCGTCCGGTGAACAGTGCTGCAACGCCCATGGCGACCACAAAGAACAGGTGGTCAAAACCCAGAACCGGGTGACCTGCGCCGGACATCAGACCATGTGTGAAGGTCTCCATCGGCATGCCGTTCAGCGGGTGGTGTGCAAGTGCAGGTGAGGCGGCAAGGCTGAGGCCTGCGGCTGTGATCAGTTTTTTCATCTTCGTCCCCTTTGGATCGCATAAAGGGGGGATTTCATGGAGTGACCGCGTCTGTCTTGCGGCTTTACCCCCACGGAACACCCCGTCCGTTGTTGTTGTCCGAGACTTGAGGCCCCGGTGCATGGCTGGTCTCCTGGCTTGCGGGTCGATGCGCTTTGCGGCCTTCCCGGGTTGCCCCAGTGGCGTATTCGCAAAGCACTCTCCGCATACAGTCGCGGGGGCGGCTGTGGCTTGAGGCCCCCGATTTGGATCGGCCCGTCCACATTCCCATTTGATCCCCTGACGCTTTTGCGACGTGCGGGGAACCATACGATTAACCTTGTGCGCCTTTGTTTGCAGGGCCGTCAAGACATAAACCGGCGTCTATCCTGCGATTGGCGACGTTGGGTGCGCTGACGGAATGCCGCGCAGGGGCGAGGTTTCAGCCATCGGCGTTTGCGCGATGCCCAAAAAAGCCATGCCCAGTAGACAAGACCTTCTGGCCACCAATGACAGGTCCGCGATCAGCCGCCACATCCTCCACCGCCACATCCTGCACCCCCGCCGCACCCTGCGCCGCTGTTTGCCGATGACGAATCCTTTGGCAGGTTCAGTGCCGCATAGACCCCGCCCCCGATGATCAAAAACAAGGCAAGGCCAACTGACCATGACGACCCGTCCTGCCCGGTCATCACTGCCCAAACGCCCAAAACCGTCCCAAGAGCGGCAACCAGCCCGCCTTTAATGACACGTCGCCAGAACAGCTTTGTTGGCCAAATGCGCGAAGGGGGTGGCGCCCCGAACTCCTGCTCATAAAGGCGCAAAGTGGCAAGGTATTGCCTGTCATAGATCGGCAAGGATGCGGGCCCGTCGCAGGGATCATGATGCAAATCCTGTTTCAAAACCTTGGCGCAGAATGTTGTCCAGTAATCGCGCGTAAAGCTGAGATGGACATGCCAGACCGCATCCACAATAACGGACGGCGTCAGTGGCGCATCCGAGACCAGTATCAAGTAGACAAATCTGCGATACTCCGCGCAGGCAGTTTTTTGCCCCCATCCGATACCTGCCTCGGTCAGTTTTTCCGCAAAGCCCTTTGGAAAATCGTACCGCTCAATTCGTGCCCAAAGGTCCGGGTTTTGCATGATGACTGCTCGGGTTGTTGACGTTGCCAAAGCCTAGCATGGACTGTCTGAGAATTGGAAATATGGAACGCGCATGGCCTGTACGGTCGGTTTGGTCGGCGTCACGATGATGCCTACGGCCCGATCCGTGGGGGCACAGAATAATCACCGGATCCGCGCAAAGATCGGGGGCTTGCCGTCCGTGTTCGGCCCAAACCGGCTGAATTTCTCAATATGTTGTGGATAACTGGCGTGTTTTGGCCTTATCTAGATGGCTTTCGTTGACTCCGGGGGGCTTGCGGGGACAGGATTTATCAACTTGAGAGAATCAAGAGCAGGTCAGTAGTGCGTTTTAGCAAACTTCGTTTGAATGGCTTCAAAAGCTTCGTGGACCCCACGGATCTGATTATCGCGGATGGTCTGACCGGCGTGGTCGGTCCCAATGGTTGCGGAAAGTCGAACCTGCTGGAGGCGTTGCGCTGGGTGATGGGGGAAAATCGCCCCAAGGCGATGCGCGGCGGCGGTATGGAAGATGTGATCTTTGCCGGCGCATCAACCCGCCCGGCCCGCAATTTCGCCGAGGTCTCGCTTGTCATCGACAATGGCGAACGCCTTGCCCCGGCGGCGTTCAACGATGCCGACAACCTCGAGATCATCCGCCGGATCACCCGCGATGCGGGGTCCGCCTACAAGGTTGGCGCCAAGGATGTGCGCGCCCGCGATGTGCAGATGTTGTTTGCGGATGCGTCCACCGGGGCGCATTCACCGGCGCTTGTCCGGCAGGGTCAGATCTCGGAACTGATCAACGCCAAGCCCAAGGCGCGTCGCCGCATTCTGGAAGAGGCTGCCGGGATTTCGGGCCTGTATCAACGCCGCCACGAGGCAGAGCTAAAGCTGAAAGGGGCTGAAACCAACCTGACCCGGGTCGATGATGTGGTCGAGCAGCTTGCCGCCCAACTGGCGCAGCTTGCCCGGCAGGCCAAACAGGCCGCACGTTATCGCGAGATCGGTGAGAAGCTGCGCAAAGCCGAAGGCATGCTGCTGTTTCGCCGTTGGAAAGAGGCGGATGAAGCCCTGCTTGCGGCTGCGGACCAGTTGCGCGCCCGGACAACAGCGGCCGCTCAGGCGGAAAAAGATGCGCGCGAGGCGTCCAAGGGCCGGCAGGTGGCCGAGGATGCCTTGCCGCCCTTGCGCGAGGAGGAGGCGATTGCCGCCGCGGTTCTTCAACGGCTTCAGGTGCAACGTGACACCCTGAAAGATCAGGAAACCCGCGCGCTTGAGATGATCGAGACATTGCGCGCCCGGATCGACCAGCTGGGTCATGATATGGAACGCGAGGCGGGCCTGAACAAGGACGCCGGCGAGACGATTGAACGGCTGGAATGGGAATCCCGCGAGATTGCAAAGGCCAGCGAGGGGCATGCGCAACGCCTTGAAGAGGCGCAGGCTGCCGCCCGTGAGGCCGCAGGGATCCTGCAGCAGCGCGAGGCGGATTCCGCCCAACTGACCGAAGATGTGGCAAGGCTGGCTGCCCGCCATCAGGCCGCACAGCGTTTGCTGGACGACAACCGCACCACATTGACAAAAAACGAGGCCGAGGCGGCCCGCGCCAAGGCCGCGATGGAAGATGCACGCGCCGCCCTGGCCAAGGCAGAGGCGGATTTTGCAACCGCAGGCGCGGCCGAGGCCGTTGCCGTCCAGGCTGCCGCAGACGCGGATGCAGCATTGATTGCTGCAGAGGCCGCCCGCGCTGAAACGCAGGGTCGCGAAAGTGATGCGCGCGGTTTGCGCTCTGAGGCGGAGGGCGAGGCAAGCGCGCTGCGGGCTGAGGTTGCCGCCCTTGCAAAGCTGGTTGAACGTGACACCGCCGAGGGCGGGCAGGTGCTTGATCTGCTGCGCGTCGAAGGGGGCTATGAAAAGGCGCTGGGTGCGGCATTGGCTGATGATCTGCGCGCCCCCGCGATAGAGACCGGGGCAAAGTCCGGCTGGGCGATGTTGCCTGGCTATGCCGCGCCACAGATTTTGCCCGATGGCGTGAAGGCGCTGGGCAATTATGTGACAGTGCCAGAGGTTCTGGTGCGCCGGATGTCGCAGGTCGGGCTTGTGGATCAGACGGATGGTCCGCGTTTGCAGGCTGATCTGAAGCCTGGGCAACGGCTGGTCTCTGTCGAAGGGGACTTGTGGCGCTGGGACGGTTTCCGCGCTGGCGCAGAGGACGCCCCGTCAGCCGCCGCATTGCGTTTGCAGCAGTTGAACCGCCTGACCGAGTTGAAGCGTGATCTGGAAGAGGCATCGGCAACCGCGATTGGTGCCGCACAGGCCCATGAGACACTGACCAAGCTGCTGAAAGAACAGACCGAGGCTGATCATGCGGCCCGCACGGCCCGTCGGGACGCGGACCGCGCTGTTGGTGATGCAAATCGGGCCGCCAGCCGCGCCGAGGCGGATCGCAACCTGTCGCAGGGCAAGCTGGAAAGTCTTGGACTAGCGGTGAAGCGTCACGAGGAAGAGGCGATGAATGCCCGCAAGGCCCTGGCAGAGGCTGAAAAGGCGGCGGGCGAATTGGGCGATCTGGAGACCGCACGCGCATCGGTGGAAGACGTTAAAATGACGGTTGAGGCTGCCCGCATCACGATGATGTCCAAACGCGCGGCCCATGACGAGGTGCGGCGCGAGGGCGAACAGCGCCTCAAGCGCAGTCAGGAAATCACCAAGGAAATCTCTGGCTGGAAGCATCGGTTGGAGACAGCCAACAAGCGCACTGCGGAACTGGCTGAACGCAAGACCCAGTCAGAGGCTGAATTGGCCGAGGCAACGGCCGCGCCCGAGGAAATAGCCGCCAAGCGCGATGAATTGGCCGAGGCGATTGATGCCGCGGAAACCCGCCGCAAGGCCGCGGCTGACAAACTGGCGGAGGCCGAGAATGTTCTACGCGATGTGGGGCATCTTGAGCGCGAGGCAGAGCGTCTGGCCTCTGAGGCGCGCGAGGCCCGCGCCCGGTCCGAGGCCCGGGCGGATGCCGCCCGCGAAACCGTGGCCTATGCCGCAGAGCGGATCATGGAAGCCCAAGAGGTTACCCCGGATAAATTGCTGGAAACACTTGATATGTCAGTGGATGACATGCCTGCCTCGAACGTGGTTGAGGGGCAGGTCAACATGTTCAAGCGCCAGCGCGACAGTCTGGGCGCGGTCAATCTGCGCGCCGAGGAAGACGCCAAGGAAGTGCAGGTCGAGCATGATGGCCTGGTCAGCGAAAAGGCAGATCTGGAGGCCGCTATTGCCGCCTTGCGATCAGGTATTGCCAGCCTCAACAAGGAAGGTCGCGAACGTTTGCTGACTGCCTTTGAACAGGTGAACGAGAATTTCGGGCTATTGTTTACCCATCTGTTTGGCGGCGGCGAGGCCAAGCTGGTGCTGGTGGAATCCGATGACCCACTTGAGGCGGGGCTGGAAATCATGTGTCAGCCACCCGGAAAGAAGCTGAGCACGCTGTCCCTGCTGTCGGGCGGTGAACAGACATTGACCGCACTGGCCCTGATCTTTGCGGTGTTCCTTGCCAATCCCGCCCCGATTTGTGTGCTGGACGAGGTGGATGCCCCGCTGGATGATGCCAACGTGACCCGGTTCTGCGATCTGTTGGATGAAATGACCCGCCGGACAGAAACCCGGTTTTTGATCATCACCCACCATGCCGTCACCATGAGCCGGATGGATCGCCTGTTCGGTGTGACGATGGGCGAACAGGGTGTGTCGCAATTGGTATCTGTTGATCTGAAAAAGGCGGCTGCGATGGTGGCGTGATGACGGCCGTCGCTATTGCTGCGCAATGCGCCCCGCCCGCCATCCCGTTATCGCGATACTGACCCTAAAGCCTGTTAAGCAGCTCCTGGGTTGGCCACGCATCGGCGGGCAGGCCCAACCGCCCCTGTTCGGCCTGTACCGCGTCGCGTGTTTTGGCCCCCAGAATTCCGTCAATTCCACCGACGTCATGGCCCCGCGCGGTCAGTTTCTGCTGCAGCGCCTGCATTTGCTGACCTGACAGGGCCGGGCTGGGATTGCCTGCGTTGTAGATTTGCGCCCCCTCCAGCCGCGTTCCGAAATAGGCGGCCGTTGTGACGTAGACAAAGCTTTTGTTCCAGTCGAAATAGACGTTGAAGTTCGGATAGGCCAGAAAGGCCGGCCCGTTGCGCCCCATTGGAAGCAGAATAGCGGCTTGCAGATTTCCATCTGCAAGATTGCCCTGCCGGGCGACCACGCCGCGTGCGGCCCAGTCGCTGACGGATGCGGTTTTGCCCAATCCGGTTTGCGCCCAATCAAGCGTGTCGGGCAATTGCACCTCTTGCAGCCAGGGCTCGTTCGGTCGCCAGCCGAGGGATGACAGCACGTTTGCCCCGGTCATCAGCGCGTCCGGCGCGGATGTCTTGAGGTTCACAACCCCGTCGCCATCCCCATCTAGGCCTTTTTCGACAATCTCGCGCGGGAGTTTTTGCAACTGCCCGATTTCGCCTGCCCAGGCGCCCGTCGTGGTTGCGGGATCCATACCGCCTTGTTCAAACAGCCGGATTGCCGCGATCAGTTGCGGCCTGAACAATTCCGAGCGTCTGCAATCATGGGCCAGTGTCAGAAGCGCATTGCGCGTGTTGAAGCTGCCCTGCACCTGCCCATAATCGGTCTCGAAGGCCCAGAATGCCAGTAGCACACCACGCGGGATGCCGAACCGTGCTTGGATCGTATCAAAAGTATCGTCGTAGCGCTGCCCGTAGATGCGCCCGTTATCAATGCGGTTCTGGCTGATCAGCGCCCTCGAAAAGCTGATAAAGTCCTTTTGGAAAACCCCTTGCGCCCGGTCCGCCGCCAGCACCTTTGGGTCAATTTGCGCGCCCTGGAAAAAGGCATCGGCACTGCTGGCAGCAATGCCCTGTGCGATGGCTTCGGTCTTGATGCCCGCGATGAAGTCGCCGACGGATCCGCCGCAGACCTGTGCATTTGCCGTGCTGGTCACAAGGCTGAGGATGATGGCGGTCAGGAATTTATGGCGCATGGGGCTCTCCGATATCTGTGCGTCGAGCCTAGCGCCGGATCGTGTGGACGCAAGGCGAACGGGTCAGCGCGCCTGCGCACCACGTCATTCTGGAAGCGCACAGATGCGGCTATTGCAGGTCGCTGAATGCATCCTGCAGCCGCGCAACAGCGTCTTCGATCTGTGCCCGCGGCGCCCCGAAGTTGAACCGCAAAAAGGTCTCACCGCCCTTGCCGAAGGTCGTTCCATGGTTGGCCGCAATCTTGGCCCTGGATTGAACCCGGTCGATAAATTCGGAGGGCGCCATGCCGGTATTGCTGAAATCGACCCATGCCAGATAAGTTGATTCCAGCCGCATGGAGGCGACCCCCGGGATCGCGTTAAGCCCCGCATCAAGGATCTTGCGGTTCGTATCAAGATAGGCGCATAGCTCATCAACCCAGGCGGCCCCTTCGGGCGAATAGGCGGCCGTGCTCATGAACAGCCCGAAACTGTTTGCCGATAGTCCAAGCCCTGCCATGCGTTTGGCAAAACGCGCCCGCAGGTCGGGGTCTTCGATGATGACGTTTCCAGAATGACTGCCCGCGATGTTGAAGGTTTTGGTCGTCGCGGTCATCATGACAAGCCGGTCGGTGATCCCGCTGATATGCGTCATGGGGATATGTGTTTGCCCCGGCATAGTCAGATCGTGGTGGATTTCGTCAGAGACGATGATCAATTCATGCCGTTCTGCAAAGGCCGCGACCGCCTGCAATTCCGCATGCGACCAGACGCGCCCCCCCGGGTTATGCGGCGAACACAGGATCACCATCCGTTCCGTGCCGGTCATCTGCGCATCATAGGCCTCGAAATCCATTTCGTATCGGCCGGCATTGTTCACAAGCGGGCATTCGACCACTTTGCGGTCGGCCGCGTTTATGACCCGCGCAAATGCGTGATAGACCGGCGTGAACAGCACGATCCCGTCACCGGGTTTGGTAAATGCGTCCACACACATTGCCGCGCCATTCACCAGCCCATGGGTGGTGAACACCCATGAGGGATCAATCTGCCAATTGTGCCGTGTGTCCATCCACCAGCCAATGGCATCCCGGTATTTGGTTTCGTCCCCGAAATAGCCATAGACCCCGTGATCGACCATATCCTGCACTGCCTTTTGCACGCAGGGCGGGGCCTGAAATTCCATATCCGCCACCCACATCGACAGACCGTCATCCGGGCTTACGCCATAGGCGGCCTCCATCCCGTCCCATTTGACACAATGCGTGTTGCGGCGATCTGGGGTGTTGTCGAATGTCATTTGTGGTCTCCGGCCTGGGTCTCGCGCAAGCTATCGCAGGTCAGGCCGAGCGCAAGACCTATTCGGGGATCTGAAAGAGGGTCTCGACCGATGTACCCAATGCGTGCGCCAGTTTCAGCGCCAGCACAGTGGAGGGGATGAAGACCCCGTTTTCGACCGTGTTGATCGTCTTGCGACTGACATCGACCTGATTGGCAAGTGCCGCCTGGGTCAGACCGGCCGCCTTGCGGTGTTCGCGCAGCGTGTTGCGCAACTTCACCCCGCGCGTCCCGTCACATAGGCCCAGATCATGATGATAGGCGGCCCGACCGCCAGCGGTGTTCCCATGATGTAGAACGCAAATGCCGGATCAATGTGATCTGTCAGGCTTGCGGCCAGCAGGATCAGGAACGCGGCCATCGCGATCCAATAGCCCCATGCATAGGACAGCCGCACCGATGCCCGCGCCTGTTCGTCCCAGGCAGCAACGGCTTGTTTTGGTTTGAGAAATGCGATTGCGACCTCGATCAGGCCACACCCTGCGGCGAGGATGAAAATACCGATTGCCCAGGCCAGCCCCGATATCTGGCGATCCATGCCGATATTCACCCAGAGCAGCAAGATAACCAGGACAAGCAGCAGATTCGCGACAAAACGGGTTGTTGCAACAATGTTCATTCCACGTCTCCCACGCTTGATAAGTCACCTAAGGGTTACATAGTTCACCCCGTATGTAACCTCAAGGTAACTTTTGCTCTTGTTGCAATTTCGCGAAGTGCCGCCTAAATCTGCGCCATGGCATTACGCAAGATCCTTATTCACCCCGATCCCCGGTTGAAGAAAACCACAGCACCCGTGGTGGAGGTAACCGATGACATCCGCCGATTGGCCGATGACATGCTTGAAACCATGTATGATGCGCCCGGGATTGGCCTTGCCGCCCCGCAAGTGGCTGAAATGCAGCGGCTGATCGTGATGGATTGCGAAAAGGAAGAGGGGGCGAATACCCGCCCCATGGTTCTGATCAACCCGGCTGTTGTCTGGTCCTCGGACGAACGCAATGTCTATGACGAGGGTTGCCTGTCGATCCCCGACCAATATGCCGAGGTTGAGCGCCCCGCCGAGGTGGAGGTCGCCTGGATGGACCTGTCCGGCACGACCCAGCGCGAGCGTTTTGACGGGCTGTGGGCCACATGTGTCCAGCACGAGATCGACCACTTGGATGGCAAGCTGTTCATTGACTACCTCAAGCCGCTCAGGCGGCAGATGATCACCCGCAAGATGCAAAAGCTGAAACGCGAAATGGCGCGTAGCTGATGGCGGTGCGCCCCCTGCGGTTCGAGGGTGATCCGATCCTTGCCGAAACTGCCGCACCCGTGACCCATTTCGGCGATGGTCTGCAAACCCTGATCGCCGATCTTTTCGAGACGATGTATGACGCCCATGGTCGCGGTCTGGCTGCCCCGCAGATCGGTGTGGCGGACCGGGTATTTGTGACTGATACGACTTGGAAAGAGGGCGAAAAGCAGCCGCTTGCCTTTGTGAACCCGGAAATTGTCGCGGCCGCCCCATTTCGACAGCAAGGCCCCGAGGCGTGCCTGTCCATTCCTGACCGCAGCTTTGATGTGGCCCGCCCGGTATGGGTGGATCTGGCCTGGACCAGCCCTGCAGGTATCCGGCAGACGGCCCGGTTTCAGGGGATTGGCGCGGTCTGTGTCTGCCACGAGTTGGATCATCTGAACGGCTTGCTGATCACCCAGACGGGGTCGGAAATATGACCCACCGCCCTTTTGTCATGTGGCCGCACCCGATCTTGCGCAAACCTGCCGCACCGGTCACCGAGATCACAGACGATCTGCGCGTCATCTGGGACGAAATGATTGTGGCCATGGATACAATGCCGGGCGTGGGGCTGGCCGCACCGCAGTTGGGGATTGATCTGGCGCTGGCCGTCGTTGATGCATCCGATAGCCGGGGGCAGGCGATCCGCATGGCAAATCCCGAAATCCTGCATACAAGCGTTGAATTTCGCGATCACGAGGAAGGCTCGCCCAACCTGCCGGGCGTCTGGGCCAAGCTGAGCCGTCCACGCGCGGTAACCGTGCGTTTTCTCAATGATCAGGGGGTCTGGGATCGCAAGGACCTTGTGGGGCTATGGGCCACATCGGTGCAGCACCAGATCGACCATTTGCATGGCAAGATGTTTTTTGACCGGCTCAGCCGTACCAAACGCGAGATGTTGATCAAAAAGTCCAGAAAACGCGCGACCTGACCTCCATGCGGGCCCCACGGACTGTGCCGATGCGGCGCGCTTCCCCGGGTTGACCATGTCGGTTTGTTTGCGACAGATCGTTTTTTGATCTAACTCCGCCGCAAAGCCCCGTGACGGGCTTGGCCGAAAGGGGACCACATTGAAAATCATTTTTATGGGGACGCCTGATTTTTCCGTGCCTGTTCTGCAGGCATTGGTGGATGCAGGTCACGATATCCTTGCCGTTTATTCGCAGCCGCCGCGCCCTGCGGGTCGCGGTAAGAAAGATCGCCCCTCGCCGGTGCAGAAACGGGCAGAGGCGTTGGGTCTGCCTGTACGATCCCCCGTTTCGCTGAAATCGCCCGAGGCGCAGGCCGCATTTGCTGCGTTAGAGGCTGATATCGCCATTGTCGTGGCCTATGGCCTTATCCTGCCGCAACCGGTGCTGGATGCGCCGCGCCTCGGCTGCCTGAATATCCATGCCTCGCTTTTGCCGCGTTGGCGCGGTGCGGCCCCTATTCATCGGGCGATCATGGCGGGCGATGCAGAAACCGGGGTCTGCATCATGCAGATGGAGGCGGGGTTGGATACAGGGCCGGTCCTGCTGCGTGACGTCGTACAAATTGGGGCCGAGACGACCACCGGCGCGCTGCATGATCAACTGGCGGCCATGGGGGCCGGCCTGATCGTGACTGCGTTGGACAGGCTTCCCGATCTTGCCGCCATCCCACAGCCCGAAGACGGGGTCACCTATGCTGCCAAGATAGACAAGGCCGAGGCGCGCGTCGATTGGACTGCCCCGGCCCCGCAGGTCGATCAGCTGATCCGCGGTCTGTCACCTTTCCCCGGTGCCTGGTGCGAGGTCGCGGGCGAGCGCGTCAAACTGCTTGGGTCCCGGCTGGCGGATGGTCCTGGCGCACCGGGGCGCGTGCTGTCGGGGTTCACCATTGCTTGCGGGGAGGGGGCCGTTGAGGTCACGCAGGTTCAGCGATCAGGCAAGCGGCCCATGTCGGCGGCCGAGGCCTTGCGCGGCCTCGATCTGGGGGTGCAGATCACATGAGCCGCAATCAGCCCTTTACCCTTGTGGGGATAGATCACGTCGTTTTTCTGGTCGATGATATGCCCCGCGCCATGGCGTTCTACAGGGATGTTCTTGGGTGCCAGCCGGGATATTCCTATCCTGATCTGGGGATGGAGCAGGTCTGGGCCGGTGCGGCATTGATTGTTTTGTGGGATACCACCCACCCGGGGGCTGCGGCGGCCATTCCGCCTGTTCAGGGCGGTCGGAATGTCGACCATGTTTGCATCGCAACCTCGCCCTTCGCACCCGAAGACATGCGCGCCCATCTGGCGGCGCATCAGGTGCAGATCGACCGCGAGGCGGTTCATGGTGGTGCCCGCGGGGTTGGGCATTCATTCTACATTTTCGATCCGTTCG
Organism: Yoonia sp. SS1-5; assembly: GCF_038443705.2. Lineage (NCBI taxonomy): Bacteria > Pseudomonadati > Pseudomonadota > Alphaproteobacteria > Rhodobacterales > Paracoccaceae > Yoonia > Yoonia rhodophyticola. The sequence goes on along the minus strand of NZ_CP151767.2, from coordinate 1,893,333 downwards.
GCAACAAGCTCGAGATCAAGGGACCTGCCGAATACCCGGATGGTCGTTGAAACGAAAACAGCCGGGCTTGACCCGGCTGTTGACGTCTTGGGAGGGATAATTTGGGTTTAGGCGTGGGCTGGCATTGCCTTGGGGGCAGGTGACTTGACCACACCGCGTGCCTCAAGCACCCAGGCTGCGACGATGGCGAAAACGATGTGACCCCACAAGGCAACCCAGGTGATACCGGTAAAGCCCAGGAATGGCTTATTGCCTGCAACCAGATGCGCCATCACGTAAAGCGCAAAGACCCACAGCACGACGCCGTAAGCGGTGGCGGTGGCGATCCATGGCAGTGAGGGCATGATCTTTTGCTGCAGCGGACGGGCGATCAGAAGATAGCCAAGCGTATAGGCAATCATGCCCGTAAAGACGTGCAGCAAGTGGGCCAGACCAGACGGGCTGGCGCCGAAGACGGTTTTGATTGTCTGGTTGGCCAGACCGACGGGCGCTAGTTTTGCGTAGCCAAATAGCGGGCTCAGCCCCTGGCCAAACGCATCAAATGCGATGGTTGCGAAAGCGCCGGCTGCGAGTACGGAGAAGATGTTATTTTTCATGTGAGCGATCCTTTGTATGCGGTGGTATTCATTTCGATTGCCCGTTTTATCCAACCTTTCCGGTCAGTTGTGCAGCCCCCTCACGCAGGGGTGACGCGTTGCTGCAAGATTGAAACAGAGCTTGAAACAATGCCGGCCAGACACTGATATCGACGTGAACCAGCCGTAATATTGTAACATTTGGTGAAGTCAGGGCAGGTCCGCTGCCGTCCTGCGCGATGGAATACATCCGATTCTGTCGTGGGTTGCAGACATTTTGCCTGTCGCGCAGTCGGCTGCCCGTCCGTTTTGTCAGCAATCCTTGTTGATATCGGATTTCCTGCATCTAAATCATCGGATGGTCCCGGGACGTGCAACAGTTCGCCATGAATTGATCGCTGTCGGTTTTGCCCTTTCCCGGGGGAATGATAAGAGGGGATTCGCAGAAACAAGGTAGTGTGATGACCACAGTGACGAAGTTTTCCCGGCGCTCATTTGGCGCAATGATGTTGGCCAGCACTGCCGCCTGTGCGCGGCCGCCCGCAATCCCGCCTTTGCCCGAGGTCCAGCCATTTCTCGAAGGCTACGGCCCGATACAGGATGCCGGTTATAATTTGCCGGGCATCCCGACCGAATATTTACAAGGCGTGAACCGGCGGATGTCGGGGATCTATAATGGCGAAGCGGGCCCAAATACGCTGGATGTCGATCCATATGCCAAGTTTTTGTATCACGTGCGGCGGGATGGCACGACGACCCGCTATCCGGTTGGCGTAGGACGGGCAGGGCGCTCTATTCGCGGCAGCGCGACGATGAAACTGATGCGGGAATGGCCAGGCTGGACCCCCACACAGAACATGCTGCGGACAGAGCCCGAGGTTTACGGCCCCTTCCGTGCGGGTATTCCGGGCGGGTTGCGCAGCCCGTTGGGTGCCCGCGCACTTTATCTCTACCGGGGTAGTCGGGATACGTTTTACCGGATCCACGGGACCAATGATCTGGAATCAATCGGGAATTCCGGATCGGCCGGTTGTATCAGGATGTTCAATCAGGATGTGATCCACCTGTACAACCAGATCGAGGCGCCGATGAAGGTTCTTATTCGGTCGCGCGAGGAATCCTTGCGTGTTGATCCCGAAAACTACGGGCGCGGTATTGAACTGCCGGCCAAGATCATCTCGCCCGAAGAATTGCTGGGGCCGGAAGCGGAAGCGCTGGATCGCCCGCCGGAATTCGACGACGCATAACGTCTTTTCTTTGCCGTATTCTGGGTCCAAAATCGCGTGCAACCGGCGCGCGATTTTTGCGTGCCTGATTGAAAAATGGGTCAGCACTACTTAAGTAACTGCTAATGCATAACAAAAGAGGGACATTGGATGGCAAATTTTGAAACCCAGATTCAGGAATCGCAATCGCAGGTCGCCGAGGCGCAAAGCAAGATCTCCGAGCTGACCAGCCGGATCGAGACGGCGCGCGCCAAGATGGCCGAGGGGACGGATATTTCGGTGGATATTGAAAATGCCAGCCTTTCGGATGTGCACGCCCATACCGAGCTGATGAATGCGAATATCGCCGAACTGATCATGGGTCTCGATGATGTCACCTCTGCCTTTTCCAAAGACTTTGACGAGATGCGCTCAAAGACCGGGATGGAAAGCTTTATCGGCTTCTTCAGCAAAGCCAAGGCCGACAGCATGCGCCAGGAACGGGTGCGGACAGCGAATATTGACGACAAGTTACAGGATCTGATCAGCAAATCCGACGTGATCATGAAGCTGCTGGAGGGACAGTTGGGTGTTCTGAACGAACAGAAGGTCAGCGTTGAACAGAACCTCTCAGGCACATTGGAAGAGCGCGAGGCAACCGTCGGTGCGCTTGAGACCGTGCGTGCGGATATTCTGGCGATGGATCCGAAGATCATCGAGCTTGAGGGCAAAATCTCGGTCGAGCAGGATGCCGCCGCCCGCACCAAGCTGGAAACCGAATTGGCCGCTTTGAACGGCAAATATAACGAGATGGTCCAGCAAGAGCAGGTGCATCTGGCCAAGTCCCAGACGCTGGAACGCTATATTGAGAAGGGCAAGACCTGGATCGACAGTCTGCAGAACCAGGCTGCGACCCAGATGGTCCTGATCAACAAGTTGCAGACAGACACCAAGCAGCGCGTTGTGCTTTATGACGCCCTGTCAAAATCCTTGAAGACGGCCCAGCAGCAGGATGTTGCACACCAGATCAACGAGATTGGTGTCAAAACCGACCAAGAGGCGCAGACAGCCATGGCTGCCATTGGCTCGGCCACAAATGCCCGGATGGCGGATATGATGGAAGCCCATGAAGACCATATGGTGTTTGCGCGCGAGGTTCTGGAGCAAAAGGCAAAGGCCGATGAGCGTTTCGTCCGCCGTTTCCAGAAGATCGTCGAGAAGCATGACAGCAATCAATATGGGGCTGACTCTTGAAGGTAGGGTGCCGTCCCGGACGTGATCCGGGACCTCTGTCTACCGCTGACCACGTCATCGCCGGAGGTTGAGCCATGACTCAGTCAGACCTCCAAGCCGATCACATGAAGCTGGAAGATACCCGCGTGACGCGCCGGTATTTTGGCAAGTTTGCCAGGATTACCGAGCATTTGACCAAGGTTGCCGCAACGATGGAGGCCGAGGGCAGGTTTTCACGGGCTGATATTGAAGCTCTTGCGCAGTATCTGGTTGGTCTTAATTGGACCTTCACGGCCTTGTCGCACAAATACCATTTCTCGGGTCGTTATGCCCATGCGGGTGCGCTGACTTTTGACCGCCATGAAAGTGGCTTTCCTGTTTATCAAGAGCTGCTGGAGATGGCCAATGATGCGCTTCAGGCCGACCGGCATCTGGCATCCCAGCCATCGGTCGATGCGCTGAAAGACCAGATGGTGCGGGTGATTTTGGGGGAACAAGAAATCCCCACGAAGCTTCAATTTGCCCTGTCGCAACGGCTCTACTATGAAGAACTGGCGCGAGGGGGCCTGTTCTGGGCGCGCAATGATCCGCAGGCCGTCTGGATTGAGAACAAGGGCGATCGCCGCCGGTTTCAGATCCATTGGGCCGTGTATGACAGTCAGGTCAATCTGCCCACGATCTATCTGATGGATCTTGAGGATAGCGGCCGCACGGGCCTGCCCAAGGATGAACGCCGCTGGCCCGAGGCGCAGGCCCATCTGATGGCCCAGTCTGTTGCGCATCTGAAGCTTTTGACAATTGCAAAGGGCTTTGACGCGGATTTTGACGATTTGCACCCGACCCGTTTGCGCCGCTTTCACGTGGGCCCGATGTATTCATCTGCGTTCACCCAGCAATCGGGCCCGTTGCGCGAGGTGCTGAAAGCCGCGAAGGCCCCTGTGGGCGAGGATTGGGCCCTGGTCTGGACCGAGGAAGAATTGGTGTCGGCGCGTGTCGAGAAAGTGAAATCAGGCTGGTTCGGCAGCGTGGAACGCCAGATCTTTGCGCTTGATCCGTTTGAGGGCGGCGGCGGCGATACCGGGGCGACCCGCATGGAACGATCATTGATCATGCCGCAACGCCCGTATCAGGCGCTGGCAGAGCGCAATCCCCCCGGGTTCAGCCAGGTACACAAATTTGTCGTCAGCGATGGCGGCCGGGTCCTGAGCTACAGGTAAGATGGGTCAAGACCCATCCTACGCCGTGGCGTGATGCAGAAGATGACCGAACAGAGGAAATGACAACACGATGAGCCAGACAAGCGATCAGATGGAACTGCGCGAGGATGATATCCGCAAGCATTATATTCCGGCGGCAGAGATGTTGATGCAGTTGGACCATACGCCACGCATCGCCAAGGCCCGCCTGTCATTGCAGACGCCGGAAAAGTCCCCGGATGTCGTGGCAACCCGCCGTCGCTTTCGGTCAACAACCCCTGGCCTTTTGTCCCGGACCACTGCCCCGGCAGGCGGCGTGCGCCTGCTGGACCGCATTGCCGAGACGGACGATGATGATCCGCTGACATCCCCCGCACAGGCCGCGGTTGCGCATGCCTTGCGCCGCGCGTTGTCGATTGCCCTGACGGTTGCGGATGCTTATGCCGACCAGACGCCGCTGACCGAATTGAAGCGCATCAACCTGGAAGGCCGTTTGCCCGATGCCCGCGCGGCGGAGTTTACCGAATATCTGGCTGCCGAGGCGCTTGTGGCCTTGTACACATTCGCAAATGCCGCGTCTTACCTGCTGGCCGCACATTCAACCGAGGCCAGCGTCGAGGTTGGCGCCGTTGATGAGGTGTTGACCGATAACGCCCCACTGGCCCTGCATGGCGCGATCTGGGAACTTGATCAGAAGCTGGGTGAATTTGCCAAGGATGAACCGACCCTGATTGCCACGATGCTGGCCTATGCCGAGCAGTTGATGGACAAGGTGGCCTTGCGCGCAAGCACCGCAGGCCGGCTGGAAAGTTTCAACACCGCAAGCTGGCGGGTCGAGGCGGATGATTTCACCATCAACGGGTTCTCGCCCGCCCGGAAGGCCAAAGGGTCTAGCCTGACGATGACCTTCAAGAAGCCCAATGAGGTCGTTGGCAACCATATTGCAAAATATCAGGCGATGAAGCTGGCCAAGATGGTCATGGCCTATGATTTTGACCGCAAGCTGAACCCTTTCGCAGAGCTTGGAGGTTTCATCTTTACGTTCATGGGGGATGGCAAACCGGGGACCGGGAAAACCACACTGATCCAGATGATGGCCGGCCTGATCAATGAGTATTGCCAGACCGCCGGCTATCCGTTCCGCTATCAAAACCTGAGTACCGACAATATCGACAGCTATCAGGGCAAGTCTGGCCAGAACGCCAAGGCCTTTATCCGCAACGTGCTAGATCCCGGTGTCATCGGCTTTGGCACGATTGATGATATCGACCAATTGGCGGGCAAGCGCGGGGATCGCCAGTCATCGGCTGGCCAGCTGGAGATCACAGCCGTTTTGATGGAAAGCTTTGCCGGGGCCAATACGGTTGTGCGCGGCAATTGCACATTCGGCATGTTTTCGAACTACCCGGAGAATGTGGATGACGCATTGCGCCAGCGGGCCGGCGCCCGGTTTTTGGTTGATGGCCCGCAGACCCGCGAGGATTACATCGACATTCTATATCTGTTGATGGGCAAGAACCACGATATCCCGGTTGGCGCGCATGACGTCTTTAGCGCACAGGAAATCAAAAAGGCTGTCGCCGCATCCTTTGAAAGCCACGCCCGCCCTCATGAGGACGGGTTGCTGAAGGTATTTGATCAGGTCCATGCGCAGGTGGGTGATCTGGACACGATTGCTAAGCTGGGCACCTATTTGAAAGGGATACAGGAGGCGGATGAACGCTTTACCGGTCGGGCGATCAAGAACATCACCGATGCGGTGAAGGTCCGCGCGATGGATTTTGAACTGCCCGATGAATGGATGGAAGAGCCCGACCTGTTCCTGTTCAAGGATTATGACACCAAAAAGGGTATGATTTCCGAACTGCGCCAGCCGATCACGGTGGACATGGTCATCCAAGAGATCAACCGCTACGCCGACAGTGAATTCCGCTATGCCGATAAGTCCGACGAAGTTGCCATTGATGCTATGGTGCGTGACTTTGGCCGCCAGGAGATCGCCAAGAAACGGTATCTTGAGAGCAAGACATGATCCGGGGCCGCATCCATCACGCTGTGGTCGGAAAGTAGGCCGTGGGCAGTCTTATTTCCGATACGTTGTTTTGGCCCGCGCTGATGATTGCGGTGCTTGGGTTTGTGGTGCCGCGCGGCCTTGCGCGCATCTTGCCCGAAGGGGTGCGCCCGCTCTTGCTGAACGCGTTTTTGTCGACCCTGATCCTGTTTGTGCTGAGTGCGGCTTTTTTCGTCTGTCTTTATCTTTGGCAGGGAACGCCGGTGGCGGAAATTCTGGCCCCCGGACTGGCCGCGAATGTTGCGTTTTTCGGAAAGCTCGGGCTGATGGCGGCCATCATATGGGCCCCGATTATGCTTTTGTCCGTGGCCGGCCTGCCCAGGCGCTGGGTAAAGGAGACCTGGTAACGATGAGCGATGTTCTGATCATGCAGCTTTGGCCGGTTCACCTGCTGATCTGGCTGGGGTGCATGTTTGCCGGTGCAGTGACGGGGCGGCTTTTGGTCAATCAGACGCAAACGCGTTTGGTGGCCAGTCTGATCCAGGTCGGTATCGCGCTTAGCCTTGCGTTCGGGCTTTTGCAACTGATCAGTTCGCTCAGCACGATGCAGGGCCTGCCGGACCTCACCTCTTGGGACAAGCTGTTCCAGCTTTATCTTGATTTCAACGAATTCGACATCGTCACCCGCAGTTGGCCACATCAGCTGGCCGTTCTGCAAAGTACCGCCATCGCATTGGCGCTATGGCTGGTTGCCGGGTTGGGTGTCATGTTCATGATGTGGGAGGATGACCTGTGAGCCCCGAAGTCATCCGCAGATGGAAGGATGTGCCATGCACCGCCTGATCGAAAAAGGACTGATGTTTGGAAACTTGATCCGGGTGGATGCGCCGGTGCTGGTCGAACGCTACAATCGTGCGCTACAGCATCTGTCGGGGCGCAAGACAGCGCTGGATGCCTTTCACATCGACATTTCCGGCTATAGCCCCGAGATCGGTGATGAGTTGGATGATGCGTTGTATCTGAACCATCAGGGCGTCAACCGGCAATTCATTCTTTTGACGACAGAGCAGAGTAGCGCCCCGCTGCTGAATGCGAAATTCTCAACCTCTCGCGGGATCCTCAAGCAATTCATCGAAGAAAACCGGGCCCAGCTTTTTGCGCTGACGGCCCAGGATGCGGTGGCCGGAGAGATCGTCAATTCGGTTTACCTGGCCGACACCCCCGCGCGCCTGTTTGATATCCGCAAATTGCAGATTGAGGCCGATACGACTTCTGGCACGGTGGCCATGGCCGACGCATTGGGCGGGATGATTGATCGTTTCAAAACCGAGCCTGACGCCTGGCATGACGATGTGTTGATTGCACAGATGATCGGCATGGCCAAAAAAACAGGTGATGTGGTGCGCAACCCCGTCAGGCTCAAGCAGATGGAATTCAGTCAGGACAATTTCTGGACGGATCACTTTGGCGGCATGTATGTCTTTCGCGGTGTCGAGCATCCGGCGGCCATTTTGGCCGGTGGTAAGGATGGCGTCGGGGAGTTGCCGATCCCTTATGTCTTTGACTTTGACGATAGGTCAGCCATCGCAAAATTTCTGGAACTGAATGATCTGGTCGAGCCGATCATCGCAGCCCGCGGTGTCGATTCCAGTGCAATATTGCGCCAGAAGATGGATTTTCTGGTCGTGTCTGTTGCCGCAAAAATGGGTGAGGACCTGGCCGGCGCAAGCCGCCGGGATTTGCGTCGGCTGGGTCGTCAATATGCGCGCGATCTGCCCGAGGAATGGAAAGGATTGGCCGCATTGGTGCGCTGGGCGGACGAAGATGGCCCATGGCCCAAAATCACGTCCGAGCATCCGGCCTATTTCTATACGTTACGGGCCAAGCCACGGGCGGATTCTGATTTGGTCAACATGTTGCTTGCGGAGTTGGCGCCGCTTGATATCCGGCAGCTCTTTATCTGTCACAAGGAGGTATTCTACCGGGCCTACGCAAGCTGGCCCGAAGAGAAGAAGGCCTATGTGGCGGCGTTTCTGGAACGCGAATATCAAGTCGACAAGGCGGGGACCCGCGCGGCCCTTTTCGGGGCCGAGGATGACATGGCAGAACCTGCCCCAGCGGCGCCAAAGCCGGATTTGATCACACGCGTTGGCCCGTGGGGCGCAGTGACAGGGAGGCGTTGATGCAATTTGTACGGCTGGTCGTTTTCGGGTTTGTTGCCCTGACCATTATCTACTTTTCTATTTCGCTTTATTCCAAATCGGTCCGGCGCGAACGATTGGAAAAGGAATTTGACGCCAATCCGCCGGAAGGGGCTGACGCCGCGGCCCGCGATGCCTATATCAAGAACGGGATGGAGGCGTATCATAACTCGATCCGGCCCAAACTGATCGGACTTGTCTACGTCGTCCCCGTGGTTGTCGTTTCGGTTATCGTCTACGTGGTCAACACGAATTAAGGATATCACATGCGCAAGATTAAGACTGTTTTTCGCGTACTGGCTTTTGTCCTGATCGGGCTGCTGCTGCATTATGTTCTGCCACAGCACGACGTGGTCAAGATCACATCGACCGAGATTATTCGTACTGATTTCAGCTCTTATAACCGTTTGTTCTTTGCGCAGGCCGACAGTGGCGCGACCGAGCAGCCGACACGCGACCTGCGCCTGATCAATACGCAAAAGCAAAAGACATTTTTGCTGGGCTTTGTTCCGCGCGACAGTTCCGAAGTCATGGTATATCGCAACGAAGACACAGGCTGGATCTGGCCGCCCTATTTCAAATTTGACAGCTCCGATCTGCAGGCCGAGGCTGCCAGCATTGCGCGCGGGGATGAATGGGCGGTGGTGACCCATTATGGCTGGCGGATACGCTGGGCAAGCATCTATCCAAATGCGGTGGGGGTACGGACAGTCGCAGGACCCGATGTCACCATCATCCCGTGGTTCAACATCGTGTTTTTCATGTTCCTGGCCTTTGTTTTTGCCTTCGTTCGGGCCATGTGGCGTCAATTCTGGGAACGCTCGGTCGATCCGCTGCTGGATGCGGCTGGCGAACAGGTTGATGAGGTACAGGCAGGCGTCGCCGAACGGCGCGGCCGGATCAGTCGCTGGCTGGACACCTGGCGCGCCAAGAAGTGAAACAACGGACGGCTGACGCCGACGACATTATTGTCTGGCGCTATTCCCCGTAGGGTATCCAGATATTTTTAACCTCTGTGCTGGCGGCCAGATAGTCATGCGCCGTAGCATCAAGCGCCGTTGCATTGTTCACCCAGCTGCGTTTGAGGTTTCCGGCGCTTGCCCGCTCGATATCGGCGGATACATCGCTGCTGGAAAACGACCAGACCGCATCCACATCCATATGCGCCGCCAGGGTGGTAGCGAGCTCGGCATGGTTGCCTGTGAGGATGTTCACCACCCCCGCCGGCAAATCGGATGTTTCCAGCACCTGATAGAAATCCGTTGCAGCAAGCGGGAAAGGTTCGCTGGCGACCACAACAATGCGGTTCCCCATCGCGATGGCGGGTGCCACGGTGTTCACCAGACCCGCAAGTGGCTGTGCGTCGTCGCAGAGGATGCCGATCGTGCCGACCGGTTCCTTCATCGCCATTGCGACGCCCCGAATAGGCACCCCGTGGGCTTGCCCGTCATACTTGTCTGCCCATGCAGCATAGGTGAATAATGTGCGGATCGCTGTTTCGACCTCATCTTCCCCGGTCTTCTTGCCGGTCATGTTGTTGATCCGGCCGGAAAACTCTTCTGCCCGGGCCGAGAGGTTTTCGGCAATGTAATAGAGGATCTGTGCGCGCAGATGCCCCGTGGTCCTGGACCAGGATTTGGCGGCATTGCAGGCCTCCACCGCATTGCGGATATCTTTGCGATTGGCCTTGGACGCGTGGCCGAGCAGTTTGCCTTTGGGGCTATAGACGGGGGTGGAGTAGCCGCCATCGGGCCGCGCCTGTTTTCCCCCGATATAGAGCTTGGCCGTCCTGTCCAGCGGATCGGCGGGCTGCCCGTCTTCGGTGGTGAAGGCGTCGATTTTCCTGATCGGCTTGGGGGTGCCTTTGGGTTTGGTGTAGCCTGCCAGGCCTTCCCAGCCACCTTCACGCCCGAAACCGCTTTCGCGTACTCCGCCGAAACCGGCAGCGGCATCCATCATGTTGGTTCCATTGACCCAGACGATCCCCGCGGCGAGCTTGGGGGCGACATCCAGCGCAAGGTTGATGTTCTCGGACCAGACAGAGGCCGCCAGCCCGTAGCGCGTGTTATTGGCAATTTCGACGGCCTCGGCAGGTGTGCGGAAGGTTGTCGCGGCAAGGACGGGGCCAAAGATTTCTTCTTGCATCAGCGTTGATGCAGGGGCGAGGCCGGTGATCAGGGTCGGGGGGTAGAAACAGCCCTCGGGGGCTTTGGTTTGGTAGGTTTCGCCTTCGGCGTTGGCGTTGACCATTTTTGTGATCTGGTCCAATTGCACCGGGTGAACAATCGCGCCGACATCAATGCATTTGTCGAGCGGGTCACCAATGCGGAGCCTGTCCATGCGCGATTTCAGTTTCGCGTAGAACCGATCAGCGATGCCTTCCTGTACCAGCAGGCGCGACCCGGCGCAGCAGACCTGGCCCTGATTGAACCAGATCGCATCGACCAGCCCTTCGACGGCGGAGTCCATGTCGGCGTCGTCAAAGACGATATAGGGGCTTTTGCCGCCGAGTTCGAGCGAGAGCGCCTTGCCCGATCCGGCAGTCGCTTCGCGGATTTTCCGCCCGACTTCCGTCGACCCCGTGAATGCGATTTTATCGACCTTGGCGTTTACCAGCGCGGCCCCGGTTTCCCCATCGCCAGTGACGATGTTGACCACACCGGGGGGTACGCCTGCTTCGGTGCAGATTTCGGCGAAGATCATCGCCGTCAGCGATGTGTATTCGGCGGGCTTCAGGACGACCGTGTTGCCCATCGCCAGCGCTGGCGCAATTTTCCACGCCAGCATCAGCAGCGGGAAGTTCCATGGGATGATCTGTCCGCAAACGCCCAGCGGCTCGCGGTCGGGCAGTTCCGTGCGCATCAGTTGGGCAAAGCCTGCGTGGTGGTAGAAATGCCGGATGGCCAGAGGCACGTCGATGTCGCGGCTTTCCCGGATCGGTTTGCCGTTGTCGAGCGTTTCCATGACCGCCAGAAGCCGCGCGTGTTTCTGCATCAGCCGGGCGATGGCATAGAGGATGCGGGCGCGTTTGTGCCCGGACTTGGCCCAGGCGGGTTGCGCTTTGCGGGCGGCGGCGACGGCTGTTTCGATTTCTTCGGCGGTGCCTTTGGTCACGCCCGCCAGCTTTTCGCCTGTGGCGGGGTTGTTGGAGGGGAAGTCATCGCGCAGCGGGCCCCATTTGCCGCCGATGTAATGCCCAGCAATGCCGCCACGGTCACCCAGCCATTGCAGGGCTTCGGATGCGCTTTCCGGGGCCGGGCCATAATCCATGGTGTCGAAGATTTCTTTGATGGTCATCGGTTTACTACCAAAGTGCTAAGGGCGGCCCCTGACCGCGGGTGGGGGTGAGGCCCCCGCCCATGGGGGCGGTCGGGGGCTGCCCGGCGTACCGCCGGGCAAGACATACCTGCGTTATCCAATCGCATGCCGCCACGAGGCCGAGTAGGCGCCGGTGACGTGGTGTTCGAGTTGCCGTTCGATGTCGCCCAGCAGGCTGGAGGCGCCGAACCGGAACAGGTCGGGTTGCAGCCAGCGGTCGCCAAGCTCGTCCTTAATCATCGACAGGTAGACCAGCGCATCCTTGGCCTTGGAAATCCCGCCGGCGGGTTTGTAGCCGACGCGTGTGCCTGTCCGGTCCTGATAGTCGCGGATCGCGCGGATCATGGTCAGCGTGACGGGCAGGGTGGCGTTCACCGGTTCCTTGCCGGTGGAGGTCTTGATGAAATCAGCCCCGGCCATCATGCAGACGAGCGAGGCGCGGGCCACGTTGCGCAGGGTCCCAAGCTCGCCTGTGGCGAGGATCGCTTTGACATGGGCGTCACCGCAGGCGTCACGCATTTCGCGCATTTCGTCGTAAAGCGCTTTCCAATTGCCGGTCAGCGCATGACGGCGGCTGATGACGATGTCGATTTCTGTCGCGCCCGCGGCCACGCTTTCCTTGATCTCGGCGATGCGCAGATGGAAAGGTGAGAGGCCTGCGGGAAAACCGGTCGAGACCGCCGCGACGGGAATGCCCGACCCGGCAAGCGCCGCCACTGCGGTGGGGACCATATCATGATAGACGCAGACAGCGCCGGTGGTCAGCCCTTCCATCCCCAACGCGTGTAGAATTGGTTGCGCAACAGGTTGGCGTGCCTTGGCGCATAGCCGCCGCACGCGGCCTTCACTGTCATCCCCGGACAAGGTGGTCAGATCCATCAGGCTGATGGCCTTGCATAGCCATGCGGCCTGATAATCTTTCTTGACACTGCGCCGCCCCGGCAGGGTCTTGGCACGCCGTTCAATTGCTGATGTGTTGGCTTGCGCGGCCATGACCCAATCAAGGTCAAGTGCGGTGCCATCATTGCGCTGATCCTGCACTTGCGGCAGCTGTGTCGTGGTCATCGTTGGGGATGCGGTTGTTTGCAAGGGAACCTCCTGCCTGCGCAGATAGCGTGTCACTTTGGAGGCGTCTTGGCAAGTTTTGACCAGCTGGTCAAATACTATTCTGGTTGAACGATCTGCCGCTGATACTTTTGCCGATAGTGCAGCGGGGTCATACCATGCGCGGCCCGGAACAGTTTGTGGAAATGGGACATATTCGGAATACCGCAATCCGCCGCGATCTGGCTAACCGCTTCGCCATCTGTTGTCAGGGCGCGCGCGGCGTGATCCATCCTGATCCGGTTGATATAGTCGGACGGGGTCAGGCCAAGAAACTTGCGCATTGTCCGGCTAACATGCGGATGCGCCTTGCCCGTCAATGCCACAAGACCTGCGGCACCGTCGCGAAACACCGCGGGATCCTTGGCCGCACGACAGGCGGTCGCCAGCCAATTGGGCAGGTCGGCACCAAACCCGTCCGCCGTCAGGTCAGCGCAAAGCGGAAGCAGAAAAGCCTCAGCCGCGAGGGTGTCACAATTGCTTTGCTCCAGCTGGACAGCGGCGTGGTTCAATGCGGCGAGCTGACGTATGTCGCGCTGCCGTTGGACGAGACCCGCATCGGACCAGAACAGGTGGCCATTCAGGCTAGGGTGTCGCTTGGCCAACGCTTTGACGGTGTTGGGATGTATGCAAAGCGATACGATCAGCGCATGCTCACCCCGTCCTTGCAGCCCATGTGGCGTGCCGGGGCGCAAAAACACCATATCGCCTTCGGACAAAGTCTCGCGCTTGTCGGAAAGATGATGCCGCACCTCGCCATTCTGAACCCAGAACAGCTCGAAAAAGTTGTGATCATGCAGCGATTTCGGCCGGGTGGGCGCAAGCGTTGCCCTTGTCAGATGTATCTGGGCGCCGTCAAAAAGTATGTCTTGATGTCGCAATAGCAATGACATGAGCGTTCCGCATATGAATCAGGACGATTTCAAGGGGCGCATATCAAGAAAGCGAAGGGGTCGAAAGGGGTGCGCCTAGTTGCGCAGCTGATTGACGAAAACCCGCCCTTCGCTGCGGGACAATGCGCATCTTGCGGCTGGGCCGAACGCCGCCGGATCGGCCATCAGCGCGGGGAAGAGGCGGAAAATCTCTGCGCGCTGCGCGTCATCCATGCTGTCCAGCCCGCAGGCGCCCGGGTGGTAGCTTTCGCTTGGCACGCCTTCGGCGAATACGATTTCATGCGTGTCGAACAGGATGTGGAAATACTCGACCTCGCCGCCCTCGCGGGCATAAATCCTGTCCATGCCTGTCAGATGCTTGGCCGCGACGAGTATCTCGGCCTCGCCAAACATCAGTTCGGCCTGCCAGCCGGTGAAAAGTATCCGATGCTGCGGCGACGCGATCAGCGGCGCGTCGTTGCCCAATGCACCCTTGTCGATCACGATCGGGGCCAAAGCGCCTTGCGCCGCAACCTTGCGCGATCCGATCCAGCGGATTTCCTGCAACCCGTGATCCATGGTGTGTACCCGGTCGCCAACTTTCAGCGTCTGCACCGGAATATCGCCGGTTTCCGTGGTAATGCGCATATCGCGTGCAAAGCAGACGACAGTACCGGAAACAGCACCCAGACCGGTAAGACCCTGCGCCACACCGCTGCTGCCGGCCCCAAAATTAACCTCAATCCGGGCGACCGGACCTCCGAATGACACGGTGATTGAATCGCGCGCCCCCGGCCCGTCAACAAAGCGCGAGCTGTTTCCGTTCGCTTCCACAGTGTTGGCGTCAACCCGAACGTGATAGCTTTCCAGATTGCTGAATATGACCGGCACGGCATTGCCGTCCGCATCAAATGCAAAAACACTGACCTCATCATCCCAAGCGCCCGCTTGCGCATCGAGGTCGATAATCTCAAATGTTGCGTCCACGACAGGCCGCGTGAACGTCATCACGACCCCGCCGGTTTCACCCGGATCAGCCCCGCCAGACAGGATCGAGCCGCCAAAATTGGGGAAATATTGCGGATTGGGCGCGCCCGGCCCGGAATTCACCCCGGTGGAGGTAAAAACAGTGCTTTGGTTCCCGTCCACGATAGTGGTGGAGCCATTCGGGCTGCTGAATGTGTCCCAATCAAAAAGGAAAGGCATAGACCACTCTTAACTTGTATCACTCATGACGATGGCCGCCGCAGCGCCCGCATCGCGTGGGCCGTATCTATAAGCATTGTGTTAATTTCAAGCTACTATTAGGGAGGAATCATGCCGATTGTTGCCATGCCAGAACAAACGCTTTCCCGTTTGCGTGACCGATTGGACGATTTGTCCAAGCGCGTCGCGCTGCAGGTCTTTGCCGCTGATACCAAGGTGCCGGCGCTCATTTTCACATCCTCCGAAACGGCTGCATTTGGCGGGGATAATGGGGCGGCAATGGTCGTTGCTGTTCCGGAACTTGACGCGTTGGAAAACGCCATCCCGGCAAGTGAGGATGGTCGCCTGAACTATATTATTCTGGATCATCCCCGTGCCATCGCCCGTCTTGATCCGTTTACATAAACGCCCGTTACACCGTGACATGGCCCAGTGCCCCCGCTATTGGGGGCGCAGCAGAACAAACAGGATAGTGGCGCCATGAGCTTTGACCGTTCCATCAAGATCGCACCATCAATATTGTCGGCCGATTTTGCCAATTTCGGCGCCGAATGTGCCGCGATAGAGGCGCAAGGCGCCGATTGGGTGCATGTTGATGTGATGGACGGGCATTTTGTACCCAACATCACCTTTGGGCCGGCCACCTGCGCCGCGATCCGCCCGCATATCAAAGGCGTGATGGACGTGCATCTGATGATCGCGCCGGTCGACCCTTATATCAGCGCCTTTGCGGATGCCGGGGCGGATGTCATCACCGCACATGTTGAGGCAGGCCCGCATATTCACCGGACCGTGCAGGCGATCCGGGGTGCGGGTGCCAAGGCCGGTGTGGCCCTGAACCCCGCAACGCCTGCAGCGGCTGTCAGTCACCTTTTGGATATGGTCGATCTTGTTTGTGTGATGACGGTCAATCCCGGTTTTGGTGGCCAGAAGTTCATTCATTCGCAAATCGACAAGGTGCGCCAATTGCGCGAGATGATTGGTGACCGCCCGATCCATATCGAAATTGATGGTGGGGTTGATCCGACCACCGCCCCCCTTGTTGCGAATGCCGGTGCAGATGTGCTGGTTGCAGGCTCGGCGGTCTTTCGGGGCGGGTCGGTCAGTAATCCTGCGCCCTACGGCGAAAACATCCGCGCTATTCGTGCGGCTGCACAATAACTGCACATTCCCCTGACAGCGCTTGCACGGGCACGCCCTAGACCATTTCCGGAACGATCACGGAAAGGGACAAAACATGGTTGTGCGCGGCTTGCCCAAAGGTCTGGCAAAGGATGGCTGGTGGCTGGATGATGAAACGCCCAAGGGGCGCAGCTTGCGGGTGCCCGGCTTTCTGGCGCTTGTATGTGTCGGTCTGGCTGATCTGCTGCTTTGGGATGTGTCGCCGGGCCTCGGGCTGGCGGTGTGGTTCCTGCTGATGGGCGGGGCAATCCAGATCGCGCTATGGCCGCCGGTTGGCAAGCGGCAGATCGCAGGTCACTGGGCTGTCCTATGTGTCGCATTGGTCCCATTGGTTGACTTGGTCCAGTTCATTTCGGTGGCCATCGCGCTTGCGGGGCTGCTGGTTTTTGCAATCGTGCAGGCGCTTGGTCGGTGGGACGCGCCCACCATCCTGCGCGCTGTGTTGCGACTGCCATTCGTCGGGCCGCTGCAGATCGTCGTTGACGCGCTTGCAGTCCGGGTGCAGGCGCCCGCAAAGGGTCGCTTTGGCGCAGAGGTCCGGGACTGGGTGTTGCCCCTCACAATCGGTGGTATCTTCATGGCCCTGATGGGGGCGGCCAACCCGATCGTTGATCGGTGGTTGACCGCGCTCTACCATTTTGATGCGGGCAGGCTTTTCGATCCGGCGCGTTTCATATTCTGGACGCTGTTAGCATTGGCCATCTGGCCGCTTTTGCGCCTGTCCGCGTTGACCCCTGCGCTTGCAAAGCCGGCCAGTTTGCGGTTGCCCATGTTGCGGATGGGGCTGGTCACGCCGCGCGCAATTCTGCGGGCGCTTGTTGTGTTTAACCTGATCTTTGCCATGCAGACGCTGACGGATCTGGGATATCTTTGGGGCGGGGTCAGTCTGCCTGATGGGATGACCTACGCGGATTATGCCCATCGCGGGGCCTATCCGCTGATGGTGGCCGCCTTGCTGGCAGGGGTTTTCGCACTTGTTGCCCAGCCGCATCTGGATAGGTCAACGCTTCGGCTGCTGCTTTATATCTGGGTTGCGCAGACGATCCTGCTGGTGGGCTCGGCCATTTTAAGGCTGGACCTTTACGTGGATGCCTACGGGCTGACCCGGATGCGGTTCTTTGCGGTCGTCTGGATGGTTGTCGTGGCCCTTGGTCTGGCGTTGATCCTGATGCAGACATGGGGGCGTCAGACCACGACCTGGTTCATGATGCGCGCTGCGGGGCTGGGGGTCTTGGCGATCTATGTGGCGTCATTGATCAATGTGGATGGGCTTGTTGCCCGCAACCTCGCGCCACGGGGTGCGACGGCATACGCCTATATGTGCAGCCTGGGGGAAGGGGCCGCGCCTGCGACAGCAGGTATCTGTCGCGGACCGGGGATGAAATTGGCAACGCCCCGGAATTGGCGCGAATGGGGCTACCGCAATGCGCGGCTGCGCCATAATGTAGGCCAGATGATGCAAGAGGCCGCCCCATGACCCAGATATTGGTCGCAGATGATGATGCGCAGATCCGCGATATTCTACGGATTGCATTGACCCGGGCGGGCTATACCGTGGCAGAGGCTGCAGATGGCCGGACGGCGCTGGAGGCGGCGCAAAGCCTGTGTCCTGACATGATCGTGCTGGATATCGGGATGCCCGAAATGGATGGGCTTTCCGTATGCCGCGAGCTGCGCAAATCCTCTGACGTGCCGATTATCTTTCTGACAGCCCATGCGGATGAGGTTGACCGCATCGTTGGTTTGGAACTGGGCGCGGATGACTATGTGCCAAAACCATTCTCACCGCGCGAGCTTACGGCGCGGGTTCGCGCAGTTCTCAAGCGTAGCGGTCCGGTGAAGTCCGAACATGTTGTGATGCGGCGGGGCGTTCTCAGCCTCGATCCCGACAGACATCAATGCCACGTCAATGATGCGCCCGTCACGCTGACCGCGCGCGAGATGGAACTTGTGGCGCAGCTGATGCGCCGGCCTGATCACGTGATGTCGCGTCCGCAACTGGTTGATGCGATCTATGGCACCAATATCCATGTCAGCGACCGGACGATGGACAGCCACCTGCGAAACCTGCGTGCCAAGTTAAGCGCGGCCGGGTGCGGCGACGCGATCGAGACTGTGCATGGGGTGGGGATCCGGATGGGGCAATGCCGCGGCGTGTAATTCGCAAATGGCGCCCGCCGCTGGCCTTTGTGCTGGGCGGCGTTCTGGCGGCTGTCTTCTTTTTGCCACTGATCGGGATTGCATATTTTAGGCTTGCGGGCGGGGTTCTGGGCTGGGCGGAAACATCCTGGATGATCGCGTGGATGGCCCTGATGGCGACACTGATCCTTGGATTTCTGCTCTGGCGGCTGGTGCTGCGCCCGGTGCGGGCCTTAACAGAATTCGCGCAAGCCGAAGGCGAGGCTGCCGTACCGGTGCATTTCGGTACGCCGGAATTTTCGCAGCTGGGTGACGCCATTTTTGCGATGACCGCGCGGTTGCGCGGGCGCGAGGCGGTTTTGCGATCCTATGCGGATCACGTCACGCACGAATTGAAATCGCCAATGACGGTGATCCGGGGGGCGGCTGAATTGCTGGATGATCCGGATCTGAAATCGGATGATCGGGCCAGAATGCTGGGCAATATCAGCACGGCTGTGGACCGTATGCAGGGTCTTCTGGACGGGCAACGGGCGCTTGCCCAAGCGCAGGAGCCGATGCCGCGCGGGACTTGCCTGGTCTCGGAAGTCATCGAACCTGCGGCAGATATTGTCCTAGAGCGGGACGGGGTAGTGCCACTGGGGGCAACGCTTTTGGGTGTGGTGATGACGCATTTGATTGCCAATGCGCGCGATCATGGTGCAACGCGAATTGTCATTGCCTGGCAGCCGGAGGGCGTTCGGATCCGCGACGACGGATCGGGTGTATCGCAAGGCAATCAGGATCGGATATTCGACCCGTTCTTCACCACGCGCAGGGGTAGCGGCGGGACGGGGATGGGGCTGCCCATTGTGCGGCGCATGTTGCAGGCACAGGATGCCGAAATCGCCTTGGTGCCGTCTCAATCAGGGGCAACTTTCCTGCTGACCTGGTAGGCGGCCGTAGGATGGATCTTGATCCATCCTAACCCTTGACCGCACCGTCGCTCAGTCCCGAGACCAGGTATCTTTGCGCGATCAGGAAGACGACCGTGATTGGCAAGCCCGACAAAATCGCCGCCGCGGCGAAATCACCCCAAAGATATTTGAATTCGTTCAGATACAGCCGGGACCCAACCGCAAGCGTCATCTGGCTTTCCGATCGGATCAGCACCGACGCAATTGGATAATCGTTAATAAAGCCGATGAAGGCGAGCACGAAAACAACGCTCATAATGGGGACGGCCAATGGCAGGAAAATGTGTCGGAATGTCTGCCACGGGGTGGCCCCGTCAATGGCGGCTGCCTTGTCCAGCGCGGTGTCGATGCTGTCGAAATAGCCTTTGATCGTCCAGATATGCAGCGTGACCCCAGCCAGATAGATCAGGATAAGCGCCATGTGGGAATCAAGCCCCAGCACCGGGCTGACCTCGCCCAAGGCATCAAAGATGGCGTAGATAGCCACAAGCGCCAGTGTTGTTGGAAACATCTGGATCAGAAATAGCCCGTCAAGCATTGCGGCCTTGCCCTTGATCCGAATGCGACTGAACGCGTAGGCCGAGATTGTCGCAATCGCCAGCACCCCAAGGCCGGCGGCGAGGCCGATCTTGATCGAATTCCACATCCAGAGCATGACCGGATAGGGCGGGCTGATCACGCTGCCATCGTCCCGCGTATAGTCGAACCCGAATGCCAGAACCCAATGTTCCAAAGTCGGGTTTTGCGGGATGATTGATCCGACGGAAAAATTCCCCTCGCGAAAGCTGATGGACAGGACCATGAAGAAGGGAAACAGGATCAGGATCAGAAAGATGATCATGAAACCATGTGCTGCAATTTTCTTGATCCGCAGATCGCGTGGTCGCTCAACGATCATATCTGTCCTTTCTGTCGGGATGACGCTCGTGCTGCGCACATCGCCCCACCCGCCATCCCGTTATCGTCCGGCACGTTTTTGCGCGGCCCGCCGCATGGCCACGAAATTTGCATAGGATATGGCCGCCACCGCAAGGAAGATCAGCAAGGTGATGGCCCCAGCCAGTCCAAATTGTTGTCCTGCATTGTCGAAGGCCAGCCGGTAGGTAAAGCTTGCCAGAATGTCCGTCTCACCGGCCGGGATCACTGTCCCCGGCACGTCCGGCAGCCCCCGTGTCAACAGGAAGATCAGCACCATATTATTGAAATTGAACGCAAATGACGCGATCAGAAGCGGCAGAAACGGTGGAATGATCTGCGGCAGCGTGATGGTAAAGAACACCCGCAGTGCCGACGCCCCTTCCAGCGCGGCGGCTTTCTTGTGATCTTCCGGCACCGATTGCAGAAAGCCCATCGCAAGCAGCATCATATAGGGGTAGCCCAGCCAGGTATTGACGATCAGGATCATGACCCGCGCCAGCGTTCCATCTGTGAACCAGTTGGGCGAAATTCCGAACAATGCGTTCAGGATCAGGTTGATCTCGCCGAAGTTCTGATTGAACAGCCCCTTGAACACGAGGATCGAGATAAACGCGGGGACGGCATAGGGCAGGATCAACAGGATCCTGTAGACAGCTTTGAAGCGCAAATGTTCCCATTGCAGGATAACCGCAAGCGTCAGCCCAAGCGCAAAGGTCAGCGCGACCGACGCTGTCGCAAAAACAAACGTCCAGACAAAGATGCCGATCATCGGTCCTCTGATCCCTTCGGATTGAAAGACCCGCTCGAAATTGCCCCAGCCGATATTTACCCGCCAGCCCGGTGGAACCTGTGCACCTGTTTCATCCTCGAAAAAACCGGTCTGGTGATTGGCCGTCAGGATTGTTCCATCCGCTTTGGTCAGCATATCCGGCCCGGTCCGCACATAGTCGGGCGTGACACTGGCAAAGGTCCGCAGCCCCGCATTCTGAATGATCGTCCCATCCGGGCTGGTGAGGCTGAGCCCCTGTAGCCCGCTGCGCAGTTTGATCGCCTCCCGTCGTTCGAGCAGGCTTGCAGGTGCCTCTGCCGGGGCCAGATTGGCGCTGTCTGGGCCCTGCAAGCTGACCGGGTCGGATAAAAGCCCCGCCTCGGGTAGCCAAATCCGGTACGCCTCGCCGTCCTGCGCCACTGCAAATGGTTGTTCGGTGGCCGGATCGACGGCGCCGCGTGATGTCAGCACCTCGATCGTGCGTTCGTAACTGAGCAGGTTGAAGGACGAATAATTCGTGAACCCGATATAGATCGTGTAGATCACCGGAAACGCGATGAATACCAGCACAGCCGCCACGCCCGGAAAGATGAATCGTGCCCCGTAAAACCTGTTTGCCCCGAAAATGATCGCAAAGCCAACGGCTATGGCCAGCAGGATTGCGCCGAAAAGGGGCTGCGCAAGTTGATAGAGATAGAACGCAGCAAAGAGCAGCACGAGCGTGCCAAGCCCGACCATGACAAGTCGGGGCCAGGCGGGGCCGTTTGCGATCGGGGTGTCTGCAATACTACTCATGTTGATGCGCCTTGGCGATCATGGCCGCATTTGCCGCCGCGACCGATATGCCGGTCGCGGCGATGATATCATTCGCCCAGAATCCGCGCCGCCGCGTCGTCAAGGGCCTCTGCCGGTGCTGCGGCGCCGGATGTGATATTGGTCAGGGCCGGGCCCATGGCCGCCCAGAATGCCCCCATTTCGGGGTTCGAGGGCATCGGGACGCCGTTCGCTGCAACTGCAAGCATATCGGTGACAAGCGGGTCATTCTGTGCCGCTGCCGCCGACATGTCAGCGAGTGCACCCAGCGCGCCATTTTCGTTCCACGCGGCCAGACCTTCATCTGTGGCCAGATAATTCTCGATCAGTTCCACGGCGAGGTCCGCATTTGGCGATGCGGCATTGATCCCAAGCGATAGCACGCCCAGAAATGGCGGCGATACCGCCCCATTGACTGTCGGGATTGGGGCCACGCCCACATTTAATCCCGATTCTGCGAATGCGCCCCATGACCAAGGGCCGTTCAGGACCATGGCAACCTCGCCATTGTTCATTGCGCCGTCCATGACGCCGTAATCCACGCCCTGCGGCATGACCCCGTCATCAAAAAGCGATTTGAGCACCTCGGCCCCCGCAATCGCCCCCGCATTGTTCACGCCTGTCGTGCTGCCATCATATGTTCCGTCGACCTTTTGAAACGCGTAACCACCGCCGGCCATAAGCATGGGCATTGTGAAATAGGTGTTATTGTAGTCCCACAGGATCTTCTGTCCCGCGATATCAAGCGCTGCGATCTCTTCGAATGATGCGGGCGGCGTGTCGATGATGTCCTTGTTGTAGATCAGGGTCACAGCCTCGACCGAGACCGGGTAGCCCCATGTCTTGCCATCAAACTGGACCGCCTCCATGGCGGCGGGAAGGATATCAGCGCTCCAGCTTGCGGCGGGTTGGACCGGGGCAATGAGGCCCCCGCCGGCCCATTCGCCGAACCGGTCATGCGCCCAGAGCAGGATATCGGGGCCGTCACCTGTTGCCGCGGCCTGCTGGAATTTCTGCGGCAAGTCCGGGTCGACCACCTCGACAACCACGTCGATACCAAGGTCGTCGGTAAACGGGGCCGTTGCCGCAAGCAGCGCGTCACGGTCCCGGTTGGCGCCGGTCCAGATGGTCAGCTTGCCGTCTTCGAATGCATAGGCCGGGGCGGCTGTCGCCAGAAGCAACGCGACGATGGACAGGGAATTTTTCATGGTTTCTCCTCCCAGAGTTTTGTCATTGGGTGCGGCCATCAATGGCCGGGGGTCAGCGGGCTGTCATGCGTGAGATAGGCAAAGCCATTGCCGGGCAGGCTGAGCGTTCGGTCCTGCAGGGTGGCACGGTGCGGACCTGTCAGCGTGGCGTCGTCGTTCAGGGCGATATCCTGTGCAGTCGTCGACAGATTAAAGAAACAGCTGACCCGCATATCGGTGATATGCCGCTCAAACCCCAGAACGGGTTCGGGCAGATCATAAAACCGCGTTGCCCCTGAACGCAGCGCCGGTGTCGCCCGGCGATGGGCGATGGTGTCCTTGTAAAACTGCAAGATGCCCTGGGGTGTCTGCTGATCGGCGGCGCGTGCGGCCTGGGGGGGCTTCACCGGCAGCCACGGCGTTCCGGTGGAAAATCCCGCATGGGGTGCATCTGCCGTCCATACCATGGGGGTCCGGCAGCCATCCCGCCCTTTGACCGCAGGCCAATAGCGCAGGGCAGGTGGGTCTGTCAGCTCTTCAAACACCAGTTCGGTTTCGGTCTGTCCCAGTTCTTCGCCCTGATAGATGCCGATTGTGCCCTCGAACGCCATCAGCATCGCACATGCAAGCCGGGCCATGCTGTCGTCGTCAACCGCGTGATCGGCCCAACGGGTGACATGGCGCGGTACATCATGATTGCTGAAGGACCATTTCGGGTGGCCATCCGGGGCGCCCTGCTGGAACCCTTCGATACAGCTGCGAAAGTGATCGGCGGTGAAGTCCGGGCCAAGCATGGCAAAGCTATAAGCCATATGCAGCCTGTCGGAACCGGCCGTGTATTCGCCCATGATCTCGATGGATCGGCGGCCCATTTCGCCGACTTCGCCGACCATCATGATGTCTTGATACTGGTCGGTCAATTGCCGCAGCCGTTCCAGGAACCCAAGGTTTTCAGGGCGCGTCTTGTTATAGATATTGTCCTGCATCCCATAAAGGTCTGTTGCCATCACCTGTGGCTTGGCCTGCGCGGGCGGATTTGATCGCAGTTGCTGGTCGTGGAAATAGTAGTTGACCGTGTCCAGTCTGAACCCGTCCAGACCCCGGTCAAGCCAGAATTTGCAGGTATCCAGGATGGCATCAATCACATCGGGACAGTGAAAGTTGAGGTCGGGCTGTGAGGCCAGAAAGTTATGCAGGTAATATTGCCCGCGCTGGGGGTCGAATTCCCATGCCGGTCCGCCGAAATGGCTGTGCCAATTGGTGGGCGGGGCGCCGTCGGGCAGCGGGTCGGCCCAGACATACCAGTCCGATTTGTCATTGTCCCGGCTTGTACGGCTTTGTTTGAACCACGGATGTTGATCTGATGTGTGGGACAGGACCTGATCGGTGATCACTTTCAGCCCGAGATTATGTGCCGTTGCGATCAGCGTGTCAAAATCGTCCAGCGATCCAAAGAGCGGGTCGATGTCGGTGTAATTTGACACATCATAGCCCATGTCCTTCTGTGGTGACATAAAAATGGGGGACAGCCAGATGCAATCAGCCCCCAGTGCGGCCACATGCGGCAAACGCCGCGTGATCCCGGCCAGATCGCCCACACCATCGCCATTGTCGTCCTGAAACGAGCGTGGGTAGATCTGATAGATCACCGCATCGCGCCACCATTCTCGCATAGGAATCCTCCCTGATTCCCGGCACGCTACCACCATCGCCAAAATATTCAAAACGTTTTAAATTTACTTTTCCTCTATAAAATTGCTCGATTTGGCGGTATGTAGATGCCAAATAGCAATCGCTTTGAGGATCCTGGCTTGGCCACGCTGAAGGAAATTGGTGCTGAATTGGGATTGTCGCCCGCAACGGTCAGTCGCGCGCTGAACGGCTTTCCAGAGGTGAACGTCAAGACCCGCGACAAGGTGCGCGAGGCTGCCAACCGGTTGGGGTATCGGCCCAATCGGGTCGCGCAACGGCTTGTGACGGGCCGGTCCGGTATGGTTGGCATGATCGTCAAAATTCGCCAAGACATGAGCGCCGATCAGACATTTTTTGAAATGTTGACGGGCCTGACCGCGGCACTTGCCGCCCGCGATGTTGATCTGGTGCTTGCAGTCGATCAAGAGGCCGACCCGCTGGTCGCCTACCGCAAGATGCTGGAGCGGGATGTACTGGATGGGTTTGTTTTGAACGCGCCGGCCCATGACGACCCGCGCGTAGCGTTTTTGCGCGAAAATGACATTCCCTTTGTGCTGCATGGACAAAGTGGGGACGCGGTGGACTACCCATGCTTTGGAATCGACAACCAGAAAGTCTCGGCCGATGCGGTGCGTCTGCTGACGGGGCTTGGACATACGCGCATTGCGCTGCTGAATGGCAAGGTCAACTATGCCTATGCCGCGGACCGGCTAGAGGGATTTCGCACCGCCATGGCTGACGCCGGGCTTGGGGCTGTGGATGGCTTTGTTGGTGAAAATGCCGAAACGGAATCCGAAGGCTATCTGCAGGCGCTTGATATGCTGTCGGCGCGTGATCAGGCCCGGCCAACGGCATTTGTCTGTGCGTCGACCTTGATCGCTGCGGGGGTCATACGGGCGGTGAAGGACAGGGGATTGCGTGTGCCGCAGGATGTCTCTGTCGTTGCGCATGATGATGCCCTGCCGCAATTGCGCGCGATCAGTTTTGATCCGGCCCTGACCGTCACACGCGCCCCGCTGCGGGATGCCTGCGCCCCTTTGGCAAATCTGCTGGTTGATCATCTGGCGGGCGCCCCACCTGTGCAGCAGATCACCCGGGCAGAGATGATCGTGCGCCAATCGACCGGCCCTGCCCCGATAGAGGAGAGAACCCCATGGCCCTAGATACCGCTCCTCGGCCTGCCTTGGTCACGCGAGGCCTGGCCAAATCTTATGGCGCCGTCGAGGTTCTGCGCAGCATCGACATTGAAATGGCTGCCGGCGAGTTTCTGGTGCTGGTCGGCCCCTCTGGCTGCGGCAAATCCACACTGCTGAACTGCATCGCCGGGCTGGAAGAGATCACCTCAGGTACGTTGATGATCGGGGGGCGTGACGTCACCCAGGAGCCGCCGAAGGACCGGGATATCGCGATGGTGTTTCAGTCATATGCGCTTTATCCGACCATGTCGGTGGCAGAGAATATCGGCTTTGGCATGAAGATCCGCAAAGTCCCCAAGGCGGAAATGGACGCGAAAATCCGCGAGGTTGCGACCCTTTTGCAGATTGATCATCTGCTGGACCGCAATCCGTCGCAGCTGTCGGGGGGGCAAAGGCAGCGTGTTGCCATGGGCCGCGCCCTGGTGCGTGACCCGAAGCTGTTTCTGTTTGATGAGCCATTGTCCAATCTGGACGCGAAACTCCGCGTTGAAATGCGCGCCGAAATCAAGCGATTGCACAAGACGACCGGTGCCAGCATCGTCTATGTGACCCATGACCAGATTGAGGCCATGACCCTTGCCAGCCGCATTGTCGTGCTCAAAGGAGGCGATGTGCAACAGATCGGCACCCCGCAGCAGATTTATGACAGCCCGGCCAATACCTTTGTTGCCGATTTCATGGGATCACCACCAATGAATATCATCCCCGCACTGGTCGAGGACGGTCAGTTGCGTATTGATGATATGGCCCTGCCCGCGCCGCCGGGCCTTGCCGGCCCGGTGCAACTGGGTATCCGGCCAGAGCATCTGAGCTTTGCCACCGGCCCCGCTGATCTGCAGGTGGTGCCCACAATGATCGAGAATACCGGCGCGGAATGTTACGTGAATTTTGCTTTGGGCGGGGTGACTGTCACGGCCCGCCTGCCGGGGCGCATGGACGAAGACAATACCGACAGTCTTGGCCTGACCATTGCACCTGGCGCGTTGCGCTTTTTTGATATGGAAACGGGTCAGCGTCTTGATCCCTGACGGGGATGGATCAAGATCCATCCTACGGCCTTGCATCGCGCCTCTTGTCTTGTGTGCGCTTGCCTGAGACAGTTGCATCGCAAAACTGCACATAGGGGGACAGGCGTGCAAAGATATCCACGCGATATGGTTGGCTATGGCGCCCATCCACCAGACGCCGCCTGGCCCGGCGGCGCCCGTATCGCCGTTCAGATCGTTCTGAATTACGAAGAAGGCGGCGAGAATAACACCCTGCATGGCGACCCTGCATCTGAGGCGTTTCTGTCGGAGATCGTCGGCGCCGCTGCCTGGCCCGACCAACGCCATTGGAACATGGAAAGCATCTATGAATACGGCGCCCGTGCCGGGTTCTGGCGTCTGCATCGTTTGATGGGTGATCTTCCCGTCACCGTTTATGGCGTGGCCACCGCATTGGCCCGCGCGCCTGAACAGGTGGCCGCGATGCGGGATGCCGGCTGGGAAATCGCAAGTCACGGGTTGAAATGGATCGATTACAAGGACGCCCCCGAAGATGTCGAGCGCGCAGATATGGCAGCCGCGATCCGTTTGCATACAGAAGTAACCGGTGCCCCCCCGCGCGGTTGGTATACCGGACGCTGCTCAATGAACACGGTGCGTCTGGCTGCTGAAACGGGGCAATTTGCATATGTCGCTGACAGCTATGCCGATGATGTCCCTTACTGGATGCAGGTCGGTCGTCGTGACCAGCTGATTGTGCCCTATACGCTGGATGCCAATGACATGCGCTTTGCGACCCCTCAGGGTTTCAACGCGGGCGCGCAATTTCTCGACTACCTCAAGGCCAGCTTTGATGCGCTTTACCGCGAAGGTGGACGCATGATGTCAGTCGGGCTGCATTGCCGCCTGATTGGCCGCCCCGGACGAAGCGAGGCCCTGCGGGCGTTCATCGCCTACGTCAAGGCGCATGATGATGTCTGGTTTGCCACCCGTGAGCAGATCGCTGATCACTGGACGCAGATGCATCCGCCCCGCCGCGTCAACCGGCCGTCGCAAATGTCGTCTGACGCATTTGTTGCGGCCTTTGGTGGCGTCTTTGAGCATTCCGCATGGGTGGCGGAACGGGCCCATGCGCTGGAGCTTGGTCCAGCCCATGACCGCCCCGACGGATTGCACAACGCGCTGACCCGCGTCTTCCGCCGTGCCTCGGAAGAGGAACGTCTGGCTGTGCTGACTGCCCATCCTGATCTGGCCGGCAAACTGGCCGCAGCCCGACGACTGACAGCCGAGAGTACCGCAGAGCAGGCCAGCGCGGGCCTTGACGCCCTGACCGATCATGAACGGGCCGAATTTGCGACGCAGAATGCGGCATATACCGCGAAATTCGGCTTTCCTTTCATCATTGCGGTCCGCGACCACGACAAGGCGTCGATCAGGGCTTCCTTTGAGACCCGGCTGGGCAATGATCGTGCAAACGAATTCGCCGAGGCCTGTCATCAGGTTGAACGCATTGCCCTGCACAGATTGAGGGATCTATTGCCCCTTTGACCCAGGATATCGTCATAGAACCGTTGACTGCTGCGGCCTTTGCCCCTTTCGGCGATGTGCTGAATTGTGACGGCGCACCCGATCAGCTGATCAATGCAGGTCTTTGTGGCCGGTTTCATGACAGGGCGCAGATTGATTGTCAGGAGGGCCGCCCCGGCATCAGCCTGTTTCAGGCGACATTGCGCAGCCTGCCCCACCTGCTGGATATGGTGGAGCGGCACCCGCGTGGCTCGCAGGCGTTTATCCCGATGAGCATGGATCCGTTTCTGGTTGTCGCGGCCGATGACGCCCTGATCCCGCGCGCCTTTGTCACCAAACCGGGTGAGGCGATCAATTTTCACCGCGGGACATGGCATGGCGTGCTGACCCCGCTTTCCGGCCCCGGTCTTTTTGCGGTCATTGACCGCATCGGCGACGGGCCCAACCTGGAGGAACATATCTACCCGACGCCCTACCGCGTCATTTCCAACCACTGACGGCACCATCAAAGACCGGGCAAAGATCTGGCGGGTGCTGCAAGACACAGGGACAAATTCATGAGTGATCAATCCATCGGGACGCCGGAACAACTGCGCGATCCCAACTATTTTCCGGGGCTGGCCCGGGGCATACCGCTGGGCATTCAGCACGTGCTGGCCATGTTCGTGTCAAATGTCACGCCGGCGATCATCATCGCAGGGGCGGCAGGCTTTGGCTTTGGGTCTGATGCGGGGGCGCAGGGGTTCCCGGACATGACCTATCTGATCCAGATGTCGATGCTGTTTGCAGGCATTGCCACATTGCTGCAGACGATCAGCTTTGGGCCGGTCGGCGCCAAGCTGCCAATCGTGCAAGGCACATCTTTTGCGTTCATCCCGATCATGATCCCGCTGGTGGCGGGCAAAGGGGTCGAGGCCTTGCCAGCCCTGTTTGGTGGCGTGCTGGTCGGGGGGCTGTTTCATACCATCATCGGGCTGTCCATCGGACGGATCCGGTTTGCCTTGCCCCCGTTGGTCACCGGCCTTGTGGTTGTCATGATCGGGCTGGCGCTGGTCAAGGTCGGTATCCAATACGCGGCGGGCGGCGTCCCGGCGATTGACAGCCCCGAATATGGCAGCCTGCTGAACTGGTCGGCTGCGGGTGTTGTCATCATCGTCACCCTGGCGCTGAAATTCTTTGCGCGTGGCATGCTGTCGGTTTCGGCTGTCGTGATCGGTTTGATCTTTGGCTACGTGTTTGCACTGATCTTCGGCATGGTCACATTGGATGCAATCGGCACAAGCTGGGATCGCGCGGCCATCTTTGCCGCCCCCGAGCCGTTCAAATACGGGTTCGAGTTCAGCCTGGCCGCTGTCATCGGCTTTTGCCTGATGGCCATCGTGTCGGCGATTGAAACGGTTGGCGATGTTTCGGGGATCACCAAAGGTGGTGCAGGTCGCGAAGCAACCGAGGCCGAGATACAAGGTGCCACCTATGCGGATGGTCTGGGCACCGCGATTGCCGGGATATTCGGTGGCTTTCCCAATACCTCGTTCAGTCAGAATGTCGGTTTGATCGCGATGACCCGCCTGATGAGCCGTCATGTGGTCACAATCGGTGCGATCTTTCTGATCATTTGCGGCTTGGTTCCCAAGGTCGGGGCCGTCATCCGGACCATCCCGATCGAGGTGTTGGGCGGCGGCGTGATCGTGATGTTCGGAATGGTCGTGGCCGCCGGTGTGTCGATGCTGTCAGAGGTGGACTGGAACCGTCGCAACATGGTGATTTTTGCGATTGCCCTGTCCATCGGCTTTGGTCTGCAATTAGAGCCCAAGGCCGTGCAATACCTGCCGGATACGTTGCGGATTCTGATGACATCCGGGCTGCTGCCTGCGGCCTTTATCGCGATCATCCTGAACCTCGCCCTGCCAGAGGATATCGACGGCAAACCTGATATATCCGGTGGTCTCGCCGGCGACGAATGACGCAATGCAGACCGCCCGATTTTGATGTCGGGCGGTTCTGCCCCTAGCCCAGGATATCCGGGGCGGTGCTGCTGTTCAGCTTTATTTTTTCCAAGGCGATTGCGCGGTCAGCCTGCAATGTCAGCGCGCTTGCAGCGGGTAGTGTCACGCTTACATCCGTTGTGTTGTCTGGAATGATGATGGTTGCGGTCGTGCTGCCTGATGTTGCCGTCAGGGTCCCCGGCTGACCGGGCGTGTCATCGCCCAATTCCCACATCAGGGCTTTGGCGCTATTGGCAAAATTGCGCACGCTCCAACGATCAGACCGCGCGAAATTTCGCGACAAGGCAGGTTTGAGGTTTGGGCGCGTGACAGCCGTTTCGATCAGCGGGATTGGCCCGCTCGCCTCGGCCAGCAGCAGCGCGAATTGACCCGTCAGATCAGGGATATCAATCTCGAGCGGGCTGTCAAAGGCGGCCCAATGTGCAAAAATACCATTCCCCAGATCAGCCAGATCAATCTGCCGATCCGAGATATCGGTGGTGACAGTTGCCAGTGGGTCGCCTGCCGTCATTGTTTCGGGATCATATGTTGTGATTGAGGCTTTCAACGTCTCGGGCGCGGCGGGGGCGCCGGTCAGGCACAGCCAGATGCCGGGGAACCGATACGCTGCGCCACTGCTGTCAGGCAGGGTAAATGGCTGCAAAAGTGCAGCACGTGATCCAAGCCGCACACCCTGGCAAAGATCAGGCGTCACCGGTTCGCGCAGACCCACCAGCGCGGGTCCGGAGGCCCGGGCGCTGGCGGTCAATATGACCTCTACACCGGTTCCTGTCGGAATGTTCGGGGTCAGGATCGTTGGCTGCCATGGTGACAGTGTCAGGTCATCCGTGTCCGGCCCTTCATCCACCCGGCGCCGGATCGCCCGCATCTTGATATGCAGCACGCAATCGGTCCGGCTGCTGATCCGGAAAGTCGCGTCCTGGGTGCCTGCCGCAACCTGATCATTCAGATAGCCGGATAGATCGGTGCTGCTGGCCACATCACCGGGCAGAACGGTGCGCGGCACCTGATGCAGCACACGGTCGTCAGCGCTGGCAATTGATAGCCCGTCGCCCTTATTGGGAATAATTGCGGTGAGCAGCAGATCAGCCGGATACTGTATTGCCTCGCTGACGGTGATCTTGTTCACGACGGCGCCGACAAAACCCTGCTGCGTGTCTTGGCTGTTATCCGGTTGGGCCGCACTGACAAAGTACCGTAACGGATCGCCCCCATGCGCAAGTTCAATCAGGTTCAGCGGCGAATGGGTGATCAATGGTCCCAGCACTGGCGGGCGCAGCCCGTAGCGGTAGACGATTTGATTGATAAAGAGCGGCTGGCTGGGCGCATAGCTGAAACCAGAGGTATAAGCGGGCGGGCCGGGCTGCCTTTCCCCAAGGTCGATGGGCAACCCCATATTCCGACCCAGCGGATCAAGGTCGAGTGCCGCCGCATCAAAATGCCAATCTGCCAGACCTTCAATCGTCAGGCTGGCGCTGCCCCCTGCGGGAACCCGCACTATCGCGCCGGTTGATGTCAGCGCATCAATCGACGTGTTGATTTCGGTCACGGCGCCATAGGTATCGGGGTGCGTGTTGGCGATGACGGTGCTGGCGTAATCCGCCAACCCCTGCAGGCCCTGATCCAACACGGCGGTGAACGTACCTGCCTGCACGACAGTGCCGACAACGGTCACTTCCTGCTGTAATTCTCGGATTTCGCGTGTTGCCATTACCGGGCCTCTGTATCCAGTGTCGTCAGCTGTCCCAGCGTGACACGCGCCCGGTCTTCTGGCCGGACCAGTCGCATCAGTTGTGCGGCCATAACCTGAAATCGCAGTTGCTGATCGGTGCGCATGTCATCCGGTAGTGTCAGGGTCTGCCCATCCCATACGGTATCAAGCGTCAGGGCCGCATGCCGCTCGAACAAAAACGCCGCGTTGACCCCCGCCAAAACCGCATCCAGCCGCAGCATCAACACCGCGTGCAGGACGGTCAGTGCATCGCGTAGATCATCGTCGTCGCGGGCGATTTCCGCGGCCAGTCCGGCAATCTCCAGCCGTGGCACGCGCATCAGATCACCAAGACGGGCCAGCCCGAAACTAGCCAGCCGTTCCGCATTTTCCGGGCCGATTTCAACAAATAGCGCCAAAGGCAGTTGGTTAGAGGACCCCTGGATCGTAGCGGCAAAGGCGTTGTCACCCAATTGTCCGGCAATCTCGGCCCGCGCAATGTGGCCACCCTCGGCGGGCAGTGGGCTGAGGGTCTGGACGCCCTCGAACTGTGTCTTCAGCCGCCAGACCACGCGATCAGCGACCAGATCAGGCGTGATCGACACGATCTGGCCAAACCGCCATTCAGCAGCCAGTTTGCGCCCTTCGGCCCGGGTTTCCGCGCGTGACAAGGGCGCATTGCGCCCCGCATCCCGGGCGGTGTTCAAATGACCTGTGACAACCGACAACATCAGATCAGCGCCAGCCACGGGGGTGTCCGCCGGATCGCGGTCCGCGCCATCAACAACCGTCGTTTCGGGGCCTGCAAGGGCCAGATCAACCTCGGCGGTGAAGGGCAACCGGATCTCTTCGCCATCTGCGCGCGCCCCAATCCCCGCATCCTGATCCAGCGCACCAAGCTGCACAAAAACCGCAGCCTCGTCCGCATCTGCCGCAAAGGTCACATCACCAACCGCACCGCGACAGGGATCGGTAAACAGGCCTGTCGGCAGGGCGACCCCGGTCACCTCGGCGGCCAGATGATCGGCCAGCAACAGAGGCAATGCAGAAATCATCGGGTCGGCGCGCCCAACTCGCCAAAGACGGCCAGATCAAAGCTAAGCTTGCTGGTCTGTTCGAACTGAAGGCCCGCAGTCGGTGTCTGGCGCAACCCGGTAAAGCTGATATCGACATAGGCCGTGGCCTTTGCGCGGATATTGGCGGTGATCATCTCGTACCGGCTGTTGACGCGGGGCGTGACCGTCACGGCATAGGCCGAGTTGCGATAGGGGGTCACAAACCGGACCCGGACCCATGTTTCAAAAACCTCGCCGGTTTGAAATTCGCGCGTGACAGACAGGACGTTGCGCCCGCCTGACAGCGAATAGCCCGTCCCCAACAATTCCGGCAGATTGAAGATATCAGGCAGGATACTGACCCCGCCCCAAAGCGGCTGATCATCATCAAAGAACCGTCTGTCACCGGCCAGTGCCAGATCAACCTGCGCCTGTACATTGTCCGTCCCGTCAATCCCGCCGAGATATTCATTGTCGATCCCCAGATTGAAAAGGGTTTTCCCGGCCGAGCGTGCCGCGGCGTCCAGGGCCGCACCGCTTGATCCGTCAAGCGCGCGAAAATCGGCAACGCCATTGTCGCCTGCAAATGTCTCTTTGCCCGCGAAACCGGAACTGACAACAATGGCATTGTCATCATCGGCTTCGACCGGCCGGCCTTCTGCGTCGACGGTTGCAATCGCCAGCATGCGCTTTGCTGCGGTCTGCCCCGCCTCATTGATCGCAAAGCCACCGCCGGTGGCCATGCCGGGCCCCTCCTGACCGCCGAAAAAGACCCCTTCGGTGCCGATGCTGCGGCCTTCTGTGCGCGCGATCCCCTCGCGGAAGAGCGCACCAGCGC
The DNA here is from genome assembly GCF_038443705.2 of Yoonia sp. SS1-5. NCBI lineage: Bacteria > Pseudomonadati > Pseudomonadota > Alphaproteobacteria > Rhodobacterales > Paracoccaceae > Yoonia > Yoonia rhodophyticola. The sequence goes on along the minus strand of NZ_CP151767.2, from coordinate 1,859,437 downwards.
CGGGGCCACCTGCAAAAGCCCCGCCAGCCGGACCCGCTGCGCCCAGATTGCCTGCCGCGGGGGTGCCAGCGCCGACATTCCCGGCCGCAAACGTGCCCGCACCGACATTACCGGCCAAGGCACCACGGTTTCCGCCGCCGAAGACGACATTGTGACCGCTGACGCCACCGCCGATAAATCCGCCAGTGCCAATGGTTCCAGTGCCAAACGTACCTGTTGGTTGCCCTGCAATGCCGCCGCGCGCGCCGCCCCCGGTGTTGATCACGCCTGCTGGCAGCCCGGCGGCACCGACACCGATGACGCTGATGGCCGTATCGGTCACGGCGTCGTTGAGGAAAACCTCTAACTCTGCCCGTCCGGGGCGCTGATCGTCAAAATCGACAGGTATCGTCGTCAGGTCGGGGTCCCGGTTGGGGTTGAATTTGATCGGGATGTTATTTTCATCAAGGCTGACAACCGGCGGGAACCATGTCCAGACCGTGGGATCAATGATACCATCGACGATCGAAATACCGGTATCTATCGGATAGACAAAAATGGGATCACGCCAGATTACCTGCGACGCGGACGAGGCACCATTTCCGGTCCGCCCCAGCAATGCGCGCACGGCCGGGGATAGTTTGTCTTCGGTCACTGCGCCGTCAACGATGTTATCACGGCCCACTGCATCAGCCGCGATCTTGCCCAGAATGACAGCCCCATCCGCCAGACCGTCAGCCGTGATAGCGCCCGGTGCAACGGTACGGGCCGAAATTGCACCATCGGCCAGTTTCGGCTCTGTGACCGACAGATCGGTATATCCGTCCGTTCCCAGCGGCTCAGCCAGGTCGCCACCGGTATGATCGTGATCGGCGAGCCGTTGCAGGATCAGCTCCTGCAGTCGGTTCAGCGCGGCGCTTGACAGCAACTCGCCGATTTCAAACCGTTCTGGGATATCTTCGGGCATCTGAACGCTCCTTCAGGGTCGGGATCGTGGCGGTTTATTCCATCGTCAGGCGGAAATTGACGGAGACGGATTGATTGGCCTCCATCTCGATACCGCGTGGGGTCGGGGCAAAGTTGTAAAGCGAAACGGTTTCAGTTGACCCGGCCGTCGATGTCACCGTCATGCCGCCGCCGATAATCACGCCTTCACGTTCGATATTGCCGTTGAACGACACGGACAAAACGCCATTGGCCAGCCGAAGTGTCGGGCGCCGCGGTGTTGTGACCGGAATTGCGGTATCCTGCGTCAGCGGGCGGTCCGCCTCGGGCTCAAACCCTTCAGCGCCCAGGATCAGCCCATAGCTTGTGGCAGCACTGTTCCCGCGCAGCATGTTCAGCAGCAATGTGCGCCCGCCATCAAGAACACGGTTCGGATGCTTGATGGTTTCAATCACCTTGCCCGCATCATTGCGCAGGATCAGGGTCATATGTCCGCGTGGGTGAATGTTTTCGTTGGTCATGATAATCTCCTTTGGTGGTAATGGTTATGTGCGGTTGCGCCGGCGGCGAACCCGGATTTGATCGTCTGGCGTGACGCCGGATTGCAGCCGTAAACGGATGGGTTGTTGTGGGGTCTCGTTCCCGCCGCCGCGCAGGATCCCGCCGCGTCCGGGCCGGACATCAACGACCGGCCTGACCGGGTCGAAAATGGGGCCGGGACCCGGAATGGGAATGCGCGGATCAATCGGCGTCGGGCGGCGGCCCGGATCAATTGAGACCTCATCGCCCGTGCGCAGGTTGGACCGAAAGGCGAACCTGACCGGCTGTGCGGGCTGGGGCCGCGCGCCGGGATCGACCCCGACAGTATCGGTGGGGACAACGGCTGATCCAAAACGAAAGACGACCGGTTCCCGCTGCGGGACCGCACCGGGATCAACGACGATGCTGTCTGTCGGCACAACAGCTGACGTTAGTGCGGGCGGCAATCCGGCACGCAGCTCAATGGCGTCGCTCGGGGCGGTGCCGCTTGTCAGATCATCGGGCCGCAGGGTTGTATCGACGATATCCACACCGTCCTGCGGACCGGCATTGGATGTCGCCTCAAATTCCAGCCGGGGCAGAATGCTGACGCTGTCGGTCGGCGTCACCCCAGAGCTGAGGATCGGGGGCAGACCAACCGTCACCGTGACAATATCCGTTGGTTGAACCGTGCTTATCAGGGCATCCGGGGCGACGGTCGTGGGGTCCAGATCGACCTCATCAGCGGGTATCGCGGCGGAGGTGCCGTCAAATTCCAGCCGGGGCAGGATACTGACACTATCGGTTGGCACCACGTTTGAACGGAATGCAGGCGGCAGCCCCTCTGTCAGCGTCATCGCGTCGCCGGGCCGCCCGATACTGACCAGCACATCGGTATTGATCTGCGCGTCGATCACCTCGATCTCGTCAGTAGGGACAAGGGCCGATATGCCATCAAAACTGATCGTCGGCAGGATGCTGACGCTATCGCGCGGGGCCAGCGTGTCTTCAAAGACGAGGGCGTTATCCAGTTCAAAGATGTCTGCAGGTGTTGTGCCGCTGGCCAGATCAAGCTCAAGCGCGCCGACGAAATCGGCCATGGGTGAAAACAGTTGATCGCGGGCGATGCGGACAGTGCCACCCAGTTTGAACCGCTCAATCATGGCATCCAGCCAAATCTCGCGGTGGGTCAGCGGCCCGTCGCTGTTCGGTGCCAGCGCGTTTGGCGGCAGATCGACGGCGAATTCGCCAGGGCGGCGCCCGAACCAGCGCGCAGACAGGGTGATATCGGCATCACTTGGCACTGCAGCAAATTGGGCATTGTGAATTTCGACGTCAGAGGGGGCGTTTGGCGCAATGGAGAGAAGACGCCACTGCGTGCGGCCTTCGCCTAGGAATGATGGCAGGGCCAGCGGGCTTGCTTCGGCAAAATCACCCATATCGGGGGCCTCATCTGCCTCTGCCCCGGTAAAGGTCAGGTTCTCGGCCCGGCGTACGGACATGAGCGGGCCGATGGCCGCCTCCGGTCCGCCTGATGGGATGATGTGGTCATTGGCTGACAAGGCAAAGCCCGCATAAAGCGCCTCTTTCGTGCCAAAACAGGTGAAATCATCAATTGTGGTGCTGCCTGCCTCGGCATGTGACCAGGCCATGTCCCGGATGCTGACCTCTAGCGTGGCGCCGGGGGCAAGGCGCCGATTGACGATGACCACCTGGGCCTGATGGATATTCACAAAAGCAAATGGGCCAAAGGGCTGTGCGCCCGCAGTGATCGTAAAGATCGGATCAGGCCAGCGGATCGGATCGGTGCCGTCCAGCCCACCGAGATTTTCGCTGGCCGGATTGTCGATCACAAATTGATATTCGGGGCCGGGCAATGGCGTGATGTCCTGCTGGTGCAGGCGCATCGGGGCATCATAGACATCAATCGGGAATACACGCCCGCTTGCCGCCTTTTCAAAATAGCGGCGGGTCTGGGCCTCGCCGGTGGTGCCCATGAAACTGGTTGTTTCGGTTGTATTGTCGGGTCCCTGCCGGGTGATGACAAAGCTGAAATCTGTTTCCGGCAGGATCAGGTTGGCGCCCGATGTGCGTGTCAGGGGGGCGGCGCCGCAGGCGATGGCCGCCAGATTAAGCAGCCTGTCGGATGTCGCCGCACCGCGCATGGCAAGCCCGGCAACCCGGGTCAGCCGATCACGGAATGTGGGCACGTCGTCTTCGGGCCAGGGGGCCTGATCGTGCAATGCGCCAAGCAGGCGGCCATCGGTCAGGTCATTGAAAAAAGCCAACGCGCGCGAACGCTGGACAGCCTCGATTTCCGCACCCGCCCGGCGAAGGGTCCCGCGCATGGTGCGTGTCAGGCTGGCCAATGCATCGCCGTCATTGTTCAGCGCACGCCGATAGGGATCGGGCAGGTATCTGTCGATCAGGCCAAACTGGCCTGCAGGCGCCAGATCAATGACGGTTTCCGCATCCAGCGCCATCAGCTTGGCTCCTGCCATGTGACGGTGGCGGCAGGGTCGTCAGAGCGCAGGATCCCGTTCTGCGGCAAATCCAGAAGGATGGTGCCAGTGGATGTGAGGGTTTTCAGTGATCCCTCATCCGTTTCCAGAACAGATATTGTCAGATTGGCCGCCGTGACCTCGCCTTTCAGCACGGTGACACCGTCCGGACCGGTCAACAGATCGACAAGTGCGACATGCGATAGCTGTACGCCCGGTTTGCTAGTATCCAATGTCTCGAGATAATTGATCAAACCTTGGGTCAATTCAGCGGTCAGCTGATCGACAAGCGGGCCGGTTGGTTCCACGATCTGAGCATCCAACTGGACCGAAACGACCAGACCGGGCCGATCCTCAAGCACGACAACAAGCGCCTCGCCGTCAGTGCCGGGGATCAGGCGTTCGGTTTCCTTGATGGTGATATCGGCAAGGGGCTGCGCTTGCGGGGTGCCGAGGCTGGTCAGCACAAATTCAGACTGGTTGACCAGCACGTCGCCCAGATTTTCGACCCCCATCAGGTTGGCCAGTAACCGATTCCATTGCAGGCCCGCACCGATTTCAAGCGCGCTGACGGTTTCGGTCAGCAAATCCTCGACATCGCGCACAAGGGTCAGTGCCTGTTCGCCGGACAGCACCGGACTGGCCGGTTTGATCACGACACGTCCGCCAAGGGCCACGCTTTGCGTGCTGCCCAGGCGGGCCACGATGCCCGGCCCCTTGGCGCGGGCAATCGCCTGCTTGATCGCGTCGCGGTTCTGTTCGAGGATTTGCGGCTTGCCATCGAGGATGACCTCAATCTCGCCCGGCTTCAGCGGGACACCTTCAATCGGATCGCCCGCGTCGCGCAGGCGCACGCCCTCGACCCCTTCGACTTCCAGCAGGGCCTGTTCCAAAGCCTTTTCCGTGCCACCACCGGCCGAGGCGATGGCCATCCGCGCCCGTTCGCGCAGCTGTTCATCCGTCTCGTTTGTGCCCAGCCGGACCGAGGGTTGTTCCAGCGCAAGGCTGGCAATGCCTGCAATCGGGGCCACGAAAGTGGCCGCATTCAGGGTCACATCATCTGCGTTGATGTCAAGTTCTGCATCCGGCGCGTCCGGGGCCGGAAGAGCGCGCAGGGTGATGACGATACTGTCCTCGCCCGCACGCAATTCGTCACCGTCCAGCACCACATAGGTCACCCGGTCACGCCCTTGTCTTTCGACCACGATCTGGGCGCCAGCGGGGATGATCACACGGGCCGAGACGCGGTTGTCGCGTTGCAGGCGGATTTCAACAATATCGGTTTCGCCCGCCAGTCGGGTCAGGCCGATCAATGCAACGATCTGGTCCAGCGAACTGCCTGTGGCGGTATCCAGAAAACCGGCCTCGTAAACCGCATTCATGCGGGCATAAAGTTCTGCGAACTCGCGCGAAGTTGCCTCGACCAATGTGCGGGTCACTGATCCGGGGGCGGTGTCTGTCAGGATACCCTGCGCCGTCAGATTGCCGAGGATATGCTCGACGACTTCCTGATAACTGCGGCGGGCGAAATCGGGGGTCATGATGCAATCGCTCCTGCGGCATCGGTCTCGCCTGCGATCAGGGCGGCCAGCGGAAAGGTCAGCGCGCCGCCCGGGTCAATCACGATCTGCGCGTCAAGCGCGCCGGGATCTGCGGGGTTTCGCAGGATATCGACATCAATCAGGCGAAACCGGGTATCATTGCGCAGTGCTTCGCGGATATAGGCCCGGGCCCGGGCAATCGTCTGTTCATTCAGGTTTTCCCCGATCAGCAAATGCAGCCGCGAGCCGAACCGCGGATGGCCCAATTGGCTGAGCGTTCCGCGCGGGATCGCAAGCGCCAGCCAGGCTGCCTGCCCCACCGCATCCAGATCCTTTTCGGTATCAAGGTCCCAACCGGTTTCAGTTGCACGGCGGTCAACAACCAGCACGCTGTCGGCCCTGCGGGCGGGGACAAGCCGGATATCGGAAAGCTCTTGATGGGCCAGATCGGCACGAAGCATGGTCTTGTCCTTCCTTACCCGATGAACACGGTGCTGACGGCCATGACCGTTCCGGCCGGAAGATCGGCGGGGTCGTTGCAGGTGGTTGCGCTGTCACCGGTTCGTGCCGCAGGTTTTCCGTTGATCATGACCGTGGCACTGCCCATGATGATTTCGCCCTTGTTGGACGGGGGCGACTGGAACGGCCCGCCCTGCGGGATATGCGGGGGGGTGTTGCTGGCCTTGGACCCTTGCGTTGCGGCCGCCATGCCGCCGATATTCACATCCGACGACAGCCCGTCATCAATGATGCCCACAAAAGGGTGCGGCAATGGCGTGGGGATCGGTCCGCCGGGTGAGGGGATCATCACGATATGGGTATCAGTCGCGATGATCTGGTCACCTTGTTTTGCGCCGGGTTGGCCCATGGGTTTCGTCCTTTGTCAGTTCAGGTTGATGACGGCGCCTTTGACGTCCATCGTGCCCGAGGATTTGATTTCTGCGTTTGCGCCAGCCTCGACCGCCAGATTGGCACCAGCCTTGAGGGTGATGTCGCTGGCCGCTTCAAGCGTCAGGGCGCCATCGCCGGTGATGGTGATATCGCCGCTGTCGGTCAGGGTGATCTGCCCGCCGCCCGTCTGGATTGTTGCCTCGCCTGCGTCACCGTCCAACGTCATTGTCCGGTCGTCCAACGTGGCCGAAATTGTGCCGTCGGTCAGCGTCAGAACCGGACCAGAAGGAAGGGTCACGCTCCAACTGCGCGATCCGTTCTGGCCAGCCGTCTGGCGGGTGTCGATCCGGGCATCATCGGCGCCGTCATGAGGCAGTTTCAGCAGGGCCTCACCCGCGGCAATCTCGGGCGGGCTGACCGCGTCTGAAAAGACCAGTCCGCTGATGATCGGCTGGTCGGGGTCGCCGCCGATAAATGTCAGTACAACGACGTCACCGACAATGGGCGGGGCGACATGGCCCAGATAGGCGGTGGTCAGGGGGACCTTTTCGTAGATCGCGTCGGTGCCCTGTAACTTGATGTCACAGGCATATTGGTTCAGCCCGGTTGCGTCGGGCAGGTGCACAACCTCGACGATCCCAAAGGCACTTTGGGTCTGGCCGCGCATTTCAGTTTGCACGACTTGCCGGATCAGACCAACCAGATCATGCATCACAGCGCCTCCAGATCGGAAAACCGGTATTGGGCCAGAAGGCCAGAATGGGCGGAAAAGCCAAGCTCCAGCGCTTCAAGCCGGGCCAGCCTGATTGGCAGACCGTTTTCGTCCGGCAACAGGGTAACATCACTCGGTGACAGATCCTCGGGAAGAGGGGTGGTGATTGCGATGCCAGACCCGCGCGCGCTGCGCCGCTGTTTGGCCGCCAGTTGCGCCAGCGTGGTGTCGGCAAGGGTCCGGATGCCGGCAATATGATGGGTCCGGGGGGCATCATCGGGGCCGGATGCAATCAAGGACGGATCCGCCAGGGGCAGGGTGCTGGCACCCGGGCCAGCCGTCCCAAGGGCGCCTGCGCCAATCACGCGGACATCGCCCGGTTCGTCACCGGCAACCGCATCAACGCTTGCTTGCCGGGCGCGATCAAGGGATGCAGGCGCGCCGGGAACCGGTAGCGCAATGGCCACGGTTGCCAGTTCGCCGGATGTCTGGCTGGTCAACAGAAGGCCGGACATGCGGGCCAGGCGTTTGGCGTGATCCAGCATTGTGGCATCACCACGCAGAACCATATGCGGGATCGTGGCACCGGGGAGGATTGTGGCGGTCGGTACGTCTGCGGTGCTGCACAGGTCGGAAATGATCTGACCGGCGGTCGTGTTGCCATAGCTTTTTGCGACCATGGGGATATTCATCCGGCCAGCCCGTTCCAGAATGCTGACGGCCGTATGATCCTGCCCCGTACCGCGCCAGGCGACATAGCCATTCATGACGGCAAAGCTGTCATCGCCCTGGGTGATGCTGATATCCACGATTGCACCGGGTTCCGGGGCGCTGACCCCTTTGGGCAAGACAATATTCGCCCGGCCCACAGGATGGGCAAGGCCCCGGTCCAGCCGCATGCTGCGGACCGGAACCGGGTCACTGGCGCCGTCAAACGCCAGACCTATGGTGACCTTAGCGGTCATTGTTTCCCACAGGACCGATGGTCAGGGCCTTGTTGAGCATTTCGATGGATGAGGTCGCGTAGGCCGCAAACACCGTATAGGCCCCGCCAGCCGCAATTGCGGCACCCACGGCACGCAAAGGTTCCAGCGCGTCATCGGCATCCACATTGGCATTTGCGGCTGCATTGATGACCCCTTCAATGGCCGGGATGAAGCCAAAGTTGGGGTTGTCACGGCCGCCGCTTGCCGGCTCGTTCAACTCGTTGAATGCGTCCACGCGGTCCTGCACCCCAAGCTCGTCATTCAGGGCAGCCGCATCGGTCAGGACCTCCTGGATTGCGTCAGTTGCCGATTTGATCGCATCATTGATCGCACCGTCGCCCTGCAGCCCGTCAAACAGCCGGTCGATGGCGTCTTCCAGGTTGTTAGTGACTTCCAGTGCCTCCATTGCGGGCGCAATGCCCGCTGCATGCGCGACCGGATCGGCGACGTCGGTCGTTGGCCAGATCAGAGTAGGGGCAAAACTGCCGCCCGTGATCACGATATTCAGCTCGTCCAGCGCATTGGATATTGCCTGACTGCGCGCGTCCAGCAGGTTGAAAAGTTCGGTTCCGGTAGGCATCGTTCAATTCCTTTCTTGATGAGAAACCAGTACTAAAATGACTATTTTGCTGATGATGCGACGGTGCCCATCGCGCTCAGGAGGGGTTCAAGTTCTAATGCACCTTCGACAAAATTCTTGGCATCTTCGAGCACGTCCAACGCCGCATTGACGGAGTCGAGCGCCCCTTGCGCGGTGCCCAATGCATCTGCAAAAGCACCCGTGTTCGCCAGCGCGTCAGCGACATTCAGATCACCCAGATCCTGCAGGAAATCTGCAGAAAACCCGCCGATTGTCGGCTCGGGCGGGGGGACGTAGCGCCGCAATGTCATCGCGTACATATACCCGCCGTTCAGATGCCCCGACTGGACCACATCGAGCCGGGCAAGCAGTGTTTGTTCGACCTCTGTTGCGACGGACGCGCTGGACACAAAATCCAGCGGGGTCCCATCGCCAAACGCGGCGCGCAAATCCTCCAGCCGTTGTCCGGCATCTTCGCCATGGGCAATACCGCGGATCGTAATTTCGGCGGCGGCCTCGCCCATATCCTGGATCAGGTCACCATCCCATCCGGGGATCGGATGTGCGGCCAATTTGCGGCTTTGACTGACCTCGATATCAAGAACCTTGTCGAGTTCCAGATCGCCGATAAGAACGGTTTCCTGCATTACCAGCCCTCCCCATCGGTGCCGAGACCATGGCGCCGCAGATCATCCGTCAAAATGCGCGAGAGTGCGGCGCGAAGCCGTTGATCAAACATAAAGTCATCGTCGGTTTCAGCCCGGTCGGCGGATTGTTTGTCCGGTGCCGAAACGGAGGCATTGGGCCGGATCCGTTCGCGCGGCAGATAGGCGTCCAGTTGCGCAATGGGCGACAGGGACGACGTTGCATCGGGCGATGTGGTCCGGATCGCCATTACACTGGGCGCTTGCCCGACGGGACTGACCGGAAGAGTAGGGTCGGCCACGCGCCGAGGCAGCTGATCAGATGTGGCCGAACCACCCAATCGCGCGTGAGAGGTGCCGTGAGCGGTGGCGTCAGATTGCCTCTGTAAATGGAACGTGCCTTCAAACGGATACGTCATCGTTGCGCGCCGCGATTGGGCATTGCGCAAAATGGCTGCGAGGACGGTGTCGGGTGAATTGGGCACGCGCGGCGTGGTGGCCGTCGCATCAGCGTTCATGCGCTGCTGCAATAGAGATGGTGCCGCATCCGTCGTTGCACCGGGCATATCAGCGCCCGTTGTCGCAGTTTGTGTTGGTGCATCCATGCTGCCGCTGATGGCGGGTGCAGGGTGCATGGGCGCATCCCGATCAAGCGGCAGGGGGTGCGGTGCATCGTCCTGATCGCTGACCAAACGCAATGCCGGCGGGCGTGGGGCTTGTCCGGTTAACCTGTCGGCGCGGGCCGGCATGTCGGCAGGCGGCTGCGTCCGTGTTGTCTGGGTCGTGCGCTCTGGTGACGGGGCAGGCGGCTGAACGTGCTGCGTCTGGAAGACTGCGCTATCAAACGGCATGCCGTCCTGTATGTCGGCAGCCGAGGCAACCGAATGACGGCGGGCTTGTCCGGCTGCAGCGACAGGCACAAGGCTGTCGAGGCTCAGGGCCAGCCGATGACCCAAACGGGCGCGGATATGGGCGCGAAACTCAGTCATCATGCACAACGATCCGGGTGACGCGGTCGTCCTCTGGCATCGGGGCAGCATTGGCAACGGGTTGCGCTGCTTGCAGCAGGCCTGCGGCGACATTCAGGCGGCGGGCGGTTGTTGCAGGCAGTGCCATGGCCTGTTCGGGTGTCATCCCGAATGTCAGGCAAAGTGTTGCAAGCTCCAGATCCGGATGGGGTTTGCCCGCCTGGGCAAAGGCGGTGATTTCGTCTTCCTTGCCTGCGTCCGACAGGGTGCGGGCGGCATTGACCAGTGCCTCACCCAAGGCCAGGGGCAGGGCCATCAGGTCGGCATGGCGAAGACGATTCCCGTCGCCCACCGTGACAGATGCGGCAACAAGCGCCACCTCGTAGGCCGAGGCGTCAATTTCGGGCTGCCCAAGATGCAGGCCCATATTGCGGGACAGGCAGGCGTTGCGTTCACCGAATGACAGCGGCCGCAGGTGATATTGACCCATTTGGCAATGGATTGTGATTTCGCCTGTCGCAGGGTCCGTTTCCTGCCGGATGTCCAGCGCGGCGGTTGCATCCTGCAGGGCTGCGCTGCCTTCTGCGACCAGGTCGTCGGCCAGATCGGCGGGCAGGTCGTCAATGGAACCCAGCGTGCTGGTCCGGCCATCTTTTGTGACGGTCACGGAACTGGCGATCCAAAGGCGTAATAGCCGCGTTATGTCGGCCTGATCTGCGGCATCCATACCCCTTGATGCACGATCAAGGATGGTCAGCCACTCGCCCCAATCGGGCAGGCTGATCACATAGGTGATGCCATCGCGGCTGATCTGCCGGGGCTCGGACATCGCCGCCTTGCCCATTAGCCTGCGGACTCGCGTGTTGCGGTAAAGTCATACAGGGTCTCGGCGGTGCCACCGACGCCCATCGCGAAACGCTTGCCATGGGCATAGCATTCCTGCAGCGAGATGACGTTCTCGACCTCGCCATCTGGGCCGTCAAAATTGGTCGAGATAACGATCTGAAAACTTTGGTTATTGGCGAATTTCTCTTCGACAGTATCAAGCGCCGACTTGGCCTTGATCACCCCGGTGACCTTGGTGGTTCCAAAGACGACCCCGATCCGTTCAGCCTCGCCTATCGCCGCGATATCGGCGGTGGGCCTGTCAGTCACAAAACTGATATCCTGCAGTCCCTCCATCGGTTCTCCGTCGATGAGCACCTTGGAGCGGTTGGCGCTAAGTATCTTGGGCATGGGCAATCCTTTCCTGTGCGCCGCAGATCATGCGGCGCCGTCACTTGCTGAAGCTGTTGGTGGTCAGGGCCTTTGGTTAAAAGGCTTTGACGTTCAAAGTGGCATAGATGAAATCAATGGCGCGGACGGGGCGGACCGCGATACCGATCCGAACGATCCCGGCGGCTGCCTCGGCGTTGGTTGCGGTCACTTCCACCTCGTAGGGCGGCGACAGACCATCGGCTGATGGCACCAGCGCACCCTCGCGGAACATGGCGTTGAAGGCCTCGTCAATGCGCTGACGCAGGGCCGAGCGCTGGGCCTGATTGTTCAGCAGACCGACATAGTCGATGGCGATGTTCTGAACGGTCCGCACGGCCCGGTCGGCTGTGCGCTGCACGTTGATCTGTTCCTGACTGGTTGCGATCCCCTTGATCACGGCAACCCCTTTGCGCGGCAGCTTGTCCACTGGCAATAGCCCGGCGCGCAACAGCGCGCGCAGATCACCATCGGTGAAGTCGAAATTTGGCGCCACAATCCCGCGCAGTGTCTTGTAGGTCGGGGACCGGAAATATTGCTGCCCGGATACAAGACCGGCAACAGCGCCAACCGTCCCAAAAGGTGCGGTCAGCACAAAACGGTCAGATGTCAGCACACCGGCCATCGTGCGGGCCGCGTCGATATCTGGCCGGGCCGTACCATGTGGCACGATCTGGCCAAAGCCGATACGGTTCTGCGCCTTCCGGCTCATCGCCTCGCAATGCGAGATCACGGTCGAATAGAGTTCGGTTGCAATTGTGGTCGAGCTGATCAGGTTGGAGGCGATCACCATGTCGATCTGCGGCTGTGTTTCTAGGCGCTCCAACGCGGCGCTATATTCCGCGACGGTTGCTTCTTGCCCGTTGATCAGGGGCGTCGGGGCAGCGGTGGCATTTGTGTTTTCGGGCATGGCGCTGCCGCCACCTGCGATAAAGGCCGGAATGACGGGGGCCATCCGGATCAGGCCGCTTTCCCCGTTGATCACGCTCATGAAAAACCGCGGATCGCTGGCCTGGGTTGAGAGATTGCGGAATGTCTCGGCGGCGCGGTTATTCGCGACAGCGGCGTCCGACGTGTAGATGAAAACATCAACCGCCTGCGCGCTGCCTGCACCCTTCGAGAGGAAACGAACACGCAGATCATTGCCCCACCGGCCAGCGGCACGGGCCGTCACAGCCATCTGTTCGACCCGGGTGTCGCCGCCAGCGCTGGTCTGGCTAACCGGGATCGTTGCGGTGGCTGCCACGCCAGCCGTTGCCGGAAGGGCCGCAACGATCACCGCACGCAGCCCATTGGCAAAGGCCAGCTCAACCTCGGGCATCGAGGTGATCGAGCCTGCGCCGAACAAATCGCGGAACTCCTGGATCGTGCTTAATTCCCGCAAAGGTTGATCCGTGTTTGCAATCTCGCAGGGGCCCACAATGCCCAAAGTGCCCGCTGCAGCAAGGCCGCGCGGGACGAGTTCTTTGACAACGGTGATTTCAACGCCGGGAATCGTAAGCATGAATAATGCCTTTCTTTGAAAATTGTCGCCGCCGCAGAAAAAATGCGGCTGAAAGAAATAAATTGTTGAATTGCGGCGATGCTGCGCCCGGTCACAGACAAGTCATAGTCGGGTTTTCCTGACTTGATTTGCCTCTAGACCATTATGATTCGTTTCGAAAAAGCGCCACAATTCAAGCGGTTGCGTACCGCAGAACTATTCGCGCAAAAGTGGCGCATTTTTCATGAAATGGGCTGTCTGTGCGCCGGATCACACTGCCTGCGGGCCGGTTTCCGTGTCGGATCACGGTCCGTCAGAAAATTTTTCGATTCGAATGGTTAACAATCAGAGCGTGTATTTCGCTATTCGACCGCGGCAATTTCTACAGGATAAAGTCGTCGGCGGTGATGCCCGTGACGCCCCCGAGGACAATTTGCAAATCTGCAATGCCATCGCCGTTCCGGTCCGCTTCGACGATGCTGTCGATACCAATTTCGGTCACCCAGATTTCACCGGGGGCAGGTGTTGGCAGATCAACAAACGTAAACGCCTGATCGCCCGCTTCTGCGCGGTTGGCGTCTATGTTGCTGAGGTCGATCAGATCAGTGCCAATTTCGAAATCGAGGATCGTGTCGCGCCCTGTGGTGGTTGCAAAACTGTCGCTGATAAAACTGAAAACGAATATGTCGGCGCCTGCGCCACCTTCAAGACTGTCGCCGTCCATGCCGCCGTCAAGCCGGTCATCGCCTGCGCCGCCTTGCAGAATATCGACGCCGCGGCCGCCAAATAGGATATCGGGGCTGCCTTGCCCGGTCAGTGTGTCATTGCCGGTGCCACCATATAGCGTGCCGCCAGCAGTGATTGTGTCATCGCCGCTATTGCCATGAATGACATTGGCGCCGGACGTATCGGTGATGATGTCATGGCCGCCATTGCCGGAAATCGCATCTGCCCCAACGCCGCCATCAATCTGGTCCACACCCGCACCGCCGGAAATTTGGTCGCGTCCGGCACCGCCATTGATGGTGTCATCGCCATGGCGTCCATCAATCCGATCATTCCCGCCGGCTGCGTTCAAGGTGTTTGCTGCATGATTGCCAGTAATGGTGTCATTGCCGTTGCCTGACCGGGCGTTTTCGATAACGACACCGATTGCAATGGTAAAACCGCCCCGAATGCCATTCGCCGCCGACACGAAGCCGCCGCCGCCGATCTCGTATTCAAGCGTCGCCGCGCGTAGATCAATCACGGTATTTGCCGTGCTGGTCGAGACGATTTCGTCAATACCGCCGGCATCCCATATGCTTGCCCAGCCGGTGCCGGAAGCGTTTGCGCTGGCAAGTGTGTAAGTGTCGTCGCCGGTGGCTGTGTCCATATTGGCGCCGTAGAGATACTGCATTGTCGCAATATCAAGCGCCATGGGCTGATATTCGAAACCGTATTCCACCGTATTGTCGGCATTCGGAAAACGCTCTGAAAAGCCCGTATTGTAGGTCATGGCGGTATACAGGCCCTGATTGAGGTTGTACGCGCCATAGTCCCCGCTGTCCGAGGTCACATCGCGCAGAATTTGGGAGTTGCCCCCATCGTCATGCGGATGGGCAAGGCCAAGCCCGTGCATCAATTCATGCAGGATGGTCACAAAACCATAACCGCCCTGTTCCAGTCCGCCACCGGGGGTATCATCCCACCCATAGCCTAAGCGGTTGAACATGCCCGTCGACGGTTCGTCATTGAGCGGTGTGTAGAAAAACCCCAGCAAGTCCTCGTCGCGCGGTCGGTTTTGGACCTGATCATCATCAATAATGATCCGGAAATCGGCTTCGCGCGGGTTTGTTGTGACCTCGAAATTGATATTCGCAACGGCCGCGAGGGCGTCAAAAGCAAGTTGAAACTGCTGTTGTTCGTATTCTGTCCAACCATCCGAAACATAGCCGCCCGCATCGTTGTAAGTCGTTCCCAGAGGCGCGAAGTAAACAGCGATATTTGGGTCGTTCCAGCGGGTCCCCCACTGGAGTGTCTGCAAAAGCGGCCTGGCGCCCGGCGTCACCGTTAACTCGTAATCACCAACCCCTGCATCAAAAAATGCAGCCGCTGACAGGAAATACTGCTCGCCGGGTTGTGCCAGGAATGTAACTTGGGATTCGAGTAGAACACCGTCAACGATATCGTCATCCTCGGTCACCAATCGGCCTGACGAGTCGAATACGCGAAGATAGGTATCAATAATCTGATCAGATGCGAGGTTCACCTGCACATATTGCGCAGTGTCCACCGAGAAACGAATCCAGTCACGGTCACCGTCAACCTCGAGGCTGTCGGAAAAAGTTTCATTCATGGACACCACCGCTGTGGTTGTCGCATTTGCAGGAATATCTGGCATAAACAGGTTTTCGTATAGGTGAATCGGTAAGCGTGTCTATATTAACGGAATATTAACAAGAGATCGCAGCAACAATAAGGCATTTTTGGGTGCCCTAACGTAAACGTGTTCCCTTATTCCGTGACAATAAACGACCCCGCGCCGGTATAATTCAGGTCCGCGCCGCCGACGTCGTTAATAACGTTCAGCGAAACCACTCCACCCAATTCTTCGGCGTTGGGTCCAAAGAAATCGCCCTCAACGGTTGATATCGACGAACAGTTCGGCGCCGTCCCGCATTCGAGGATGCCGGCAAAGCCCGTGTTGTTCAGGTCTGTGATATTTTCGTCCAGGATCAATGACACATCCACGGGTGTCGTCCCGGTCGTATATGTCCCTTCCAGCGTACCGCCAACGGTTCCGGTATCAAAGCCAACGTCAAATGTGACTGTTCCGGTCATTTCGGTGCCAAGGTCACCGACAATGTTGTCGACGTCGTCATAAACGATACCGGAGGCCGAAAAGCTTCCCGCATATACCGCAGTGCCGCGTATTCCACGGAAGTCCTCTATTGTGTCCGGATTGGTTTCGAACCCAAAGACGAAATGTTCTTCACCGTCATTAGCAAAGGGTGGGGGGCCGGGCTGCTGTGATCCGTAGGATATCAGGCTGATGGCGCCGGCATAGGTTCCGGCGGCGGTCGGGTCGAAGTTGATCCGAACGGTTTGTCCGTTCGACAACGTGCCTTCACCATTTGTAATCGTGACCGGCTCGCCGAATATTTCCACCTCGGCGGACTGACCGCTGGGCGGGTTGCTGAAAAAGCCGGGGCCAAAGGTAATCTGGGTGGGTCCGATAAAGGGATCTGCACCATCCTGCAGCAGGGCAGCACGGGCCGAAACTTCGACCGTTTCAGCCTCGTCAAGGCGTTGGCCCGCAAATCCGTAGTCAAGACCATTGGCACCTGGCAAGGCCCGGTTGGCTGGGCCGCCATCACCACCGCCGCCGCCACCGCATCCGGCAAGTGCTGCCCCGGCAACAATTACCAGACTTCTTGAAAAAGTTACGGCCATAGCGATACCCCATCAAACCTAAGGTGCGTCGGATATTGGGCAGCTTGGCTGCTGGCGCACGGAAAACAAACTAGCCCTACAGTAGACCACGCGTCAGGCTGCCTGCAAGCCGCTTGTTAATATAACGTTAATTTAAGCCGACGAGGCCGGTCGCCAGCGGGTGGCCCGCCGCTCGGCTAATGCGATGATCGTTCCTTCCAGAAACAGGACGAACGCAACAAAGCTGAATGCATAAGCCATCACATATCCAATTTCGAAAAGTTGGAAATACAGATGAATTTGAAAGCCGACCCCGTCGCTACGACCCAGAAACTCGACCACAAGCACGATTTTCCATATGATTGCCAGACCGTTACGTGTGCTTGACGCAATAAACGGCCACAGCTGCGGCAAGACCACATGCCGCAACCTGTCAGCGCGCCCCATGCCAAAGGCCTGCGCCATTTCCGCCAGTTTTGGATCAAGCGCCCGGGTGCCTTCTCTGATGGTCACAGCCACCATCGCGGTTTTGTTCAGGGCCACAGCGACGATGGCTGCAGTCTCGTTCAGCCCGATCCACAGATAGCACAGCACAATGACCACCAGCGCGGGAATGTTCAGAAATACCAACAGCCATGGGTTCAGCCAGCGATCCAGCCGTTCATCCCGACCCAATGCGATTCCGATGATCAGGCCAAGCCCCATGGCAAGCCCAAACGCGGCCGCAACACGCCAGATCGTGGCCAGCATATGGTGGGCCAGCGCCCCTGATGCGGCCTCTGACCGGATGATGGTCCAGACCTGCACCGGTGTGGGCAGGACCGTTGGATCAGCCCGAAGCCATGACAACACCACCCAAAACCCCAGCAGCCCCGCAAGCGAGACGGCAGCGACGAGACCATTAGTGTGCGGTTGGGTTTGCTTCATGGTCGCACAGTGTCACGAAAATCGCCCTGATCCCAATGGGTAAATTGCCGACCCATACCTAAGTCGCATAGGCCCCCGGCGACCCCGCGCATAGGATCGGCCCATGCGTTTTGTGTTCCTGTGCCTTAACCTGATTTGTGCGCTGTTTTTTGTTGTGGCCGCAACCACATCCGCGCGCGCAGAACCGCTGGCGCGGGAAGAGATCGCAGACCGAATTGTGCCGCCCATGGAACTGGGCGAGCGGCTGAATGATGAAGGTGTCTGGCAACTTCTGAACTCTGGCGGGGCAGAGGCGGGGTTCGTGTTTGAAACGGAACCCATGGCACCGCTGCCCGGATTTTCAGGCGCGTCGATCAATATCCTTGTCGTGCTTGATCTGGAAGGCCGGTTTCTGGATGTGCAGCTGATTTCGCATAACGAGCCGATTTTTGTATCTGGTCTGGGGCAGGCACCATTCCACGCGTTTTTCGAGCAGTATCGGGGCCATTCGATTTCTGACAGTCTTGTTGTCGGAACGCCCTATGGTGGCGGAAGTGACGGGTCGTCGCTGGTCTATCTGGATGGGGTGACCAAGGCGACCGCTTCGGTCCGGATTGCGCATGAAAGCCTGCTGGCGGCCACCCTGAAAGTCGCCCGCGAAAAGATGGGGGGTGTGGCGACCGGACCACCGGCCTTTCCCAACCCCGATTATGCAGAAGATCTGAGCTGGGATGATCTGGTCGAACAGGGGCTTGTCACCCGTCTGACGGTGACAAATGCGCAGATGGACGCGGAATTCGCAGATACGGTTTGGGAGGATGACGACCCGGTGGGGCAATCAAACCCCGATGGTAACTACCTCGATCTCTGGGCTGTTGACCTTGGGCCGCCCTCTATCGCGCAGGCCGTCCTGTCAAAGGGGACCTATGAAGAGCTGCAGGATTTCATGGCAATCTCGACCACGGACGAGCCGATATTGCTGATTGAAACCGCCCGGCACGGTCTGGTCACTGACGAGTTCATCCGCAACACCTCGCCCGATTTGATCAGCGCAGAACAGGGCGGATTTCCCATCGCGTTTCGCGACGCCGATATCTATATCCAGTTGCACCCTGATCTGCCTGACGCCTTGCATGACGGTGCGGCCTTGATCCTGCGCACGGACCGCAGGCTGGGATTTGACCCGACAAGCGAATGGACCCTGAAAGTCAGCGCGCTGCGGGAACATGGGGTGTTCCAGCCCGAGATCGGGTCCGTGTCGCTTGACGTCAGTATGGCGACAGACGCCCGCTTTTTTACCAAACCGGCGGTGATCGTGCCGCGCCCGCCATGGGTTGATGCGATCTATAATCGGGCAACGGACCTGATCCTGCTGGTGATCTTTCTTGCCGGTCTGGTGGCTGTGTTGGGTTTAGGGATGAACCGACTTGCCGGGCACAGGTACTTCACCCCTATTCGGCTGACCATTCTGGCTATGATGACCGGCTTTGTCGGATGGTGGGGGCAGGGGCAACTTTCCATAGCAACGCCACTCGCGGTGATCCGAACGCTCTATGAGGGCGGGAGTTACGCATTCCTGCTATACGATCCGTTCTCGCTGGTCATCTGGGCTGTGACATTGCTTGGTTTTGTTTTGTGGGGGCGTGGATTGTTTTGCGGATGGCTGTGTCCGTTTGGTGCAATGCAGGAATTTGCACATCATATCGGCCGTTTCCTGCGGCTGCCGCAGATCGAACCATCGCAGGTCTGGGATGACCGGCTGAAATGGGTGAAATACGCAGTGCTTGCCGGGTTGGTCGCATTGATTTTCACCGCACCCGCGCGGCTGGACAAGGCGATTGAGGTGGAACCCTTCAAGACAGCCATCACAACCTTCTTCATCCGGGAATGGTATTACGTGGCCTATGCGGCTGGTCTGCTGCTGTTGTCCATGGTCCTGTTCAAGGGGTTTTGTCGGTATGTCTGCCCGCTTGGGGCCGCAATGGCGATTGGTGGTCTGCTGCGCGGGCGCAAATGGATCGAACGGCGCGCGGATTGCGGATCACCCTGCCAGCTGTGCCGGGTAAAGTGCAACTATGGGGCTATCAAGAAAACAGGCGAGATCCAGTATTCGGAATGCTTCCAATGCCTCGACTGCGTGACCATTCATGACAGCCCGGACCTGTGCGTGCCGCTGATCCTTGCGGCAAAACGGGGCCGGTCGTTGCAGAAAGTTGCCGCAGAATGACGCTAAGCCGCCGCCGTTTCCTGACGATCAGCGCCGCGGCTGCGGCCATGCCGGCCAGCGTGACAGCGCAGCAGTGGCAAGGTCATGCGCTGGGTGCAGAGGTCAGCCTGACCATCAACGCACCAGCAGATATTGCCGCGTTGGCGCTGTCGCGCGCGCGCCGCGCCCTTGCAGATATCGAAGGGCTTTTCAGCTTATATGACCCACACTCTGATCTGGTGGCGTTGAACAGCCGCGGCAGGCAAGTGGGGCCTGATCCCCGATTTGTGGCGCTACTGCGGACCGCCGCGCGCGGATATCACGCAACGCAGGGGCTTTTTGACCCGACCGTGCAGCCACTATGGCTGGCGCAGGCTGCAGGCGAAAATACCGACGCCGCTGCGGCGCTGATTGGTTGGGACCGTGTGCATGTCGCGAACGATCTGATTATGTTGGGTGAGGGTCAGGCGTTAACGCTGAACGGGATTGCGCAGGGATACGCGACGGACCTGATCACCGACGTGCTTGCCGATCTGGGGCTGACGGACATGCTGGTCCATATTGGTGAGCATCGCGGCCTTGGCGGCCCCTGGCGGCTGGGTATCAACGACCCGGTACACGGCTATATGGGCTTGCGCACATTGACGAGCGGGGCCATCGCCACATCCAGCCCGACCGCGCAAACGGTGGGTGCTGGCAGCCATATCGTCCACGCTCGGGCTGTCCCGCAATGGTCGACCGTTTCGGTCGAGGCCACAACAGCAGCCATGGCGGATTGCCTGTCGACGGCCCTGTGCCTTGCGCCGATATCGTTGGTCCGTGACGTCCGGCAGATGCCCGAGGTTCAGCGGATTACGCTTGTGGATTTCGAAGGTAATCTGCGCAGCCTCTAGACGTTCACGCGGACCTTTCATGGCTAGTTCTCCGGCATTCCGGCCTACCCGTCGGGATGCCGTGACACGGTGGCGAGGTCCGGTAGGCGCCCTTTTTTTACAATCCAGCTTGATGCACCGGTGTCCGCTCTTCGACATGCGCGTCAGCTCGCTTGAACGCGCGAACCTTATGTTCAACTGCCGTCAAGCATAGGGCGACCAGCTGATCGGTTCACGCCGCACCACCATGGGCATCTAACGATAGCCGCGCGGCATTCTATCCCGGATTATAAGGAAAAAGGCCCGCCAAACTGGCGGCCCTTCTGGCGAATGAATAACGGGTACTAGGAAATCGTAATCGTACCGCGCATTTTTGCGTGCGGTGTGCAGCGATACTCAAACCTGCCGGCGCCGGCAAAGGTCATCGTGACTTCTTGGCCTTGGCTGAGCAGACCCGTGTCAAACGCGCCGTTCAGGTCGGTCGCAGAGTGACGGGCGGTGTCCTGGTTGACCCATGTGATCGAGTCGCCAGCGTTGATTTGAATGTCCGCCGGCGTAAATGCGAAATCTTTGATCACCACGATATGGGTCGTGGCATGTCCATCGGCGCGCGCGACCGTCGCGGTCAATGGCAGTGCAGCAAGGGCTGCACCAAGGCGAAACGTGTCACGGCGGGTTAGCTTGGTCATTCTGAATTCCTTTTTCTAGCGATTGGCCCATTCGGGGCCTGTGAAGAAAGTCACGAATTGCTTTCAGGATAGTTTCAATCAACTCAAAATATTTTACTATCGCTCAAAGCATTCCAAATCCCGAGCGTCATTGTCGCCGTCAAGCGCATGGGTCCTGACCCTAGATTGGCCACGGATTGACACAACGGCCCCCAAAGTCCCTCGGTCAGGGGCCCAGTTCAAAATTTTTATGTCCCGCCGAAACTATCCAGCGTTGCCTTTCGTGGTTGGAGGTAGAGCGCATCCAGCTGGGTGCGCACCAAGACCAACTTGAAAGGAAAAACGATGAAAACCCAAGCTTTTGCAACATCACTGATCGCCCTTGCGGCCAGCCCGGCATTTGCCGCAGGTCATGCGCCCATGTCTGGCTATGCTCTTGTCAATGACGGTGCAACGCTCGTTGTGATGAGCGACCTAAGCGCCCCCGGCGACGTGATGACCTACGATCTGGCATCCCCGCTGAAGGCGATTGCCTGGCGTCCGGTGACCGGCGAACTTCTTGGCTTCTCTGACGGCATGATCGCGGCAATTGATCCGATGTCGGGCGAGATGACCGATCTGGGCGCGTCGTTCATGGAAGATGCGATGATCGGCGAAGGCAAGATGGTCGCGTTTGATTTCAACAACAAGATCGACGCTGTGCGCGCCGTCACATCTGCGGGCGATAATCTTGTCTATTTCCCTGACGGCTTTGGCGACAATGATGAGCGTGCAGGTTCCGTGCGCCGCTTTACTGACTTGGCCTATGCGGACGGTGACGCGATGAGCGGCACGACACCAATGATCTTTGCCAACGCCTACACGAACGCCATCAACGGCGAGACTGCGGGCGAGACATTCCAATACGCGCTTGATGCTGAAACCGACGCCCTTGTCAGTTTGGCCAACAACGCAGGCACCCTGGAAACCATCGCCAAGATCACCGTTGACGGCGCAGCTGTCGACCTGGCCCCGATGGGTGGCTTCGACATCGTCTCGGCCGCGGAAGGCGAGAATATGGCGTTTGCAATTCTGCAAATGGAAGGCGCTGCGTCAGCGGGGCTCTATGAAATCGACCTCGAAACGGGCGCGGCCGCGATGAAAGCAGATCTCGGGATGGGCGGCGTGACGGGCTTTGCGGCGTCGATCGGCATGTAATCCGTGACGATCAGGTAATGAGTTGGTTGGTACCTGTGCAGGATGACCCCAGCGGCAAGAGATTGCCGTTTGGGGCCATCTCTGTCAGTCAGACAGAGAAAAGAAGTTATTTGAACGGCTTAAGACACGAATGACGGATCGCAAGGACATTGAAGAGCTGATCGGCAAGATCGCCCTTGGCGACCGCATTGCGCTGGCCGCGCTTTACGATGCGACGAGCGGGAAACTCTTCAGTGTCTGCCTGCGTGTCTTGAAGAACAGATCAGAAGCCGAGGATGCGCTGCAGGATGTCTATCTTCGGATTTGGGCGAAGGCCGACAGATATGCGGTGACCGGTCATTCGCCGATGACATGGCTCATCACGGTTGCGCGAAACCTGTCGATTGATCGGCTGCGCGCCAGGAACAGCAATAATGTTGACCTCGACAGCGTTGGTGAGCTTGTCGAAAAGAGCCCCGGACCCGAGGCCGCAAGTATTGCTGCGTCAGATCAGCGCCGGATCAGCGCCTGTTTCGAGGAACTGCCGCCGGATCGTGCCGATGCCGTCCGTGCCGCCTATCTTGACGGCGCAACTTACCAAGCGCTTGCGGACCGCTTTGATGTGCCGCTGAACACCATGCGAACCTGGCTGCGCCGCAGCCTGATAACTTTGAAGGAGTGCTTGTCGCGATGAGCGATCAACAGGACATATCGGAAGACGAGGCGCTTGCCGCCGAATACGTCTTGCGCCTGCTGGACGCGGACGCGGAGCGGGCTTTTGAATTGCGACTTCAGGCCGAACCTGATCTTCGTGCGCGTGTACACTTCTGGGAGGGCGGATTTGCGGCCCTGACCAATGATATACGCGAAGAAGTGCCATCGCCGTCTGTCAAGGCGAAGCTGGTAGCAGAAGTAAGTGGTGAGAAAACAAGCTCCAGACGCGGATGGGGCTGGAGCTGGCTGGCCTTCCCAGCACTCACCGCCGTGGCCCTTGCCGCATTTCTCGCCTTTGGTCCCATGCTACGCGGCCCGGCATTCGATCCAACGCTTCATGCGACGCTGATCTCCGAAGATGGCGCGATACATATCGAGGCGGGCTACGCCCCAGACGGCAACTTGTTCAAGGTGATACCTGAACAAGGTGCGCCAGCGGCGGGCCGGGTTTTTGAGCTGTGGGTAATCAGCGCGGAGACACAAGCACCCGTTTCACTGGGTGTGATTCCGGCAGATCGCGAAAGTCTGTTCGAAATTACGCCCGAGATTGCAGTCTTGATGGATGGCGGAACACTTGCCGTCTCGGATGAACCCGAAGGCGGCTCGCCCACCGGCGCGCCCACCGGGGCTATTCTTGCGACCGACGAATTCTTTGACGCCGACTTATTTCAGGCGGGCTGAAACTCTTCTGCGCATCGCGCCGTGGCTCTCGTAACCGCAAAGGATCGCGGGCAATCACGAGAGGAAAGACATATGAAAATCGTATCCAAACTGGCCACCGCAGTCGCTGCGCTGACTATTGCAACGGCTTCTTACGCCGAAAACCCGATGGTTGGTGGTGCAGCCATGTTCGAGACAAAGAACATCGTGGAAAACGCGGTCAACTCGGCAGACCACACCACACTCGTCGCAGCTGTTCAGGCAGCTGGCCTTGTCGACACGCTGCAAAGCCCGGGCCCCTTCACGGTCTTTGCGCCTGTGAATGACGCCTTTGCTGCATTGCCTGCGGGCATCGTCGATACGCTCTTGAAGCCAGAAAACAAGGACATGCTGGTCAAGGTGCTGACTGCGCATGTTGTGGCCGGTGACTGGTCCGCTGCAGAGATCGCGCGTCAGGCGCGCGCCTCATCCGATGGTTTCTACCACTTCAATGCCGTATCTGGTGACGCCTTGTCGGCACAAGTCAAAGGCGACAGCGTCTACATCTACGACGAAAACGGCAACGCCAGTCGCGTGACTATCGCGGATGTCGATCAGTCGAATGGCGTGATCCACGTCGTCGATGCCGTACTCGTTCCGAAGTAAGCAAACAGACCAACAAGTCTTGCATGGGCTGGCCTTCAGATGGCCGGCCCGTGCCGAAGCTTTTCAAAAAAGGTGACACATGAACCGCAGAGCATTTCTGATGATGACCGGTGCAGCCGCTATCGCCAATCCGCTTCATGCTGCGTCATGCGGCTTTGATATCTGTCGCAGTGACGCCGAATGGCGCGACCGCTTGAGCCAGGACGAATATCTGGTCTTGCGCGAGGAGGCGACCGAAAATCCCCATACCAGCCTATTGAATGTAGAGACGCGCGCCGGCACCTATCGCTGCCGTGGATGTGACCTGCCCGTCTATGACGCTGGCGCGAAGTTTGACAGCGAGACCGGCTGGCCCAGCTTTTTTGAAAGCCTGCCGGATGCGGTTGGGACGAAAGAGGATCGCAGGTTGATCTTTCAAGTCCGCACCGAAGTACATTGCCGCCGTTGCGGCAGCCATCTGGGACATATTTTTGATGACGGGCCAGAGCCGACAGGCAAACGTCATTGCTTGAACGGGCTCAGCCTGACCTTTGCCCCTGCCACATGAATAACGGGATTGAATGGGTGCCGGGGGCGGTGCAGCGGGCGGTTGACCCGGATCCTTTCCGGGTGCTCTAGGGCGCCGTTCTCCGCCTTTTGTGCGCGTTGTTCTGGCGCCAAGGATGCGTTCAAACGTGGTCGTCAAACGGCAGAAAGGTCCGCAGTGGCCTTTAGATGCCGCGTGCCAAAAAAGCGAGCCCCCAACGAAAAAGCCCGCCAAAAAGGCGGGCTTGATTTTTGCGAGATCGCTACTGCCTAGCTTGCAGCGGCAACCGCGCGTCCGGTCATGACCTTGACCAGGTGGGCGCGATATTCGGGCGACCCATGCAGATCGCTGATCAGGTTGTCCGCACTGACACTCAGGCCCGCGATTGCATCCGCAGAAAAGTCGGCTGACAGCGCGGCTTCGGCTTCGGACCACCGGTGCACCCCTTCGTTCGAGGCCCCGGTCACAGCAACCCGGACACCGTCGCTGTATTTCGCCACAAAGACCCCCACCAGTGCAAAGCGTGACGCTGGCTGCACAAACTTTTGATAGTTTGACGATTCTGGGATCGGGAAGGACACTGCAGTGATGATTTCCCCCTCTTCCAGGGCGGTCGTGAACATCCCCTGAAAATAGTCATCCGCGGCGATATCGCGCTTGTTGGTTGTGATTGTGGCACCGGTGCCAAGTGCGCCGGCCGGATAGCACGCGGCCGGATCATTGTTGGCCAATGAGCCGCCAATCGTGCCACGATTGCGCACCGCAGGATCACCGATATGGGCCGCAAGCCCCGCAAGACCGGGAAATGCACCCTTTGCCTGTTCGGCAACGGTGGCGTGCGTAGTCGCCCCGCCCACACGCAGGCTGCCGCGCTCGGCTGCGACCCCCTGCATTTCGGTCACCCCCGTCAGGGATACAAGCGCCGTTGGCATGGCCAGGCGTTGTTTCAGAGTGGGGATCAGGGTCTGCCCGCCCCCCAGCGCCTGTGCGTCCTCGGCTGCCAATGCGGTCACAGCGTCGGCCACGGATGAAGGCCGTTGGATATCAAATGCATACATAACCGCTCTCCTTTATGCGTTGTTCATTGCCGACCACACGCGATGCGGGGTCATTGGCATGTCGATATGGGTGACGTTCTTGCCCCCGGATTGCAACGCGTCGATCACCGCGTTGACGATCGTCGGGGGGGAACCGATGGCCCCGGCCTCACCGCAGCCTTTCACGCCAAGCGGGTTATGCGTGCAGGCATTCCCCTGGCTGTGATCAACCGCGTAGAAGGGCAGATCATCGGCCCGTGGCATGACATAATCCATGTAGCTTGCCGACAAAAGCTGACCATTCTCGTCATAGGTCGTGTTCTCGACCAGCGCCTGGCCGATCCCCTGACCCAGACCGCCATGCACCTGACCGGTCACAACCATTGGGTTGATCACATTGCCAAAGTCATCAACGGCGGTCATCCGGTCCACCCGGACCTTGCCGGTGTCGGGATCAACTTCAACCTCGGCGCAATAGGCGCCTGATGGATAGGTAAAGTTGGCCGGATCGTAAAAGGCCGTTTCCTCCAGCCCCGGCTCGATATCTTCGAGCGGGAATTCATGCGGAATGTAGGCTTTCAACGCGACCTCACCAAAGCTGACCGACTTATCCGTGCCAGCCACGCTAAAGACGCCGTCTTCCAGCTGAATGTCACCATCGGAGGCTTCCAGCATATGCGCTGCGATCTTCTTGGCCTTGTTGATGATTTTCTCGGTGGCCCGGACAACCGCAGAGCCACAGACGGCCAGCGACCGGGATCCGTAGGTTCCCATGCCGAACGGGATCTTGGACGTATCGCCATGCACGATGTCGATGCTTGATGCATCAATCCCCAGCATTTCGGCGACAACCTGCGGGAACACGGTTTCATGCCCCTGTCCGTGGCTATGCGCACCGACCATGACCGAAAGGTTGCCAGTCGCATTCACCCGGACCGTGGCGGCGTCATAGAGGCCAACACGTGACCCCAGCACACCCACAAGGTTGGATGGCGCGATGCCGCAAGCCTCGATATAGGCGTTTACGCCAAAACCGCGCAGCAGGCCCTTGGCTTCGGATTCCTTGCGGCGGGCCTCAAACCCGGCCTTGTCGGCGACCTTTTCCATCTGGTCCATCAGCGCATCATAGTTGCCGCTGTCATATTCTAGACCTGCAGCGGATGCGAAGGGATACTGATCCGGCTTCACAAAGTTCTTCCGGCGCAGTTCAATCGGGTCCATGCCAAGTTCGCGCGCGGCCTTGTCGATCACGCGCTCAAGCGAGAACGTGGCCTCGGGCCGGCCAGCGCCGCGATAGGCGTCCACCGGTGCGGTGTTTGTGAAGACGGCTTTCACGTTCACATAAACCAATGGGACGGTGTAGTTCCCGGCCATGAGGGTGCCATGCAGGAATGTCGGCGTTGCGGTCGAGAAGTTCGACAGATACGCCCCCACATTGGCCATGGTTTCGGTCCGGAAAGCGAGGAAGTTGCCTTCTGCGTCGAGGGCCAGTTCGATTTTGGTGACGTGGTCGCGACCATGGGCGTCAGTCAAGAACGCTTCGGTCCGGTCTGCTGTCCACTTGACCGTACGGCCCAGCTTTTTGGCGGCAGCCAGCACCAATGCCTCTTCGCCATAGTGATAGATCTTGGACCCAAAGCCGCCACCCACATCAGGGGCGATCACGGTCAGCTTGTTTTCGGGAATGCCCATCACAAAGGCCGAAATCAGCAACCGGGTCAGGTGCGGGTTCTGACTGGTTGTGTGCAAGGTGTATTCGTCGGTGCCAGGGTTGTAGTGCCCGATGGAACAGCGCGGTTCCATCGCGTTGGGGACCAGACGGTTATTGACCAATTCCAGGGTCGTGACGTGATGCGCGCCCTTGATCGCCTCATCCGTGGCGGCGCGGTTGTCTTCGATCCAGCCCCAGTCAAAGCATTGGTTGGTGCCGATTTCGTCATGCACATAGTGATCTGCCGCAAGGGCAGCTTTCATATCAACCAATGCCGGAAGCTCTTCGATGTCAGCCTCAATCGCCTCGACCGCGTCGCGGGCCTGGGCAACCGTTTCGGCGATGACAGCCGCATAGGCGTCGCCCACATGGCGCACTTTGCCATGGGCCAGAACCGGGCGCTTGGGCTCGTGCATCGGGGTGCCATCACGACTGTTGATCAGCCAGCCAGCGGGGTTGCCGCCCACTTCGGCAAAGTCATCGCCGGTGAAAATGGCCAGAACGCCGGGCATCTTTTCGGCGGCTGAGGTGTCGATTGATTTGATTTTTCCGTTCGCGACTGTCGAGCGGGCAAAGACCGCTGCACATTCGCCCTGTGTCTGGATATCGTCGGTATACTGACCACGACCGGTCAGAAAGCGGACATCTTCGCGGCGCGTCGTAGCGGCACCAATTCCGGCATCTTTAGGCATTTCATTCCTCCCTTACCGGGGCAGGTCGGGTAGCAAACCTGAACCCCTGATCTTATTCGAAATAATTACTCGGCTGCGATCGCGGCGACATCCTGACCAGAGGCGGCCATGATTGCCTTGACGATATTGTGGTACCCGGTACAGCGGCAGATATTGCCTTCCAGATAGGCGCGGATCTCGGCCTCGCTGGGTTTGGGGTTTTCCTTGAGCAACGCAGCCGCGGACATCACCATGCCTGGGGTACAAAACCCGCATTGCAGTCCGTGATGGTCCTGAAATGCCTGCTGGATGACATTCAGCGAGCCGTCTGCATTGGCCTGGCCTTCGATCGTTGCCACCTCTGCGCCGTCAGCTTCGGCGGCAAACATGGTGCAGGATTTGACAGCCTTGCCATCCACATGAACCACGCAGGCCCCGCATTGCGAGGTATCACAGCCGATATGCGTGCCGGTCAGGCGCAGATCCTCGCGCAGGAATGTCGACAAGAGCGTCCGCCCTTCGACGTCGCCTGACATCTCTTTGCCATTCACTGTCATTGTGACTTTGGTCATTGATATCCTCCCTTTGGATAAATCTGTCGTTTGGTTCACGCGCCACGCAGCTTTGCAAACCATCCCTTTTTTGCAGTCGTTTCGTCGGTTTCCGCGTCAGCCTCGGGGTCGGGCGGCTCAACAGCGTCCTGAAAATTGGCAAAGAACTGATCAGCCATCTTCTTGGCAAAGCCGTCAATGATGCGCGATCCCAATTGTGCAAGCTTGCCGCCGACCTTGGCCTCGACCTCGTAATGCAGCACCGTCTGATCGCCTTGGACCTCCAGCCGCACATCTGCGCCGCCCTTGGCAAAGCCCGCCGGGCCCCCTTTGCCTTCGCCGCTGATTGTCAGGCTTTCGCCTTCTACGCGGTCGCTGATTTCGACAGCGCCCTTGAAGGTGGCCTTTACCGGCCCGACTTTCTGGACAACCGTCGCCTCAAACCCGTCCTCGGCAGAGCCGCTCATCTCTGTGCAGCCCGGCACGCAGGCTTTCAGAACGTCCGGATCCAGCAAACCTGCCCAGACGGTGGCCACATCGGCATTGATCGTGCGGCTATCGGTGAGTTTCATCGTTTATCCCAATCTTCCCTGACAGGCAGCCTAAGTGCCTGTCTGATTCCCTGATATGCGACCAAGGGCTTAGTTGCCTTTCACCGTTCCGGTTCTTGGAAGCTCAGCCCATAGCTTGCGTAAATTTCCGCGATCCGTCCATCCTGCAACGCAAAGTTAATCGCATCATCAACCGCATAAGACAGCGGGCGGTAGCTGAAATTGACCGCAACACCCAATGTCCAGGAACTGATAGCAAACCCGGCGAGGGGCGGCTGATGGACCGCGCCCTTATCAGATATCCCGTATTCCAGCTGCCCAAGCGGCCCCATCGCCGCCATCACCTCACCCGTTTCGAGCGCCGCCATGGCGCCTTGCATCGTGGGAAACCGGCGAACGCCCGCATTCAACTGCCCGCCTGCAAATGACGACAGGTAGAAATCAGCAATCGAATCGTTTTCAACCCCGACCGTGTCAAAACGGAAATAGGCCGGTACGGGCTTTTCCTCCGGATAGCTGGCCTTGTCATAGGCGATGGCGATGGATTCGCCTGCATATTGCCCGGTGAACACAACCTGCTCGACCCGGCATTTGAACGCGGAATCGTAAGGGACCCGCATCATCACATTGGCGATCCGGCCCCCGATCAGCGCCCCTTTCCAGATATTGTTGCGCAGGTCTGCTTCGAGGTTTTCGGCGGCATCAACAAAGTTGAACCGGGCCTCAACGCCCAGGTCCTCGGCAATGATCCGGGCGATTTCGATATCGACACCTTTGGGCTGGCCGCCTTCCTCCCACGAATAGGGGGGGAAGTTTTCGTAGACGGCGAACAGCATGTGACCCTGATCCTGGATCACATCCATTTCCTGCCCGACAATATCGCGGCCCACATTCTGCGGGCGCTGTTGTGGGGTGTAGTCCGCACATGGATCATCCGCGTGGGCCTGTCCGGCCACGCAAAGCGCCGCAATCAGTGTTAGTGCGCGGCCGATCAATGTGTTGTCCTCATTGTGCTGCAGATAGTCCGATTGTGAGCGTTTGCGCCGCGGATTTGTAGCCCTCGGCTGTCCCATCAATGATGCTGACGGCCCGGAATGCAACACTGTCGGCGATTGGTGCGCCGGACATTGTGGGGATTTCAGCGGCAATTTCGGCCAAACGAGCCTTGAGCGCGTCGGCATCCGCGCCGGCTGCATCAACGGCGTAGTTGTCCATCGCGTCGCGCAGGCTGGCCAGTTCGTCGGTGAATTCTTCCATCACCAGATCATCCGGGCGGGTTTCGACATAAGTCCGGATGGCCCAAGCTGCATCCTGCCCCAGCAGATCGCCGAAGGCGGGCATCTTGGTGGTGCCGTTCTGGGTATAACCATGGCGAAACCGTTCCATGAACCATTCGTCGCCATATTCCTCGGCCTCCAGAAAACGCAGATCGGGGGCAAGCCCGCCTGAAACAACTTCCAGCCCGTGGCAGCGCGCGCAGTTCTGATTATACCCCGATGCGCCTACCTGCACTGCTTTCAGCCAGACATCCTCACCAGCTGTTTCGGCGCGGTAGGGGTTTTCTGTCAACCATTCCTCGCCCGTTTCGGGCAGACCGGCGGTATCAACCGGTTGTGGGTTCACGTCGCCATGCGCGCTGACCAATGTGGCGGTTGTCAGGACGGCGCTGGCGGCCAGAAAATGTCGAAATTTCGATGCTTGCATTGCGGTGTCTCCCGGCGGGCAAATTGGCTGTTGCGCCGATCTTAGGCAGGTCCTCGGTCGGGGTGGTATAGGACCTTGGTTATGTATCCCGCAAAACCACGACCAAGGTCTTATTCGACCAAGTGTAAACGCTTTGTTAGCGTGGCTACCATGCGGGGGATTTTTCTGTCTTTGGTCGGCTCTTTGTGTTGCAGCGCAAGTCTGGCGGGTGCCGAGGTGACCTTGTCTGTCGGGTACCTGTCCGTGTTCGAGGAACAGCCCCCGACCTTGTCCAATCTTGACCCAGAGCCCGCCGATATCGGTGTGGCTGGCGCGATGACCGGCCTGTCGGACAATCTGACGACAGGGCGGTTTCTGGGGCACAGTTATGCGTTGGCAGTCACCCAGCTGGAAGAAGGGGATGATCCGATTGCGGCGGCAACCGAGATGTTGTCAGCCTCGCCTTATCTGATCCTGGATGCCCCGGCAGATATTCTGCTTGCCATAGCCGACCTGCCTGCAGCGCAAGATGCGCTGTTGTTCAATACGGCCTCGGGTGACACGACCTTGCGTGATGATGCATGCCGGGCCAATCTGCTGCATACGCTGCCGTCTGACGCGATGCGCACCGATGCATTGGCGCAGATGTTTCTGACCCGACGCTGGGACGATCTGGTGATGATCGCGGGCACCCATCCACAGGATCTGGCCTATGCAGCGGCGCTGCGGGATAGCCTGACCAAATTCGGTCTCGATCTGCGGGCCGAAAAAACATGGGCTTTCGACGCAGATATGCGGCGTGCAGCATCACAGGAGGTGCCGCTGTTTACGCAGGATTTCGGCGACTATGACGTGATGGTCATCGCTGACGAGCTGCACGATTTTGGGCGCTACGTTCTCTATAATACGTGGGAAGCACGGCCCGTTGCAGGGTCCGAGGGGCTGACGGCGGTCACCTGGTCGCCCGTGATTGAACAATGGGGTGCCGCCCAATTGCAAAGCCGTTTTGAAGAAGAACATGCCCGCGATATGACCAGCCAGGACTATGCAGCCTGGGCCGCGATCCGCACATTGGGCGAGGCCGTGACCCGCACGGATACCGCTGATCTGGCAACATTGCGCGCCTACATCCTGTCGGACGCGTTCGAGTTGGCAGGGTTCAAGGGGCGCCCGCTGACCTACCGGCGTTGGAATGGTCAGCTGCGCCAGCCAATCGCCATCGCGCATCCCCGCGCATTGGTTGCGCAGGCCCCGTTGGAAGGGTTCTTGCATCAGGTCAATGAACTCGACACCCTTGGGCTGGACCAACCCGAAAGCAATTGTGAGGCCTTTGAATGATCCGCACCGCCCTGCTTGCCGCGAGTCTGGCATCACCCGTTACCGCCGGCGAAATCTGGGTGACCAATGAAAAGGATGACACTGTTTCGGTGATCTCGACCGAGACATTGGAAGTTATCAAGACCTATCCGACCGGCGAACGCCCGCGCGGCATCACCTTTTCCAAGGATTACAGTGTTCTGTATATATGTGCCTCTGACAGTGACGCGGTGCAGGTGATGGACCCGAACACGGGTGAAATCCTGCATGATCTGCCCTCTGGCGAGGATCCCGAACAATTCGTTCTGCATCCCAATGACCGGCATCTTTATATCGCGAATGAGGATGATGCGATCACCACCGTGGTCGACACCGAAACCCGCAAGGTCATCGCGCAGATTGATGTAGGGGTGGAACCCGAAGGCATGGCCGTGTCCCCCGATGGAAAGATCGCGATCACCACCTCCGAGACGACCAATATGGCCCATTGGATTGATACCGAAACCCAAGAGCTGTTTGCCAACACGCTGGTTGATAGCCGCCCGCGTCACGCGGAATTCGTCAAGGATGGCACACAAATGTGGGTCAGTTCTGAAATCGGCGGCACGATCACGATCTTCAACGTCGAAGACCAATCGGAGATCGGCAAGATCGACTTTGAGGTACAGGGCGTCCACCCGGACCGGGTGCAGCCCGTCGGTTTTGAGTTCACCGCGGATGAAAAAACCGCCTTTGTCGCCCTTGGCCCGTCCAACCACATCGCCGTGGTGAATGCAGAGACATTCGAGGTGGAGGACTATATCCTCGTCGGTCGCCGTGTTTGGCACATGGATTTCAACGGGGACAAGTCACAGCTGTTCACGACCAATGGTGTGTCCGGCGATGTGACCGTTATTGATGTCGCGTCGCGTGAGGCGATCAAATCCATCAAGGTTGGCCGCTTCCCATGGGGCGCTGCCTATCGTCCAACAGAATAAAGGTTTGATATGAAATACTTGGCCCTTTTTGCCGCCTTGGCCCTTGCGTCTTCTGCCGTGGCGGATGACGACGACACCCCATCCTTTGGGGCGGCTGGCCTGTTGTCCGGCAGCAACAAGGAAAACCTGCCACCCATCATTCTGTCCGCAGGTGAACCGATCTCTGCCGAGCCATGGGTTCTGAAATCCGGCACCTATTACGAGTTCGAAATTCAGGGTGACGGTAGTCAGGAACTCGCACTTGTCGGCCCCGAATTTTTCCGCGCCATCTGGATTGACGAGATCGTGGTCGAAGGGCTGGAAATCCGCCCTCTGGGTCTGGACAGCGTCGAATTTGACGAGGCGGGCGAGATGGAGATCGGCTTTATCGCCATCAAACCGGGCGCCTATTACATGAAAATCCCCGGCACGACGGGCGAAACCCAGCGGGTTGAGATCACCATTCAATGACAGGCATTCGCGTCGCAGACCTGTCCTACAGCTACGGCGCGAAAAAGGCCCTTGATGATATCAGTTTTGAGGTAGGGACAGGGGATTTCTGCGCCCTTCTTGGCCCGAACGGGGCGGGCAAGTCCACTTTGTTCAACCTGTTGACCCGGCTTTTCGTGGCCCCGCGTGGTGATATCGAGATCGGGGGCATAAACCTGCAGGCGCAGCCGCGTGCGGCACTTGCGACCCTTGGGATTGTCTTTCAGCAAACGACCTTGGACCTCGACCTGACAGTCAGGCAAAACCTGTCCTATTTCGCAGCACTTCATGGCATTGCGGGCCGCGAGCGGGCCGCGCGGATTGATGCGGTGCTGGACCGGCTGGATATCGCGGATCGGGCTGGTGAAAAGGCGCGGACCCTGAATGGTGGCCACAAACGTCGCACGGAAATCGCGCGTGCATTGCTGCATGCGCCAGCGGTGCTGTTGCTGGATGAACCGACCGTTGGTCTTGATGCCGCGTCGCGGGCCAGCATCACGGATCATGTACATGATCTGACACAGGATGGAACGACGATCCTCTGGGCCACACATTTGGCGGATGAGGTGCGGGCGGATGACAGGCTGGTCATTCTGCATCAGGCCAAAATCCTCGCAGATGGTCATGCGCGTGACATTCAAGGGCATGTGCCGCTGCAAGATGCGTTTCTGGCCCTGACCGGGGCACTGACATGACCGGTTATCTGACCGCACTGATTGCGATCATCAAGCGCGAGGCCTTGCGTTTCATTCATCAGCGCGAACGGTTTGTTGCGGCACTGGTGCGTCCCTTGGTCTGGTTGCTGGTTTTCGCAGCAGGGTTCCGGGCCGCGTTGGGCCTGTCGATCATCCCGCCTTACCAGACCTACATCAGCTACGAGACTTATATCGTGCCGGGCCTGTGTGGGATGATCCTGCTGTTCAACGGGATGCAATCGTCACTATCGCTAATCTACGACCGGGAAATGGGGTCGATGAAGCTGTTGCTGACCAGCCCGATGCCGCGTTGGTGGCTGCTGACCTGCAAGCTGTTGGGGGCAACGGCGATTTCCATCCTGCAGGTCTATGCGTTCCTGATGATCGCCGCGCTTTACGGGATCAAGATGCCTGCGCTGGGCTATATCGCCGTGCTGCCTGCGCTGGTGATCGCGGGGCTGATGCTGGGGGCGCTTGGGCTGCTTTTGTCAAGCTTCATCAAACAGTTGGAAAATTTTGCGGGGGTGATGAATTTCGTGATCTTCCCGATGTTTTTTCTGTCATCGGCGCTTTACCCGCTATGGAAAATGGCGGAATCCTCGGACCTTTTGCATGATATCTGCGCGCTGAACCCGTTTACCCATGCGGTCGAACTGATCCGTTTTGCGCTTTATGGCCAGGTGAACCCAAGCGCATTGGGCTGGACCTTGCTGGCGGCAATTGCCTTTTCCGGTGCTGCATTGTGGGGCTATAGCCCGGAAGGCACAGGGATACGTCGCAAATCCTGACCCATTCTATGACCAATTGAACAATGAAGTAACCAGCGGGATATGCTATAGCCCTGCATATGAAACAGATACTCCTGCCTCTTGCCCTGCTGGCTGCACCCGCTTTTGCCGAAGATCTTGACCAATACGGGACCACCAACCCCGACGAGATGACCTGGCAGCGCTATCTGGAACGGGCCGAAAATGGCGAGACGGATATGGTGCTTTGCTCTATGGGCTACGCGTTGACCAAATCCGGCGATCACGTCACGGCGCGCACATTGTTTCGCAATTGCGCAGAGGATGGCTATACCGGCGCGATGACCTGGATGAGCCAGCTGGACAATAACGGTCTTGGGGCGCCCTACAGCCCTGATGCTGCCGCCGAATGGGACCGGCGCGCGGCCGATCTGGGGGATCCGGTGGGCAAATTCAACTACGGGATCAACCTGATGCGCGGTCACGGCGTCGCCCGTGACGAGGTCCTGGGTCGGCAATTGGTTGATGAGGCCGCCGGTGCCGGTTTGCAGATCGCGCAGCGGCTGCAAGGTGCCGACTATGACCTGAACGAGGTCACGCCTGACGCGGATAACTGGAAATACGCGCCATTGTTCTGAATGCGCAGAATGTCAGAGGATTTGTACAAGCGTCAGCCTGGTGGATGACCGGAAGGTCAGATTGCCGGCACTATCCGCATGGGGCCGCAATAGTGCTACCAGTTCTGCATCAAACTGATCCCGCAGGTTTCCCATTTTCGACGGCGCAAACGTGTTGCGGGAGTGCTGGCAAAGCACGAAATCGGCAATGCTTTGCACAACCGGGTCCGAGATCAGATCGAAGCTATCGGTGGTCCTGACATATGGCAGATGCTTGTCCCAGATCGTCTTGCCACGGTCGGTTGACAGCGGCGCACCGGTCACGCCGGGCACCCATTTTTGCAGAAAATCCATCCAATCATGCTGCCATGGCGGGTCATGCGGCCCGTCACCCTCGATGATTGCGAACAGGTTGTCATCGCGCAGATGCCGTTTGAAAGGACAGACCTGGCTTGGGCGGTGCGATGGGATCCTCCCGCTTTGGCGTCAACTGCCGGTTCTTACCATCCTGTCATCGTGAATGACAGCCGGATCACCGGCCAGTGTGACGATCCTGTCGGCCAGCCGGTTGGCTTCCTGCACGACATGGGTCACCAGAACGGTGGTCACGCCATGGGCTGCGCGCAGTTCGGAAAACAAATCCATCATTTCGGTGGCCAGTGCGGGATCGAGCGAGACGAAGGGCTCGTCCAGCAACAGCAGGTCCGGCTGTACCGCAAAGGCGCGGGCGAGTGACAGGCGGCGCTGCTGCCCAAGTGAAAGCTGTGCGGGATAGGCCGCGGCCCTTTGACCCAACCCGACGCTTTCCAATGCGGCATCGGCAATATCGCTGGTCACGCCGGTTGGAATGGTGATGTTGTCGCGCGCGCTGCGCCAGGGCAGCAGCGTGGGTTCCTGAAAAACCATGGCGGTTTTGCCATGCACGGCGCAATCGCCTTCATAGCGGCGCACTAGCCCCGCAAAGATGCGCAAAAGTGAGGATTTCCCGATGCCCGATGGCCCCACAAGGGCGAGTGTTTGCCCGCGGGGAAGCTGAAGGTTGATCGGCCCGAGGATTTGCTTGCCCCCAAAGCCCAATGCGCGCAGTCGTAAATCAAGAACGGGCACCGTGGCGCCCGTTCTTTGGTCATGGTGAGTGGCAGTCTGGTTCAATTCAGCTTGCTGGTTGGACGAATGTACCGTCGGGAAGTGTTGTGGCCTCGCCCAGTAGTTCCGCGCCGCCCAGCTGGAACATCAATTCCAGCATGCGACCGGCGGCGGCCTCGTCAATTGGTCCGGGGGCGGGAATGCCGGCCCGGAACCCCGCAACAAGGGCGTCAAACTGCGCATCAGTCTTGGCGTTCATGTTCGGGCGCAGGCGGTCCCATTCCGCATCATCAGCGGCCAGCATGTCCTTGGCGCTGCGGGACGCCTGGGCAAACCCGTTCACAAGATCAGGGTTGTCACGCAGTAGCTCGCCCTTGACCACATAGCCCAAAAGGGGCGTTTCGGGATCAAGCCCCAGATCGGCAGAGGCTTGCGAGACATCCATCAGGGTCCGCATGCCACCGGCCTGCATCTTTGCGCCAAAATGCCAGAAATTGATGGCGGCATCCACCTCGCCCGAGGTGGCCGCCCCGAAGATCAGCGGCGGCGCGCCAAAGACCTGTTCAGTCTGATCCGCGAGGTCCATATCGTGGTTTTTCTGGGCGTAGGCCTGCAGGATCAGCCAGCTTTTGTCCAATGGACCACCGGCGATGCCAATCTTGGTGCCGGCCAGATCAGGCAGGGTCTGGGCGGGGCTGTCAGCGGGGACCATGATGCCACCAACGGCCTTGGAATACGGAATGAACACAAAATCCTTGCCTGCTGCGCGCTGACGCGCCACCCACAACCAGTCGGATACGATGACATCAGCTTCGCCACCCTGAAACGCAACCTTCGCCGCCGATCCGCCGGCAACGCCCTGCACATCAAGCACAAAGCCATTTTCGGTGTCCAACGCATGATGCTTGATCGTGTTCAGCTCCCAGTTGACGGTGCCGAATTTGAGCACGGCCGCGCGTAATGTGGGCGTGTCGGCAATGGCTGCTGTGGCCAAACAGACCGCCGCAACTGCGCCGCCAAGCGTTTTGAAAAATGTCATCTAAGCCTCCCTGTTCGGCATTTAGACTAGCGATATCTGACCGCCCGGGAATACGACCAAAGGCGGGGTTTGGTCATTCGACAATCAGATAGGGCAACCAGTGGCCATCGGGGTCACTGGGGTGCAAATCCTGGGCGCGGACCGGGCGCATCACGCCCGCACCCGGTGGCACGGCAAGCCCTTCCATATCAATCTCGTGCAGGGTCCCCAGCAGTTTTCCGTCCACCGTATTCAATTGGTAATAGACCCCGTTCCACATGTTGATCCCGTATTCGGTCGCACCTTTCCACACGAATAATAGATCATATTCCAGATCAATCAGGTCATCTGACAGGCTGCGATTGATGTCATATGGATAGGGGACATGGCACCAATGTTTGGCTGGCCCCTCGAGACATTTGAACGGGCGCATGGACAGAAAATGATCGCTGAATGCAGCGTCGTTCATGGTGATGGTGTAGCTGTCATTCTCGGCCAGGGTCAGCGTGGCCACCTTGATCCGGGCGCCGTCCGCGTCTTGCAGAAAAACATCGCGGGTTTCGGCGGCCGCTGGATTGGCCAGTGCCGTCACTATCAAAACCGGCAGCCACTTTACCATCGGTTATCCCCCCATCACGCCAACTGGTGCGAGTCGCATTCTGCACGGGGGTCAGCCCCCGCCGTCAAGCCCGCAGGGGTCGTACGACCAAGGTTCAATATGCGCAGTTTGCCTTTTGGGCGTTTACTGGCGGCGGATCAGTCTGCCCGATGCGTGGACTTTGCGATCTCAAATGGGAAATGGGAGGAACCAGATGAAAAGGTTCGTAACTGTTGTGGCCGCCGCAATTGCCAGCGCAAGTCTTGCGCTGGCGCAGGTCACCGAAGAAATGCTATTGAACGATGCCGCCAGCACCGCGGATGTGCTGACCAACGGCATGGGCCGCAATCTGCAGCGCCACTCACCGCTTGATATTCTGAACAAGGACAATGTGGAAAACCTTGTTCCCGCCTGGGCGTTTTCGCTTGGCGGTGAAAAGCAGCGCGGGCAGGAAACCCAGCCGCTGATCTATGACGGCATGATGTACATCACCGGGTCCTATAGCCGGATGTATGCCATCGACGTGAAGACCGGACGCGAGATCTGGCAATATGACGCCCGGCTGCCCGAAGGCATTCTGCCGTGCTGTGACGTGGTGAACCGGGGTGCGGCGATCTATGGTGACAACGTCTATTTCGGCACGTTGGACGCACGTATCGTCGCCCTGAACCGGATGACTGGCGATGTGGTCTGGAACAAGAAGATCGCCGATTACAAGGCCGGCTACAGCTACACCGCCGCGCCACTGATTGTGAACGGGCTGATCATCACCGGTAACTCGGGCGGCGAATTCGGGATTGTCGGTGAAGTTCAGGCGCGCGATGCCGAGACCGGCGATCTGGTCTGGACTCGTCCGGTGATCGAAGGCCATATGGGCACCCTGAACGGCGAAGAAAGCACCATGACAGGTGAACTGAACGCCACATGGCCCGGCGATATGTGGAAGACTGGCGGTGGGGCCACCTGGCTTGGCGGCTCTTATGATGCCGATACCGATACACTGGTCTTTGGTACGGGTAACCCTGCACCGTGGAACAGCCACCTGCGCAATGCAGGCACACCAACCGAAGGCAATGCGGGTGATAACCTCTATGCTGCATCGCGGATCGGCATTGATCCGGCCACCGGCGAGATCAAATGGCACTTCCAGACAACGCCCCGCGAAGGCTGGGACTATGATGGTGTGAACGAGGTTGTGGCTTATACCGACCGGGACGGAAACGACCGGTTTGCCACCGCCGACAGAAACGGCTTCTTCTACGTTCTGAACCGCGAAGATGGTGCCTTTGTTTCGGCCACGCCGTTTGTCAAAGACATCTCGTGGGCAGAAGGGATTGATGACACCGGACGGCCGATCTTTGTCGAAGAAAACCGGCCCGGTGATCCGGCCGCGGCGGCCGATGGCAACAAGGGCGAAGTGATCTTTGCCTCGCCATCCTTCCTTGGCGGCAAGAACTGGATGCCAATGGCCCATTCGCCCGAGACCGGCCTGTTCTACGTGCCCTCCAACGAATGGGGCATGGATATCTGGAACGAGCCGATCACCTACAAGCAGGGCGCCGCATATCTTGGCGCGGGCTTCACGATCAAGCCGAACTATGCCGATCACATCGGCAGCCTCAAGGCAATGGATCCTGATACTGGCGAGCTTCGTTGGGAGTTCAAGAACCCCGGCCCATTGTGGGGCGGCGTGATGACAACGGCAGGTGGGCTTGTCTTTACCGGCACGCCAGAGGGCGAGTTCATTGCCTTTGACGATGAAACCGGCGAGGTTCTGTGGTCCTTTCAGACGGGGTCGGGCATCGTTGGTCAGCCTGTGACCTGGGAACAGGATGGCGAACAGTTCGTGACCGTCATCTCCGGTTGGGGTGGTGCGGTACCACTTTGGGGCGGTGAGGTCGCAAGTGCGGTCAACTACCTCAATCAGGGTGGTCTGCTCTGGACTTTCCGACTGCCACAGCAATTGGCCGCAAACTAGGTCTAGACACTTCGAACGGCCGATGAAAAGGCGCGCCTCCCCCACGGTGGCGCGTCTTTTTTATTGTATTGGACCTTTGGCGAATTGGAAAATTGATCGCGGTGTTGCTAGGCTTGACCCATGGCAATGGTTGAACATTCGGCATCTGCAACAACACAGGCACAGCGTGGCTGGGCGCTGATCATTGATGATCATCCGCTTTTTTGTGATGCGCTGGAACTGACCTTGCGCGCGCTTGACCGGTTCGATGACGTCAAGACCGCCGATTGCATGGAGGCCGGGCTCAAACAGCTAGAGCACGCGCCTGCCCCTGCACTGATCCTGCTGGATCTGAATCTGCCGGATGTCAGCGGGCTGGACGGCCTGATCCGGATCAAGCGATGCGCCGACAAGTCGCCGGTTGTGATCGTCTCATCCGTGACGGACAACGCAATCATCAACGCAGCGATTGCCGCTGGCGCATCAGGCTTTGTTCCGAAACATTCGGGACGCGCCGTGTTCAAAGAGGCGCTGGCAGAGATCGCCGAAAACAAGGTCTATAAGCCCGCCGGTTTTGTCGATGCCCCGGACGGGGACGACTATGCCCGGACGCTCGCACGGCTGTCATCCCTGACCAATCAGCAAGGCCGCATTCTGGAACTGATCTGCGAAGGTAAACTGAACAAGCAGATCGCCTATGACCTGTCGATTGCCGAGGGCACGGTCAAGGCGCATGTGACGGCGATCATGCGCAAGTTGGGTGTCCAGCGCCGAACACAAGCAGTGCTTGTGGCCCAAGAGGCGCGGTTTTTTAACACATTGCCAAACGCAAAATAAACGTCCTATCCTCCTGTTCCGGGAGGACTATCAGACATGACAACGGAGCTTCCGTTGCAATCCGGCCTTTTGCGAAAGGCCGAGGTGCGTTGTTCAACGACATCGCCTGTTGCCGCACTTGGCAGCCGTCTGGGCGACACGCCGCTTTGCCTGCTGATCCTGTTTGTAACCCCGCAAATTGACTTTGCAGCGGTGGTTGGTGAGGCCAGCGCGCTTTACCCCGATACCGTGGTTGTGGCCTGCACCACAGCCGGTGAAATTGGCGCTGGCGGATATGACGAGGGGCTGATTGTCGCCATCGGTTTTCCCAGCGCGGATTTTGCGGCCACGTCACTGGCGATTGCCAATCTGGACCGGTTTCAGGCCGAGGCCGAAACAGACCGCATTGCCCAGGAACGGGTCGCCTTGCAAGATCGCAACCCGGACATGGAGACCGGCTTTGCCTTTCTGATTGTCGACGGGTTGTCCCGGCGGGAAGACACGCTGACGGCCACGATCTCGCCTGCGTTGCGGGATATGCCGCTTTTCGGGGCATCTGCAGGGGATGGGACCGATTTTCAGGCCACTTTGGTGGCGTTGAACGGGCAGATCATGACCAATGGCGCGGTTTTGACGCTGATCCGCAGCCAACATCAGACCCAGGTCTTTAGCCTGGATCATCTGATCCCGACCGAAACGCAGATGGTGGTGACCGATGCGGATCCCGAACGTCGCATCGTGAAATCTATCAATGCCGAACCGGCCGCACGGGAATATGCGCGCATCGTCGGCAAGGACCCCGATCAGCTGGATCGTTTTACATTTGCCTCGCACCCGGTTGTGGTGCGGATTGGGGGCGATCACCATGTCCGCGCGATCCAGCAGGTCAATGAGGCGGGCGAGCTTGTCTTTTTCTCTGCCATTGACGAGGGGATGGTGCTGACCGTGGCCGAACCCCAGAATATGGCAGATCATCTGCGGGCGCGGATGGAGGTCCTTTCCGCAGATGCCACCCCCACGGATATCATCGGGTGTGACTGCATTCTGCGGCGCATCGAGGCTGAACAAACCCAGATGAGCCGCGAAATCTCGACCTTGCTGTCGGAATATAACGTGACCGGCTTTTCGACCTATGGCGAACAGATCGGGCCGCTTCACGTCAATCAGACGATGACGGGCGTCGCCTTCTATCGCAAGGCGCAGGTGCCGTAATGTCGATCATCAATCCCAACGATACCCTGTCGCGTCAGAACGAAAAACTGCTGCAAATCACCCAGTCGCTGATGCGCCGGGTCGAGCAGAAGAACGACCAATCCGGGCTGGCCTATCAGCAGTTCGAGCGCGCCGCCTTGCTGGAAACGCAGGTGCGCGAACGCACCAAGGAGCTTGAGCGCACGCTGGATCTGCTGCAGGAATCCAACGCCCAGCTTGAGGCCGCCCATACCGAGACCGAACGCGCCCGCGCCAACATCACCGAGGCCATTGAAACCATCAACGAGGGTTTTGCGTTGTTCGACCCTGACGAGCGGTTGGTTCTGTTCAACAGCCGTTTCTGTCGTGACGTCGCCGACATTACCCAGCACCTGTCCGAAGGGCTGCACTTTACCGATTACGTTGATCTGGTGTCGCAAAGCACACATCTGGCGCTGTCCTCGGACGAAACGCCGCAGGACTGGGCTGCCAAACGCCTGTCACGCCATAGCAGCGACCATGTTGTGTTCAACGTGCGCCTGATGTGGAACAGGTGGCTGCAGATCAGCGAACATCGCACCGCGCGCGGCGGAACGGTGATCCTGCAGACCGACGTGACCGAGATGATGCGATCCGAAAGACAGCAGCGCGATGAGATGCTGGACCAGCAGGCCCGCATCCTGCAAGCCACGCTGGATCACCTCAATCAGGGTGTCTGCATCTTTGATCACAACAAGACGCTTGTGGGCTGGAACAAGACGATGAACGGCATCCTTGCGGTCGCCCCTGACAGGGCTATTCGTGGCCTTGCCTTTTCCGCCCTGCTGAACATGCTCGAAAGCGAGCTGACATTCCATGGCGATTTTGACAGGGCGCGACTGGCGCGCTGGGCCAATCACCGGTCGCGCCGCAAACCCATTGCATTCGAGATCACCCGCAACGATGTCCAGACCCTGAGCGTGTTTGCGCAGGAAATGCCGGATCGTGGATTTGTGATCAGCTTCACGGATGTGACCGCCGAACGCGAAGCGGCCCAGGCGCTGTTCGATATCAATGAAACGCTGGAACGCGGCGTGATGGAACGCACCGAAGAGCTGGGCGAGGCGCTGGCCGAGGCAGAGCGCGCCAATGCCTCCAAATCCCGCTTTGTTGCGGCGGCCAGCCACGATCTGTTGCAGCCCCTGTCAGCCGCAAAATTATTCATGTCGTCGCTGTCGGACCAGTTGACCGAACCGCAGACGCGCAAGGTGCTGGCACAGGCCGAAACGGCCTTGTCCGGGGTTGAGAATATAATCGAGGCGCTGCTGGATATCTCGAAACTTGATGCGGGCAAGGCCGTCTTTGATGTCCGGGCGGTCAAGCTTTCGGCCATCCTCGGGCCATTGCGGGATGAACTGACGCCGGTGGCGCGGGCGAAGGGGTTGGAGCTGACGGTTGTTGATAGCAGTCTGAGTGTGATCAGTGATCCGGGCTATCTGCGCCGCATCCTGCAGAACCTGATTGCCAATGCAGTGAAATACACGGTGACGGGGCGCGTGATTGTCGGTGTGCGGCGCAATGGCGGCTCTGCCCGGGTCGAGGTCTGGGATACCGGCCCCGGCATTGCCGAAGATGATACCCAAACGATCTTTCAGGAATTTGCGCGCCTGGACGGTGTTGCCACAAATGACGGGCTTGGTCTGGGGCTTGCCATTGTCGAACGGGCTGCCATGGGGCTTGGTCACGAGCTTAGCCTTTGGTCACGTCCGGGGCATGGCAGTTGCTTTTCGATCAACGTGCCGGTTGCAACGGTCGATGCCGCGAGCATACCAAAAC
The DNA here is from genome assembly GCF_038443705.2 of Yoonia sp. SS1-5. Classification (NCBI taxonomy): domain Bacteria; kingdom Pseudomonadati; phylum Pseudomonadota; class Alphaproteobacteria; order Rhodobacterales; family Paracoccaceae; genus Yoonia; species Yoonia rhodophyticola. The sequence goes on along the minus strand of NZ_CP151767.2, from coordinate 1,815,142 downwards.
CGTCCGATGATCCGGCAGCGCTGGGTGATGTGCTGCGCGGCATGATCGTGTTGCTGGTCGAGAATGATCAACAGGTCGCTCATGCGATGTCACTGATGGTCGAAAACCACGGGGCCGAGGTGCTGCTGGCCCAGAACGCCGCCGAGGCGCTGGCGCTTTTGCGTGAAATCCAGCTTGTGCCGGATGTGCTGCTGCTGGACTATCAGCTTGGGGCAGGCGCAGACGGTCTGATGCTGTACCGCGATATTCAGCAGAAATTCGGCGCTGTGCCTGCAGCGATCATTTCCGCGGATCGCAGCAGGGAGCTGCAGCAGGATTGCAATGCAGCGGGCCTTAGCCTGTTGGCCAAGCCGATTGACCGTGACAAGCTGCTGACCTTTCTGACCGGCACGCGCGCCCAGCCTGCGCGGATGGGCGGCTTCGAATTTCCGATCGCAAAACTGGTGTCATCGCCCGAAACGTAGCTTGCGATGCGCTGCGATGACGGGTCTTTCGGCGCCTTGGCGGGAACTAATTTAATATTTTTCTTGCCGAAACCGGTTTCGGAACCGATCTTGATTCTCCAAGGGGGGACATCATGGGCGTAACCGGTCGGCAAGGTCATCTGACGGCAAGGTCACCGCGTGTGACCATCGCGGATGTGTCGCGCGCCTTGGGGGTGACCAAATCCACTGTCTCACGAGCGCTGAATGCTTATCCGGATATCTCGGCCTCGACCCAGCTGCGTGTGCGCCGGATGGCGGACAAGATGGGTTATCGCCCGCTTAGCCATGCGCAGGCTATTCGTACCGGTCTGACCAAGTCGCTGGGCCTGGTGATCCAGATGGCCGATCACGATTCCCAGCGGCCCTTTCTGGCGGAATTCCTGTCCGGCCTGTCGCAAGGGGCCAGCGCCGAAGGCTGGACATTGACCATCGCCGCCTCTGACAGCCCGCAGCATACGCTGGATATGTTTGGTAGCATGATCGCGGACCGCAAGGTTGACGGGTTCATCCTGCCGCGCCCGATGATCAATGATGCCCGCGTCGCCATGTTGCGGCAGGCGGATGTGCCGTTTGTCCTGTTTGGACGCAACCCCGATCCGGCCGGCTGCGCGTGGTTTGATGTTCTGGGCGAGGGGGCCATGCAAGAGGCCGTGCGGCATCTGGTGGGGCTGGGGCATCGGCGCATCGGCTTTATCAATGGCGGGCGGCAATACACATATGCCGCCTTGCGCCACACGGGGTTCATGCAGGCGATGGCCGCAGCGGGATTGCCCGTTGATCCTGCACATATCAAGGAAAATGCCGTGACCGTGGATGAAGGGGCCGCCGCAGCCGACGCCCTGCTTGATACACCGCAACGGCCAACGGCAATCGTCTGTGCTGTCGATTTTGCGGCCCTTGGTGTCTACCGGGCCGCGGCGGCGCGGGGTCTGACAATCGGCAAGGATGTTTCTGTCATATCCTATGATGGCACGCCCGATGGCGGGCATGCCCAACCCCCGCTCAGCACATTTGCAGTTGATTTCACAAATTCCGGCAAGCGGTTAAGCACATTGCTGATCCGGCGCATCAAGGGCGAACCCCTGGATACGCTGCGCGAAGAGGTCCCAGCCACTTTTCTCAATCGCGGGTCCGTTGGCCCGCCAGCCCGGAATTGGCCATCATCGTCCAAACAGATGGCGCAATAAGAATAATCCAAGATACTCAAAGGGAGGAACACCATGAAACTGAATAAAACATCTGCGTTGCTGATGGGGGCAGCCACCGCCTTGGTGCTGTCATCTGTTGCAGCCGGTGCAGAAACGCTCCGGTTCTGGACAACCGAAGAACAGCCAGAGCGTCTGGCACGTCAGGAACAGATGGCGGCTGATTTTGCTGCTGCATCGGGCCACACGGTCGAGGTGATCCCGGTGTCAGAGACCGATCTGGGCACACGGGCCACAGCCGCATTTGCGGCAGGCGATCTGCCCGACATCATCTATCACCCGCTGCAATACGCACTGCCTTGGGCCGAGGCGGGAATCCTCGACACTGACGCGGCAACGGATGTGGTGGAAAACCTTGATCCGTCAACCTTCGCGCCCGGCGCCCTTTCAATGGCCGCTGCTGATGGTGGGTATGCGTCAGTTCCGGTCGATGGCTGGACCCAGATGCTGGTCTACCGTGCCGATAAATTCGCCGAAGCGGGGCTGGAGCCACCAACATCCTATGCCAACGTGCTTGCAGCGGTTGAGGCCTTGCACAACCCGCCCGAGATGTATGGCTTTGTCGCCGCGACCAAGATTGATGAAAACTTCATGAGCCAGGTGCTGGAACATGTGTTCCTTGCAAATGGCGTCTCGCCTGTCGGACCTGACGGCATTGCCGAACTTGATGAAGCCGCGACAATCGAGGTGCTGGAATTCTACAAGGCCATTGCCGAGGCCTCGCCCCCCGGCGATCTTTACTGGGATCAGTCGCGGTCGCTTTATTTCTCGGGCAATGCGGCGATGATCATCTGGTCGCCGTTCATTCTGGATGAACTTGCTGGCCTGCGTGACAGCGCCCCGCCAACCATCAACGATGACCCAACCAGCACCGATCTGGCGGCAGCGACAGGCATCGTGACGAACTTCTCGGGGCCATCCAACCCTGACGGGGCAGCCTGGGGTGACGTGCGCTATTTCGGGATCACATCAGATGCGTCAACAGATGCGGCGATGGAATTTGTCGAATACTCGATGACCGAAGGCTACGGGCAGACCCTTGCAATTGCACCGGAAGGCAAGTTCCCGGTCCGTCGCGGTACGGTGGACGAGCCCGGCAAGTTCAGCGAATTGTGGGCGACCCTTGATGTCGGCGTGGACCGCAAGGCGCCGCTTGGCGATCTGTATGACGCGGCGATGATCGGCGAGATCGTTGGTGGTCTGGACGTCGCACAGCGCTGGGGCGTTGCAGATGGGCAGCTGGCCACGGCCTCTAAAATCATCAACTCCCAAGTGATCAATCGTCTGGTCAGAGAGTATATTGATGGTGAGCGTGACGCAGCCGCGACAGTGGCAGAGCTGAACACGGCTATTGCCGGTGTCGAGTAAACGCTGAAAATCATCCCGCCCCGGGCATTGTATTCCGGGGCGGGCCTTTCCCGATGAAATGCGACATCTGCCATGTCTGAGACATCCCCACCAAAGGGCACCGGCCCGCTTGCGCGGATAGAGGCGCGTCTGGCCTGGGGTCTGTTGGCCCCCACGATCACCGCCGTCGCGCTGGTGGTGCTGCTGCCATTGCTTGCGATCTTCTGGATCAGCGTCAAACCCGTCTCGCTTGCGGATTTGCGCGCCCCCGAGGTGGTGCTGCGCGAGGATATCCGTGGTGATGACGAGGCCGTGGGCGATCAGGCGACGATCCGATACCGCTTGCGCAATTCCTCGCAGGAACAACCGATCCTTGGGGTCACTTTCGCCGATACCGTCCCCGAAGGCCTGACCATCACCGAGGTTGATCCGCGTTGTACGCTGGATGACCGCGCCCTGCGCTGTGACCTTGGCGATATCGAGGGTGGATACCGCGAAAGCCTGACCTTCCCGGCGATCGTCGCACAACCCTATCTCGACAACGCCTTGCGGCCGCAAGACAGCGCCGCTGACGTGACTGGCAGTGCGTCCAATGTGCTGACCAATGCCACGTTCACCCTGGACAATTTCAAGCGTGTCTTTGACGGGGCAGAGTTCTGGTCGGTGTTTTGGGTCACGATGTTCTACACCGTCTTTGGCACAATAGGTGCGCTGCTCTTTGGCCTGTTCGCGGCGCTGCTGTTGAACAAGTCTTTCAAAGGGCAGGGCATTCTGCGGGGCCTTTATCTGTTTCCCTATGTCTCACCGATTATTGCGGTCGCATTCGCGTGGATATTGCTGTTTGACCCCTTCTCGGGCTCGGCCAATGCGTTGCTGATCCAGATGGGCGTCACGCAAGAAGCGATCAACTTTTTCGGTCAACGCCCACTGGCGCTGATCATGGTGACGATCTTTGAAATCTGGCGGTACTTTCCGCTGTCTTTCCTGTTCATCCTGGCCCGGATGCAAAGCATTGATACCGACATGTACGAGGCTGCCGATATGGACGGGGCCTCGCCGTTTCAGCAATTCTGGGCGCTGAGCGTTCCGCAATTGCTGGGCATCCTGTCGGTGCTGTTCCTGCTGCGCTTTATCTGGACCTTTAACAAGTTCGACGACATCTTTCTGCTGACGGGAGGCAATGCAGGGACACGGACATTGACCGTCAATGTCTACGAGCAGGCCTTTGCCGTGTCCAATATCGGTGCGGGTGCGGCTGTGGCGGTGGTGATCTTTGGCTGCCTGCTGCTGTTTTCGGCCTTCTTCTTCAAATTCATCAGTCGGGAGGAAGGGCTATGAGTGCGCTTCGCTACGGCTTTGTCATCGGCCCGCTTTTGGGCGCGCTGTGGATGGTTGTCCTGTCGACAACGGTCGCCGTCGCGATGAGCTTTTCGACGGGCGAGGCGTTCCGGCCCCATATCCTGCTGTCGCTGCTATGGGGCGGGATCATCGGCTATACGATCTCGCAGCGTCTGGGCGACTTCTGGGGCGAAGTTATGGGCACGGCCTCGCTTGTTATTCTGATCCTGCTGGCCTCTGGGCCGTTGGTTGTCGGGCCAGAGGCCAGCGCCTTTGCGTCGATCTTTGCGGCAACCGCCCTGTCGGTGGCTTTTGTGTGGTCGGTTCATGTGATCCTTGATGATATGCCCGCCAAGGCGTTGACCCGTCACGAGTTCGAGGGCGCAGTGATTAAATTCCTGACCGGCTTTGGCTATATCTTTTTCACGGCTATCGTGCTGATCCCATTCTATGTGATGGTGCTGACGAGCCTGAAAAATCAGGCAGAGCTTATCCAGAACCCGCTGGATTTTTCGGTTGATCTGTCCAAGGGCTGGGATCTGTTCCGATCCTACGACGAGTTGTTCACCCAGTTCAATTTCGGCACCTATCTGGTCAACTCATTTCTGATTTCCGTGCTGACGGTCTTTATCACGCTTTTGTTTGCGGTGCCCGGCGCCTATGCGGTTGCGCGGCTGCGGTTCAAGGGGCGGGCGGCCTTCTCGCGCTCTATTCTGTTGATCTACATGGTGCCGATGATCGTTCTGGCCTTGCCGATCTATATTGCCTTTTCCATGACGGGTTTGCGCAATTCGCTGGTGGGGATCATCATGATCTACCCGGTCACGACCATTCCGGTCGCGCTATACATGCTGCAGGGGTATTTCCGCGGGCTACCGGCCGAGGTCGAAGAGGCGGGGCTGATGGATGGTTTGTCCCGGCTCAAGGTGATCTGGAAAATCACGCTGCCGCTGTCGCTGCCTGCCATGGCGTCAGTGTCGCTCTATGTGTTCATGATCGCGTGGAATGAGTTCCTGCTGGCCTTCATGTTGCTGGATGACCCCAGCAAATTCACCCTTACGCGGGGCATTGCCTCGCTCAATTCCTCTGAAATTCCAAGGCAGCACCTGATGGCCGGTTCCGTGGTTGCCACTGTTCCGATCATGGCGCTGTTTCTGGGATTGGAACGATTTATGACCAAAGGCCTGACTGCGGGCAGCGTCAAAGGATAACGATATGACTGATCTTGATGACAAGGCCCGCGCGATCCTGCGTTTGAATGACAAAGGCGGCTATACGCTGCCAACTCACGGGCTTTATCCCTATCAATGGAACTGGGACAGCGCCTTTGCCGCATGGGGGTTTGCGACATTCGATAATCCGCGTGCCTGGGATGAACTTGATACGCTGATGGCCAGCCAATGGCCCAGCGGTATGGTTCCCCACATCATCTTTCACAAGGTTGATCCGGGCTATTTCCCCGGACCGGACGTTTGGGGAACGGGGCAGACGCCGCCCACATCGGGGATCACCCAACCTCCTGTTGCGGCCACCATGGCGCGGCTTGTCTGGGAAATGGACCCCGACGCAGGCCGGGACAGGCTTGCAGCCCTTTACCCCAAACTTCTGGCCTGGCACCGCTGGTGGCACGAGGTCCGCTGCACCCACGGCCCTGCGGCAATCGTGCATCCATGGGAAAGTGGGCGCGACAATTGCCCGGATTGGGATATTGGGATGGCTGGGGTCGATGGGTCATCGGTCGGGCCATATACCCGCCGGGATACAGGCCATGTCGATCCCGACATGCGCCCCACAAAAGAGGATTACGACCGCTACATCACCATTGTGGAATTTGGCCGAAACTGTGGTTGGGATGACAAGACCATCGTGGATGAGGGGCCGTTCCTGATGTCGGACCCGGGAACCACCTTTGTGCTGTTGCGGGCCCACCGGGATCTGGCGGTACTTGGCCAAGCGCTGGGCCATGATGTCTCGCAGATCGAAGAATGGGCTGCCGCATTGCGATCCGCGCTGCCGCAAATCTGGAACCCGGCACTCGGCGCGTATGACGCGCGCAACCTGCGGACCGGCGCGTTTGCAAATGTCCTGGGGTCGGGGGCGTTTCTTGCCTATCTGGCCGGTGCCGGAAACACCGAACTAGATACGCAACTGATGCGGGTCTGGGACGCGGTCAGCTATGGTATCCCTTCGGCGGACCCCGAAGCGCCGAGCTTTCATTCGCGCAAATACTGGCGCGGGCCGTCCTGGCCGTTTCTGAACGCGCTATTGGCGATTGGTTTTACGGAAAACGGTCGTGCGGATCTGGCTGAAAGGCTGCGGGCAGAGACGGAAATGATGCTGCAGAAACATGGGTTCTGGGAATATTTCGATCCATTGGATGCGGCCCCTTGTGGTGGGGCAGATTTCACCTGGACCGCTGCAATCTGGCTGACCTGGGCGCGTCATAAACCCGATAGTGAAATGAAAGGGGCGGCCTGATGTCCTCTATCGCGCTGCGCAATGTCGAAAAGTGGTTTGGCAATATCCAGGTAATCAAAGGCGTCGATCTGGAGATTGCAGAGGGCGAGTTTGTCATCTTTGTCGGGCCGTCTGGTTGCGGGAAGTCGACGTTGCTGCGGATGATCGCAGGGCTGGAAGAAACCAGTCGGGGGCAGATCATGATCGGCGATCGGGATGCCACGGCAGAACCGCCCAGCAAACGCGGGCTGGCGATGGTCTTTCAGTCCTACGCGCTTTATCCGCATATGTCGGTGCGCGACAATGTGGGCTTTCCCCTGAAATCCGCCGGGCTGCCTGCCGCGGAAATCGCCGAAAAGGTGGACGAGGCGGCCCGGGTTCTGAAGCTTGACGCCTATATGGATCGCCGCCCCAAGGACCTGTCCGGCGGGCAGCGTCAGCGGGTGGCCATTGGCCGATCCATTGTCCGCGACCCGACCGCCTTTTTGTTTGACGAGCCGCTGTCAAATCTGGACGCGGCCTTGCGGGTCGAGATGCGCTACGAGATCGCCAAACTGCACCAGACCCTGAAATCGACGATGATCTACGTCACACATGATCAGGTCGAGGCGATGACCCTGGCGGATCGGATCGTGGTGCTGGAAGGGGGCCGGATCGCGCAGGTCGGCAGCCCGCGCGAGCTCTATGAAAGCCCTGCGAACCTTTTTGTGGCCCAGTTCATCGGGTCGCCCCGGATGAATGTTCTGCCAACCCGGCATATGACCGGGCTGACGCCACCGGATGGTGCCGTGCAGGTGGGCATTCGCCCCGAACATGCGCGCCTGGCAGAACCGGGCGCGGGTCATATCGACGGGCGGGTCGATGTGCTGGAATATCTGGGCGCGGATACATTTGTGGTCATGGATTGCGGTGATGGTGTGCAGATCAATGTGCGGATCTCGGGGGATACCACGCTTGGCCCCGGTGACCCGATGAGCATCATCTGTGAAGATGGGCGGGTGCATTTCTTTGACGCAGACGATCAGGTGATCTGAGGCGTTCCAGACCAGATCATAACCCGCGCCCGCCTTCGGTCGTTTTGAGACCGTTTTTGCGTTTTACTTGCGGGTGACATTCGATCACTCTGTTTGCAATCGCGGGGAGGGCGAGATGCGAACACAGGTCGCGATCATCGGGGGTGGCCCGTCTGGCCTGCTGCTGGCGCAGTTGCTGCATCTGCGCGGGGTCGATGCGGTTGTGCTGGAACGGCAGACCAAGGCCCATGTGTTGGGCCGGATCAGGGCAGGTGTACTGGAGCAGGGGCTAGTGTCCCTATTGGCCGAGGCCGGTTGCGCCGACAGGATGCGCGCCGAAGGGTTCGTCCATGATGGCACGCTGCTATCGGATGGCAACGATATGTTCCGCATCGACTTTGTGGCGCTGACGGGCAAGCCCGTCATGGTCTACGGCCAAACCGAAGTGACGCGCGATCTTTACAATGCCCGCGCCGAAAGCGGGGCGCCAACCGTGTTCTGCGCCGAGAATGTCACCATCCATGACGCAGATACCGAAACCCCGCATGTGACCTATGACGCGGACGGCCAGACCCGGCGGATAGACTGCGATTTCATCGCGGGCTGCGACGGATTTCACGGCGTTAGCCGCAAGACCATTCCCGCGGACAAGCGGCAGGAATTCGAAAAGGTCTATCCGTTTGGATGGCTGGGCGTCCTGAGTGAGACACCACCCGTCAACGACGAACTGATATACGTCAACGCGCCGCGCGGCTTTGCCCTGTGTTCGATGCGCAATGAAAATCTCAGCCGGTACTATGTGCAATGTGACGCATCCGACGACGTAAAACGATGGAGCGATGACACCTTCTGGGATGAATTGCGGTTGCGGTTGCCGCCCGATCAAGCCGCCGCATTGGTCACCGGCCCATCCATTGAAAAATCCGTTGTGCCTTTGCGCTCATTCGTGACAGAGCCGATGCGCTGGGGCCGCCTGTTTCTGTGCGGTGATGCGGCCCATATCGTGCCGCCAACAGGTGCAAAGGGGCTGAACACGGCGGCATCGGACGTGTACTATCTCTATCACGCCCTGGTCGATTTCTACGAAAGCGGCAGTGTAGGCGGGATTGATGGTTATTCGGCAAAGGCCCTTGCACGGGTGTGGAAGGCCGAACGGTTTTCGTGGTGGTTTTCATCCCTTCTGCACCGCTATCCGGACCAATCCGGGTTTGACCAAAAGCTGCAGGCGGCCGAGCTGTCCTTGCTGCGCAGCAGTGAAGCCGCCCAAAGGGCGATGGCCGAAAACTATGTCGGCCTGCCGTATTGATGAACCACAAACAAAGGAGCGGATCCATGGACGACAAGGCAAGACGCGGAATGGCCATCCGACGCGAAGTTTTGGGTGATATACATGTTGATCGGGCCGAAGCCACCAAGACAGAATTTGACGCCCCGTTTCAGGACCTGATCACCGACGCGGCCTGGGGCACGGTCTGGGCTGATGATACAATCACGCGGCGGGAAAGGTCGATGCTGACCCTGGCGGTTCTGGCTGCAACGGGCAGTTACGCCGAAATTCCGATGCATGTCCGCGCCTGCCGCAACACAGGCGCCTCGGCCGAGGATATCATGCAGGCTTTCCTGCATGTGGCGGTCTATGCCGGGGTGCCCAAAGCCAACCATGCGATCACCCTCGCCAAGGAAACCATTGCCGAGATGGAAATTCCGTCGTGACCAAAGGCCCGTTCATGGCGCGGGACCGTGATTGGCAACCTGCTGCACTGACCCCGGATTACAAAACAACTATCTTGCGCAGCCCGCATGCGCCACTTCTGCACATGCCGACGGCGCTGCCCGAAGAAACCGGGCCGGTTTTTGGCCATGACGTCCTGCAGCCGCGCGATGACGATCTGATCCTGAATTACGGAGCGGAAGGGCAGGCGGCGATTGGGCCGCGGATTTTGGTTCATGGTGTGGTCGCTGACCAGAATGGCAGGCCGCTGCCCGACACCCTGATCGAGATATGGCAAGCCAATGCTGCGGGGCGCTACCGGCATCACAATGACGGCTACCTTGCCCCGCTAGATCCACATTTTGGCGGCTGTGGCCGGGTGATGACCGACACGCACGGGGCTTACACATTCCGGACGATCCAGCCTGGCGCATACCCGTGGCCAAATGGCCCGAATGCGTGGCGACCTGCGCATATTCATCTTAGCATCCTTGGCCCAAGCTTTGCGCAGCGCCTGATCACACAATTCTATTTCGAGGGGGATCCGCTGATCCCGCTTTGCCCCATTGTCAACAGCCTTGGCAATCCTGCGGCGGTCGACCGGCTGACCGCCCGGCTGGATATGGACAGGGCCGTCCCCATGGATATGCTTGCCTACCGGTTTGATATCACGCTGCGCGGACGCCATCAGACGCCATTTGAAAACCGGACCGCGGGTTTGTGACGATGGATCAGCACAAGGAAACACCGTCTCAAACCGCAGGTCCCTACTTGCATATCGGGTGTTTGCCGAAAGTGGTGGGTATCCAGCGCCCCGACGCTAATTTGGGCAGCACGGTTCGGCGCGGTTCGATCAGCGGACCGCCCATTACTGTCGAAGGGGTCATCACCGACGGGACGGGGGCGCTGGTCACGGACGCGATGGTCGAGCTGTGGCAGGCCGATGCGACCGGCCTTTACCCGTCGGACCTTGAGACGCGGGGCAAGGCCGATCCGAACTTTCTGGGCTGGGCGCGCAGCGGCTGCGACCCTGATAGCGGGCTGTTCCAATTTGAGACGATCAAGCCGGGTGCCCGGCCGCTACCCGATGGCACGCAAAATGCGCCCCATATCACCTTTTGGATTGTGGCGCGCGGGATCAATATCGGGTTGCATACGCGTATGTATTTTCCGCAGGATCAGACGGCCCATCAACGTGATCCGCTGCTTGGGCAGCTTGTGGACCCGGACCGGCGGGGTACACTGATCTGCAAGAAAACCGGGGATCATGCCTACCGGTTTGACATCTGTCTGCAAGGTGCGGCAGAGACTGTTTTTCTGGATATCTAGGGGGCTTGGATGCGCAAACCATGTATCATTTGCATCGCGATCACCGGGTCAGTGTCGACGAAGGCGCATAACCCGGCGGTCCCGATTACGGTGACTGAACAGATTGAAAGCACCCATGAGGCGTTCGAGGCAGGGGCCACCATCGCACATTGTCATGTGCGCAACGATGATGGCAGCCCCAGCAGTGATCCCGACAAGTTTGCGCAGCTGCAAGAGGGGCTGCGCGCCCATTGTCCCCAGATGATCATTCAGTTCTCGACAGGCGGCCGGTCCGGGGCAGGGGCAGCGCGGGGCGGAATGCTGCCTTTGCAGCCGGACATGGCCTCACTGACGGTAGGGTCCAATAATTTCCCGACCCGGGTTTATGAAAACCCGCCCGATCTTGTGACGTGGCTGGCAGGTGAAATGCGCAAGTACCGGATTACGCCCGAGATCGAGGCCTTTGATCTGTCCCACATTCATCAAGCGGTTGCCCTGCACAAGGCCGGCGCGCTTTATGGCCAACTTTATGTTCAGTTCGTCATGGGGGTGAAAAATGCGATGCCGGCAGATCGCGATGTATTTGACTACTATATCAAAACGCTTGAGCGGCTGGCACCGGGAACGCCGTGGTGTGCGGCCGGGATCGGGCGGCATCAGATTGAACTGAACGAATGGGCGATCGCTGCGGGCGGGCATGTTCGCACCGGGCTGGAAGATAACGTGCGCCTTGACCGGACCACATTGGCGCCGTCCAATGCGGCGCTTGTCAAACGGGCGGTCGAGATCTGCGACCGCCATGATCGCCCGATTGCCAGCCCGGAACAGGCCCGGGCCATACTGGGCCTCGCCGCCTGACGGCAAGGCCCGCTTTTGTGTGCTAGAGCAGGTCCAGCGCCAATTGATCCAGCTCGGCCTGTCTGCGTTCCAGCAGGGCTGCTGTATCGGGATCAACCCCGTCACCGGCGCTTGCGATATCAGACCGCAGGTTGCGTTCCTGATTGATGACCGATTGGACCTGCGCCTCGGATGCATTGCCGCTTTGGCCGGCCTGTGCGATTTGGCTGACAAGGTTAGCCTGTTCCGCGTTCAGGCTGGCAAGCCGTTGCGCAGCGGCCCGGCGTTCGCCGCTAAGACTGGCGGACAAGCTGTTCAGCCTGCTTGCCTCGGCCTCAAGCTGCCGGCCTTCCAGGCGCAGCCCCTGCAATTCCTGCTGCAGGCTGTCGATGCAATCGCCATAGGACCCGCTGAGCGCATTGCCCGCCAGATTACCTAAAGAGGCAGAGCGATTGGCGTTTCCGCAAGCGTCCTGATTTGGGTCTGTGCAGGCGGCAAGCCCTGTCAGAACGAACGCGGCAACAATGCCTGTCCCCTTGATGCCAATAATGCTCATGCCCGCACCTCGGCTGGTGCGCGGGCGATATTGGCCAGCATCCGGTTTTCTTCGGACCGCAATTCGTTGATCCGGGCCTGCTGTCGCGCACGTTCCTGGCGAAGCTGCGCAGTGCTCAGCCCTGCTTGCTGGTGACGCTGGATCGAGTTGTTCAGCGCTTGCACGTTCTGTTCCGCATCACGGCGGATATTGCGGGTTGCGGCAACATCCTGCTGCATACCGGCAAGCTTGGCCTTGTAGTTTGCAGTCGTGACTGAGCCATTCGCAAGGCCCTGGTTCAGGGTCGCTATCTCCTGGCGCTGATAGCTGACAACGCTTTTGGCGGCACTGACACTGCGGCTGAGGCGGGCATTGTCCTCGCGCGCGACCTGAATATCCTTGCGCAGGGTCTCTTGGGTGCCCTGGAATTCCGCGTCACGGTTCGTCAGATAGCCACCGACAAGATACCCACCAACAACCGCCGTCGCCAATAGTTGGTTGCGTTGTTCATTGGTGCAGCCCCTGATCTGGCAGCCGATCAGCACGGTTGCGACCGATACGCCAACGGCCTGAACGCGCGCCTTGGCATAGTCGCGCTGCCGGGCTGACAATTCGCGTTGTTGTGGTGATTGCCCCGCCGACCCGCCGCTGAGCGTGACAAGATCAGACGCAAGATTATTCGTGCCACCCTGACCATCGGGCGCACAGGCAGCCAGCATCGCAGTCAGCGCAAGGCCTGCGCCTAATATCCTGAATTTTCTCATTTCTATCCCCATTATGAACTATTTATATGTTTCATTGATTATTGCGTTGTTTCGCTGCGCAGCCGTTTCGTTGCGGCGCGAACACCTGATGCATAGCGCAGCGTGTCGCGGGCGGCTGCGGTCTGGCGCTGGGCCAGATTGCGGTAGTTGATTGCCAATTGCGGATCCGGGATGCGGGCCGCGACGCCTTGGGCAGTGCGGCGCATATTGTCAGCCTTACGCGCGACCACGGGAACAAGCGTGAACAGCCGGGCCTCGCGATCTGCATAGAGGTCGGCCCAGGCAGCCCTTTGCGCGGTGGTCGCGGGGGGCTGCGTGCCTGTCAAAGCATCCGCATCCCGCCGGGCGATAAAGGCCATCGCCTGTGCGACGGATGCCAGCTGTTCCATCTGCACGGTTTGCTTTTGGGCATATTCAAAACCACGCAAGGCCTGCCCGCGCGAATTGGCGATATCCGGATTGACCGGTGATGTGTTCTGCAGGGATGATTGCGTGCCATTCAGCATCACCTGCGCCTCGAAACCCTTTGGGCAGTCACGTATCTGGCATGCAATGATGGCCGCTGCGGTAAACGCCGCAACGGTCTTGAGCGCTTGTGTCTCGTCCAGTGACGTGGCCAGATTGCGCAACTCGCGGTCAATCAGGGCGGGTGTCGGGACCTGTGCGGCGCGCGCTGTCGGCGGCGCAATGACCGCGCCACTTTCGTCATATGCGTTCGGGGCGCATGCAATTGTGGCGGTCAATGCCAATGCGATGCCGGTCATGCGAAACATAAAACCCTCAAAACAAATACCTATGGCCGCAATGCCAACTCGATAAGCGCGTCGGCGGAAAGGCCCTGATTCTCAATCAATACATCCAAATGATCGCGTAATTTGACCAGCAGGTCCAGAAATTCATCCCCATTGCGGCTTTCCAGTTCGGATCGGTAGATGGTGAATGCGGTTTCAACCTCTGCGGGTTGCGCATCGGCCAGCAGGTTCAAGCCCCGCGCATAGGCACCAACCTGGTTGCGGATGGATTGGGTGACATCGGCCAACAGCGCCTCGAATTGCGGCATGCTGGCGATGATCTGATCGCGCGCGTCAATTGATACCTGATCGGTCTTGCCCTCCAGAAACGCAATATCGGCGAGGTCCTTGTCGATCCTGTCCTGGATCGAGACGGCCCGCCGTCCCTGAAATCGGATCATCGACAAGGTGGTCGTGGCAAGTTCCAGCGTTGCATTCAGCTGACTTGCCCGCGCGGTGCGCGCCGCGTCCTCGGCTGTTGCAAGGTCCAGTACGACAGTTTCAAGCGCCTCTGTCTGGGTCGGGTCAATGCTTTCGTCGATCATGTCGATCAGGATTGTAATGGGCGAGTCGACCTCGTCAGGATCACCTTCAAACCGGGCACGCCAGTCTTCGCCGATCTGCTCTGCCCCGGTGCGGCCCAATGCGGTTGCCCCGATCACCAACCGGAACCCGACGGTTTCGGGGGCCTGTGCGGTGCCGCGGCGGGTGTTGTAGAACGACCATTCGGTGCGGGCGGCGCTGGTCAAATCACCGGGTTCCGACAGGTAGGACCCGCCGCGCGTGACCATACCACCGATCTGGCCATGGGTATGCCCCAGCGCATTCAGCCGAAATGGTTCCAGCATCATCTCTTCAACATTGCCAAGCATGTCAAAAAGCCCAAGCGGGTTCGGTGCGCGCGTCCCGACCGGTGCTGTACCGTCGCCCCCGAACTGGGCGTAGAATGACAGATTCTCGTCCATCGGATGCCGTAGGCCCGTATAGTCGAGGTCGTCAACTGTCTCGCCCCCACGGGTCGCAAACTCCCATTCGGCCTCGGTTGGCAGGCGCAGATATGACAGGCCGCCATCGCGCGGCTCTGGCAGGCTGTCGGGCGCATTGGCCAAGAGCCATTCGGTATAGATCCGGCTGATATCCTGCGCCTCGAACCAGGACACGCCGGTTTTGGGCACAGTCATGATCGCGGATGGCCGGAAGCCGCAATCGGGGTCGGTCAGAGCGCTGTATTGCAGTTCCGTCAGCTCGTACCGGGCCAGAAAGAAGTAGGTTTTCGTCGGCTCATTCCCCTGGAATGGTCCGCGCAAATGCTCGCGCCGCAAATAATTCCGATAGCCGTATTGCGTGCTGG